>JANOFL010000182.1:0-2204 GCA_031405895.1 Planctomycetota bacterium
AGCCCTCCGTTTTTTGGGCCGGACACGGAGGGCTGATCCCGGCGCTCCGGGACTCGCCAAGATCAAATCAGGCCGCGCGCGGTATAACCGAAACAGCCGGCATTCAGGCCAATGGCAGGCGCGAATCGGCGCGGCAGAGCTCGTCGTGGAGCCGCTGGACTTCGCGAACTTCGGGATGATCGGTTCGGCTGCCCAGCGCTTCGACGAACTGGCAAGATGCGAAGCGGACCGCGACCGGCTCGTAGGCAGCGATCCAGGCCTGGCGAACAGCCAGCCGTTCCGGTGCGACCGGCCAAACGCCGGGGCGAGGGCGAAGGTGCTGGCTGATTCCGGCACGCCACGGCTTGGGACTGACCCGGGCCCGAAAGCAATTCTGGTTGAAGCACATCCGGACGTAGATCGGGTCAGCACCAACCGCCGAAAAACACTCCGCGACGATGCTGCTGCGCGGATCAAAGACCTGGTGCATGGCCAGCAGCCGGAAACCGGCCGGCGTCCGGTAAAGTCGCAGCTGCCAGTCGGGATGCGAAGCGAGAAACCGGTTAATTCGCCGCCGGGTGATCGCTTCCCAGCCGCCTCGCAGCCAGACGACGAGACGATGGACGACAAAAAGCAGCCACGCCGCGATCCCCGACCCGACGATCACCAGCATGATCCACCAGCCGCCGGCCCGCACGGCCGGTGGTACGAATAGTACCATCGCCACCAGCCAGGCAAGAAAAAACGGAATTTTCCAGGCACAGCCCGGCCCGCTCTGTCGATCAATGTCAATGAACAGAACGTCGGGCGAATTGAGGCATAACGCACCGTAAGAATTGCGTGTGATGACCGCTTCACCATGCCGGGCGATGATTTCTTCGCGGATCGGTACGCCGTCCGCGCCGTTGTAGGCCCGTTTCAGTTCGCGGCGGCTGATCTTCTCGCCAGCCGCCAGCCGGGCCATCGCTTCGGCCGCCCGCTCATCAGCCATCGTCTGGGCCGCGGCCTGACTGTCATCCGACCAGCCCCAGCGCCGGACCGTCCGGGTCTTCCGCCCTTCGCGCTGTTGTAGCCGGCATTCCGCCCAGTATTGCGGGACGATCATGGAGCAAACCGTTAGCGGATTGGCGCAAGCCACCGGTTCTTCGCACAGTCACCGGCCGCTTGCGTGGTTCCGCTAACTGAACGAGCGACTACCGTCCCTCGCGGAACCGCGCGATGACTTCGGCCCCTTCCATCAGATTCAGCTCGCGGTTCTCGATCTGGCAGCCATTCGCCGCGGTGAGAGTGTCGGCAAACGTCTGCTCCAGCTCCATCAGTTCGGGCGGCCCGGCCATCCGGGTGGTGCGGAGCGGACCGATCTTCAGCCGGCCTTCGGCCAGCTCAAAAGTTCCCCCCATCCGGTTGACGCCGCTGAACGCCTGGACGTTGCCGGCTTCGAAGCGGACTGTCGGCCCGCGGTCAAACTCCATCGGCACGCCGCGAATTTCGTAGAGTTCCCATGTAACGCCTTCCAGTCCAGGCATGGTTTCTCCTGATGGGGACAATGTCTTGAAAAGGTCCAGCCTGACATCAGGGAGGACTTCGTCGCCGAGCTTGCGCCGCGTGATGTCCAGCGACAGCCGGCCAGGAGACTCGGGCCGCAAGTGGATTTCGTCGGATAACTTCAGACCGGCAGCGCTGACTCCGGTTGAGACGATCATCCAGCCCCCCTTTTCCGCGGTCCAGCGGCCTTCGGAAAAGCTGCCATCCGGCAGGAACAACCAGGACCGGAATTCTTTCTTTAACGGATCCCACGCGATCCGGTTCGAGCTGGCTGCCTGATCGGCTGCCGCTTCACCAAACTGAACGTCCAAAAAGAGGAAACCGCCGCCGGGCGACCAGGCTCCTTCCATTACACAGGCCGGAGCGTCTTCGGCGGACGTCCACCGGCCAACCAGCCAGGCAAGTTCTTCCAGCTCGTCGTGAACTGGCGCGCGAGGGTCCGGCTGCGCGGCTGACGAATGGCCGGTCACGGCGATCACTGAAAACAGGACGACCGATGCAATCAAAAGGCAGTGGCGTTCAGATCGATGTGGGCATGAACCGGTTTGCATGGTTGGTATTCCCGTTCCTGTGCGCGGGACAGAATCGCGCGTTTTGGTCTGCGCGGTCAACGGTGATGGGCCGGGCGAGCGGCAGGGCGTCAGCCCTCCGTGTCCGAAATCTCACACGGAGGGCTGACG
>JANOFL010000183.1:0-15065 GCA_031405895.1 Planctomycetota bacterium
AGCCCTCCGTGTTCTGGGCCGGACACGGAGGGCTGACGCCCTGCCGCTCGCCAAAACATCGCGCGTGTGGCCGCGAGAATGATAGACCAGCGTTTCTGTGCCCCTGTCCACAAGTCAATTCCCCCCAGCCATGCCGAGTACCAGGCCCGTCGGCAACATTGAATATGGCCGGTACCTCCAGCTGGATCGGGTGCTGGACGCGCAACAGCCGGAAAGCGGGCGGGACGGCGCGATGCCGGCCCACGATGAACTGCTTTTCATCATCACGCACCAGGCGTACGAACTCTGGTTCAAGCAGATTCTCCACGAGCTGGATTCCGTCGCGCGGCTGTTGTCGGGCAATAGCCTCGAAGACCGCAGCCTTGGCCAGATGATCCATCGCCTGGCCCGTGTCCGGCGGATTCAGGACCTTTTGCTGCTGCAGATCGACGTGATCGAGACGATGACACCCCTCGATTTTCTGGATTTTCGCGACTTGCTCGTGCCGGCGTCCGGATTCCAGAGCATCCAGTTCAAGCTGATTGAGATCGCGCTGGGACTGCGGTTGGGCGATCGCACGGCCCAGGACCGCGATTTCTTCCTGACCCGCCTTTCCGGAGAGCAGCGGGAAACGCTGCGCGTGGCCGCCGAACGGCCCTCGCTGCTCGACCTGACCGAACGCTGGCTGGAGCGGATGCCGTTCGACCGGCGGACCGATTTCGACTTCTGGCGACAATATGAACAGGCGGTTGCGCGGATGCTGGCTTCGGATCAGACCATTGTCGAGACCAACCCGGCCCTTTCGGATGAACGTCGCGGCCAGCAGCTCAAAACCCAGGACGAGACACGCCAGCGTTTTGCCGCGATCCTTGACCGCGAGCGGTTTGAACAGCTGCGGACTGAGGGCCTGTTCCGGCTATCCCAGCGGGCTTTTCTCGCCGCGCTGTTCATTCATCTCTATCGCGACGAGCCGATGCTCTATGCGCCGTTTCGCTATTTGACCAACCTGCTGGAGATCGACGAGGCGATGACCCGCTGGCGGACGCGACACGCCATGATGGTCCACCGGATGCTGGGTGCCCGGATCGGGACCGGGGGTTCGTCGGGGCATGACTACCTGCACCAGACCGCGCGGCAGAACCGGGTTTGGACCGACCTCTTCAACCTGTCAACTTTCCTGATTCCCCGCAGCTGCCTCCCGGTCTTGCCGGAGGGACTTGTGCGCGACCTGGGATTCCATTTCCGGTGATGAACTTTGGGATTCTGGTCCTGGACTGCCGAACTCCGGGATCTGCCCGTTGGAGGCAAATCCGCGCCCGAACGGTTCGCGGCCGCAAAAGTCGTGTTCCCCGTTTTTGGGAACACAATAGACTGTTGCTTGGATGGACCACTAATCACTGGCGTGCCGAGCGGTGTTGAAACCAGGATCCGGAGCATGGACGAGTGCCAAAGAAAAAGCGCAAGCTGAATCCGCTGGGCGTGTTTCTGGCGATCGTCGCGGGGCTGGTTGCCGTCGCGATGGCAGTCGACTGGTCGACACGGAGCAGGCTGCAGGTCACCCAGCAGCCGGGGGCACCATTGACACTCGAGCAGATGTCGCGCGAGCAGTTGCTGGTGGCCTTCGGCGAAATCCGGTTTGACGGGTTCGACGCGAGGCCATCGGTGCTGGAAAGTGTCGAGCGCAGGCTTCAGCTCGCCCGGCTGGTGCACGCCAAGGCAACACCAGATACCGCCCGACCAGACCTTGAACGCCTGCTCGGCGCGCTAGGCACTGCTTACACCATTCGTCGCGCCAACCAGCTCGACTTTTCCGCGAGCCGGGATGAAATGCGTTTGGTCCTGGCCGAGGTCGACCAGGACTTTGACCAGAACCAGCAGCAGCTGGCCCGTGGCATGGAGTTCGAACTCCTGGCGCACGAGTTGACGGATGGCGGCGATCCCGCGCAGATTGTTCCGGAAATGACAAGCCTTGCCCGCCGGTTCCGCGACGAGTTTCCCGGACGCGAGGCGGCGGAGCTGCTGGAGAATCCGCTCCTCGGCATGACAGGTTCCGACCTGCCTGGCGATGCCATCAGTGAGGTCCTGGCCGCAGTCAGTTCCGTTTATGCGGACCACCCTGACGAACCTTTGCGCCAGTGGAGTGGCAGGCTGGCCGATGACGCGGTGCTGCGCCGCCAGGGGCTGTTTCCGCTTTACGAATCGGTTCGCCGCCGCGACTATCAGGCACCCAGCCGGTTCATCGAACGAATCGGCGACTTTCTGGCTCCGGAGCTGACTGATGCCGGCGTCGCGCGAATTGTTCTGTCCGTGCTCGACTTCAATGAACTGGAGTACGAGCAAGACGCCCGCCTGGGTTACCAGCGGATTCGCGAGGCGATTGTGGCCCGACCCGATACCGAAGCCAACCGGCAGAACATCGCGGACTGCGATCGCGGACTGCAACGGCTCGATGCGCTGCACCAGCCAGTTTCGTTTGAAGTCACCGACGTCAAGGGACGCACGCTCCGGCTTGACGATCCCCAATTCGCCGAACACGCCTTCTTCGTGATCGTCGTCAGTCGCGGCGCGGATTTTGACAGTTTCTGCCGGGAAAACATCACGCTCGAAGGGGTTGAGCCGCTGGAAGGCCGGAACGTTCATCTGGTGGCACTCTGTCTGGGCCTCGATGCGGATCAGGCGCAGAAAGAGCTGGAGTCGTGGACGGCAACCGACGTCTATATCGTGCCCGATCCCGACCGCAGCAGCCAGCTGCTGGCGGCTTGCCCGATCAGCAAACCGCCCTTTGCCTGGCTCGTTTCAAGGCGGCACACATTGGCCAACTTCAATCTTTCGCCGGAAGAGCTGATGCTCGCCATCGAAGAACTGATGTACAGCCGCGATAGTGGTTGAGCGCCTGGCCCGGAACCACCCGGGTCGGACGGCCAGTCGCGCAGTCATCGGAGCGATCGGGTTCCTGCCCCCCCTCTCTTCGGGGAAACCAGGTCGTTACCGGATCGAAAACAGCGGCTCGTCGAAGAGTCCCTGCCGGCCGGCATGGGCCGGGCCATCGCCAGCCGTCCCGCCGCAAGCGCCGGCCCCTTCGGCACAGCCATTGCATTCCGTCTGGCAGCCGCAGCCATGTTTCTTTTGCGGCCACGGGCCATAGGGCCGGCTCTTGAAGATATCGAGGCCGAATGGTTCTTCGCAGCAACTGCAGCCGCAGGCCGACTTCCATTCGTCACAGAACGATGGATTGCCCCGCGCGTCCTGCTGCGGGCCAGTACCTGACCGGCAATAGGCGCTGGAGTAGCCAAACGGCGCGGCATAACCTTCGCCCCGCGGACCGTCGTGCCAGTGCGTGTTGGTCAACACGACACCTGGAATCTCGCGCCGCCAGCTGTAGTCATAGGGGCCTGGCTCCAGCTCGCCCCATGCCGAACGGCTCCCGGCAGCAAAGTCAGCGCCTTGCATCCAGCCCGCATCGTCTGCCGGGACGCCCCAGACTTCGTTGTTCGTCGGCTCCTGCCAGACAGACAGGGATTCCCCTGGAAGCCCGCTGGCCGGCACTTCGACCACCGGACTTCCGACCGGTTCGGTCGCCGTGTAAGAGTCGCCGGCCGGGTTGAGTTGAAGGCTGGTGGGTTCGGCCTGGAAAGGCTGGGGGTGGCCTGTCAAAACGACGAATTCTTGTGAGCCTGAGGCGCTAGCCGATTCCCTTGGGTGTGAGTTGATGGCTGATTCGGCGTTCTCGCCTGGCGCCTCAGGCTCACTTTTTGACAGGCCAGGCTGGGGGGTTACCGGCAGGGCAGATTCGTCCGCAACCGAATCCATGACCGGCGTGGCTTGCGCTGCCATTCGTTCGCGGCTCACCCGCTCGCGGGCCTCGTTGAGCCTGTCGCGGACGACGAATTCCTGGCCGAAAACAGCTGCTGTTGTCGCCAACAATTGCCCCAGCACAAGGGTCGCCAAAGCCACTTTCCAGCCGAATGCGCGTGCCATTTTCGCCTCTCGAATCGGGACTTCCGCCAGCGCGGCCTGCGCGAGGGTGCGGAACCGGCTTAACCGGTGCCTTGCCTGTACTGCATCGAACCGGCAAAACCCCGAAATCGAGAACGGCAGCCAATCCCGGAAAAAGCCGGAGAACTGGCGTTTCGGGAACAGCCGGCAAGATCTGGCGGACCGTTGCGACCGGCGCGAAACCTTGACGGTTGTAGCTGAAGGGAAGCCTCAGCCAGGCTCGTATTGGGCTGGATTAAGGGGGTCGCCGGCCTGTGTAGCCCGTTCGCGAATCCCGGATCCCACGGCGAGCCGTTCAGCCCATCGCACTTGTCGGCAAGCGTTTACCTCGCGTCCGGGTCCCAGTCGATGTGGGTCTCGATTGACTCGCCGGGGACGGGGACCGGGTATTCGCCATCGTCGCCAGGGAGAACCGGGGCTTCGTTGGCCAGTTCCAGCAGGGCGTCGGTGTTGGCGAGGGAGATCTCCGAGTTGAGGGCCTTTTCCCACGCGATCGGTTTGCCGGTGTAAGTCGCCAGCCGGCCCATGATTGCGGTCAGCGTGCTCTTCGCACCGTACTCGCCTTCATTGGGAATCAAGCCTGCAGCGAGGCTTTCGATCAGGTCCAATTGCTCCTGTTCGTGGCCGCTTTCCTGAACGCTGTTGTCAGCGACGAGCTTGCCCTTCAGGTCGTAGAACCGTGCTGCGGAAATCTCACAGGAACCTTTCGTGCCGTGAACCCACTCGGAGACCGAATCCCAGCAGTCGGGGATCTGCCGGCACTGGCTGATCATTTTCAGGCCGCTGGCATAGTCGTACTCGACCATGTGGTGGTCGAAAATCTGGCCATGGTGGGGACCGAGCCGAACCTGCCGTCCGCCCATCCCGCGGGCCGAAACCGGATAGTCGTTCATCAGCCAGTTGATCACATCGAGGTTGTGGATGTGCTGTTCAACGATGTGGTCGCCCGAAAGCCAGTTGAAATAGAGCCAGTTGCGAAGCTGGAAGCTGAGTTCGGACTCGTCATTCGCCCGCTGGTTGACCCACAGGCTCCCCTGGTTCCAGTAGACGCGGGCGATAAGCAGTTCGCCGATTTCGCCTTCCTGCAGGCGGGCGATGGTGTCGCGGTAAGCCCGTTCGTGGTGGCGTTGCAGGCCGACCGCGACGGCGAGCTTTTTTTCCTGCGCGAGGGCGGAAGCCTTGAGCACCCGGCGGACACCTGGTCCATCGACCGCCACAGGCTTTTCCATGAAGACGTGTTTGCCCGCATCGATCGCGGCTTCAAAGTGCTGGGGGCGAAAACCGGGCGGCGTTGCCAGCATCACGAGGTCGACGTCGGAATCGAGCACTCGCCGCCAGGCGTCAAGGCCGCTGAAGCGCTGGTCCTCCGCGACCTTGACCTTGCCCGGCCGGTTGGTCTCGCAATGGCGGAGCGTCTCGGCGACGCGCGACTCAAACGTGTCCCCCACGCAGGCCAGTTCAACATTGGCGGCGCTGGAACCCATCGACTCGATGGCCGCTGCCCGTCCGCGACCGCCGCAACCGATCAGTCCGAGGCGGATCGTGTCGCGGCCCGCGATGTGGTAACCGGCTGGGGATGACGCAAACGACAGCCCCGGGGTCAGAGCCGAACCGCCGATGGCCAGCGCGGCAGTGGTTCCGGCGACAAACTCGCGGCGATTCTGGCGGGCTTCGAGGTTCAGGCGAACGCTCACAGTCGTGCTCCTGCGGATGCTGAAAAATGCGCCCGGCGACAACCGCCGGATCCAGTGCCGGCCAGTTTAATGCAAGCCCGCGCCCGCAACAACGAAGCCGACACGCGGCCCCCTCAACCCGCGCCACCAGCTTCCGGGCGTTGCGGGCCGATCCTGGCCAACTCCCGGATTGGCGCTTGCAGGTTGTGGAATCGGTTGCAGGCCGGTTAAAACAGTCTGGCGAGCCTGGAATCGTTTCACCGGTCAACCCCGGCCACTCCATTACCGAAAGCCTGCCCCGATGGTTCGCATGTTCCTGACGCTGACCGGTTTGCTCTATATCGGGCTGGGGGTCTGGTGCGCCATCGATCCCGCGACGACCAGTCGCAAGGTGGGCTTGCAGCGCGAGCCGGGTTCGGGCGAATCGGAGTTCCTGACCGTTTACGGCGGATTGGAGTTTGGCTTGGGGCTGGTCTTTCTCCTGCCCTGGCTGATGCCCGCCTGGGATCGCGGCGCGTTGGTGTCTTGCCTGCTGATTCATGCGGCGCTGGTTGCTTTTCGAACTGCCGGTTTCCTCCTCTTTACCGGCATTGGCCCGTTCACGGTTCGGCTGGCGATTGGCGAGTGGGTTGTTCTCCTGCTGGCCGCGGGGCTTTGGTGGCTCACAACAACGACCAGCGGTCCGACCGCCGGTCAGTAAAAACGAGCCGGAAAAACGAGCCGGAAGCATGAGCGACGGGGCTATCAGCTGGTCCCGGGCGCTGGCGTTCTTTTCGCGATGACGGCGAGGCGATATGATCCGGCCCGGAAGGCCCATTCATCGCGCCGGTCAAGTCCCGGAACCCGATCATGCTCAAAGTTGCTTGTCCTGTTTGTGAAGCCGATGTCGAAGTCCGCGCGGATTGCGTGGCCGGCGAACTGGTCGATTGTGCTGGCTGCGGCGTCGAGCTGGAGATCACGGCTGTGAGTCCGCTGACCGTGGCCGAGGCACCTGAAGTGGAAGAGGACTGGGGCGAGTAGGGTTTGATGGTAGTGGGCACATTCCATATGCCTGCCATTTTAGGGCCCAAAGCAAGCGATCCGGGCGACGACGCTACTCGATCAATCCGGGACGGGACAGGCTTCATGCGAGTCGGAATGCTCTGTACGCGGGTCGGCGTCGAGGAAAAACTGCTGCTCGACGAGTTCCGGACCCGCTCCGCCACGCTTGAGCTGATCGATCCGCGCACGATCCACTTCCGGCTGGAAGCACGCGATGCCTGGAGCAGCTATGACGTGGTCTTTGACCGCCTGATCAGCTTTTCGCAATCCCAGGCGATCCTCGAGATTCTCGACGGCTGGGGGATTCCGACGGTCAACTGCTTGCACGTTGTCAATGTTTGTGGAAACAAGCTGGCGACTTCCGTTGCTCTGGAAGCACGCGGCGTGCCCACGCCCCGGGTCCGGGTAGCCTTTACGCCGGAAGCGGCATTGGCGGCAATCGAGGAACTGGGCTACCCGGCGGTGCTCAAGCCGGCCGTGGGTTCGTGGGGCCGGCTGTTGGCCAAGGTCAACGACCGCGATGCGGCCGAGGCCCTGCTGGAACACAAGGCGACACTGGGCAACTACAGCCACTCGATCTTCTACATCCAGCAATACGTGAACAAGAAGGCGGGCCGCGATGTCCGCAGCTTCGTCGTCGATGGCCAGACCATCTGCGCAATCGGGCGCGAATCGCAACACTGGATCACGAACACGGCGCGCGGCGGCCAAGCTGCCAATTTTCCGGTCACCGCGGAAGTCGACCGGCTCTCGAGGGCTGCGGCGGAGGCCGTTGGCGGTGGTGTCCTTGCCATCGACCTGCTGGAAGACCAGGCGGGGAACTGGCTGGTCAACGAAGTCAACCACTCGATGGAGTTTCGCAACAGCATCGCGCCGACCGGGGTCAACATCCCCGCCCGGATGGTGGACTTCGTGCTGCAAACCGCCCAGCAGGGGCGGGACGGGAAGCGGCCATGATCCGGACCAGCATCGTCGGCGGCTCCGGGTATGTCGGCGGGGAACTGCTGCGCCTGCTTCGGCACCATCCGCAGGTGACGCTGGGGCAAGTCACGTCGCGCAGCCAGGCGGGCCGGTTCATCCATTCCGTCCACCCGAATCTGCGCGGCTGGCCGCTGAAGTTCACGGCGCTGGAAGCGCTCGAACCCTGCGACCTGCTGTTTCTGGCGCTGCCCCATGGCCAGGCCGCCACGCAGCTCGACGAACTGGCGCGACTCGCGCCGCGGGTCATCGACTGTTCGGCCGATTTTCGGCTGCGCGACGCCCGCGACTATGCCCGCTGGTATGGCGAGCCCCATCCGGCCGCTCAGTGGCTGCCACGTTTTGTCTATGGCTTGCCGGAACTTCACCGCGAAGCGATCCGGTCCGCCAGTCACGTTTCCGGCGTGGGCTGCAATGCGACCGCGACAATCCTCGCCCTGCTGCCGTTCGCCCGGGCCGGGCTGATCGAACGGGTTGTGGTCGAAGTCAAGGTCGGCTCGAGCGAAGCGGGCAATGAACCCGGCCTCGCGACGCATCATGCGGAACGCGTCAACGTGGTCCGCTCGTTCGCACCCACCGGCCATCGGCACCAGGCGGAAATCGTCCAGGCCTTCGGTCCGCTCGACCTGCATTTTTCGGCGACGGCGGTGGAGCTGGTCCGTGGCGTGCTCTGCACCGCGCATGTCTTCACGCGCCGGCAAATGACCGAAAAAGAGGTCTGGGGCCTGTTTCGCGAAACGTACCGGGACGAGCCGTTTGTGCGCATCGTCAAGGAACAGCGCGGCATCTACCGCTATCCCGAACCCAAGATTCTCGCCGGCACGAACATTGTGGAAGTCGGCTTCGAATGCGATGAACAGACCAGCCGCGTCGTGGCCCTCTGCGCGCTCGACAACCTGATGAAAGGTGCAGCGGGCACCGCCGTCCAGTGCATGAACCTCATGTTCGACTGGCCCGAAACCACGGGCCTTGAGTTCCCGGGACTCCATCCGGTTTAGTGCTTCGTCACATGCCGCGTTTAAACTGAACCGCAAGACGCTAGCCGCGGGCCCTTCGAAGAGCCCGACGCTAGCGCGTTTCGGTTCACGGAGTCCACGCAAACCCTGAAATTGACAGAACACTGGAACCCATGCTTGTCGTCAAGGTTGGTGGCAGCGAAGGCATCGACTATCGCGCCGTTTGCGAAGACGTTGCCCGGCTGGTCAAGGCTGGCCGGCGGATGGTCCTGATCCATGGCGGTTCCAGCCAGACCAGCGCTTTGGCCACTGCGCTGGGGCACCCACCGCGCTTCATCAAGTCACCCTCCGGCTACACCAGCCGGCTGACCGACCAGCGAACCCTCGAAATCTTCAAGATGGTTTACTGCGGGCAGGTCAACAAGATGATCGTGGAACAGCTCCAGGCACTTGGCTGCAATGCGCTGGGGCTGTCGGGCATCGACGGCGGACTGTGGCGCGGCCCGCGAAAAAAAGCCGTTCACGCGGTCGACGAAGCCGGCCGGAAATACGTGGTCCGCGACAACTTCACCGGCAAGGTCGAACAGGTCAACACGGGACTGCTGCTGGGACTGCTGGACAGCGGCTACCTTCCCGTTCTGACGCCACCGGCGATCAGCGCTGAGGGCGAGGCCATCAATGTCGACGGCGACCGTGCCGCCGCTGAAACGGCCAAGGCCCTGAAGGCTGAAATGCTGCTGATTCTTTCCAACGTTCCAGGCGTACTGGCCAGCTTCCCGGATGAGGCTTCGCTGATCCCCACGATCCGGCGCGACGAGATCGAACGAGTCGCACTGGAGCACGCCGAGGGCCGGATGCGGATCAAGCTGCTGGGCGCGCTCGAAGCGATCGCGGGCGGAGTCCAGCGGGTGGTCCTCGGCGACGCGCGAATCCAGAACCCGGTCTCCGCGGCCCTCGCTGGCCGCGGGACCGTCATCACCGCGTGAAAGGGGGAACAGCCATGAATGAGGCCGCCCCAATTATTTCCGATCGGGATGATTTTCTGAAACAGCTGGTCGCCATCCCAAGCCTGTCGGGAGAAGAACAGGAGGTCGCGCGGCTGCTTGTCCGGACGATGCAGTCAGCAGGCTTCTGCGCGTCGGTGGATGAAGCCGGCAATGCGGTCGGCGTTCGCGAAGAGCCCGGCCCACCCGGCACTCCAACCCGCGAGCTGATTTTGCTTGGCCACATGGACACGGTCCCCGGAGCAATTCCGGTCCGGATGGAAGACGGGATGCTTTTCGGCCGTGGCGCGGTGGATGCCAAAGGGCCGCTGGCCGCGTTTGTGATGGCGGCGGCGCAGGCCACCATCCCGCCCGGCACGCGCGTCGTTGTGATTGGTGCCGTCGAAGAAGAATCTTCCAGCAGTCGTGGTGCCCGCCACATTGCCGGGCAATACAAGCCCGACGCCTGCATCATTGGCGAACCGGGTGGCTGGGACGGGATCACGATCGGCTACAAGGGCCGACTGCTGCTTGCGTATGTGCTCAGCCGCGACATGGGGCATTCGGCCGGCCAGCAAAGTGGCGTGGCCGAAGCGGCGATCGCCTGGTGGAACGGTCTTGCCGGCTTCATCCAACAATACAACGCGCCGCGGGAGAAACTGTTTGACCAGCTGATTCCGGCGATCCGGGAACTTCGGCTGACGAGTGACGGGCTGCGCGATACGATCCGGCTGGAGGCTGGCATCCGTCTTCCACCGGATTACGATCCAGAGCATTTGCTCGGGCTGGCAAGAGACTTTGCGGGTGACGCGACGGTATCGGCGCACGGTCACGAGCCAGCCTGGCAGTCCCCCCGCACGAGCCCGCTGGTCACCGCGTTCAGTGCTGCGATCCGCGCGCGCGGAGCGCAACCGCGAGTCAAAAGGAAAACGGGCACCTGCGACATGAACGTGGTGGGGCCAGTCTGGCAATGCCCAATCATCGCCTATGGACCGGGCGACAGCCTGCTGGACCACACACCCCGCGAACACATTATCCTCGGGGACTATCATCGCTCGATCGGAATCCTCGTCCATGTCATTGAGCGACTGTTCGTGGACGGCAAATGGTCTGGCACAGACTGACCTCCGGATCAGCCGCCGGGCGTTGGCCCCCGGCTGGTACGCCGGAACCGGACGCTAACGCGTTTCGGCTGATGAGTTTTGTCCGAGTCCCCAACCATGCAGCACCCTGACAACATTTCGGACCGCCGACCGATCGCGGCCCGGAGCTGGCCGGTCTGGACCGCTGCGGCGCGGAGGCTGGCGCTGTCGGGCATCACGCCGAACCAGATTTCGGTCGCCGGGATGGTGGCCGGAGTCCTGGCGGGTGCCGCGCTCGCGTCAACCGCTTGGACCGATGGAAACTGGATCCGCAGCGGCTGGCTGGCTGGCGCGGTATTAATTCAGCTTCGCCTGCTCGCCAATCTGCTGGACGGAATGATCGCGGTGGAAGGTGGGATGCGGTCAGCGGTGGGCGAGCTTTACAACGAGGTCCCGGATCGTGTTTCTGACTCGGCCGTGCTGATGGGCGTGGGTTGGGCGGCGGGCGGCGACCCGCTGCTGGGGCTGGGTGCGGCATTGGCTGCGATGTTGACGGCCTACGTTCGCGCGATGGGCAAAGCGGCCGGTGCGAAAATGGACTTTTGCGGGCCGATGGCCAAACAGCACCGGATGGCGCTGGTCACCGGATTGGGGCTCTTCAGCGGGCTCGCGCCGGCTGCCTGGAATGGAGCACTGACGGCTTGGGCGGGAGTGGGCCTGCCGGCTGTTGTCCTGAGCGTGGTGATTGCCGGCTCGATCTGGACGGCGTGCCGGCGGCTGGGGCGGATCGCCCGCCAGCTGCGGGAAAACACGAAGCAGGGAGTCGGTCCATGAACGAGCAAAGTCTGGCCCGCCTGTTTGGCTGGCGGCAGGCGTTTGATCACCCGGTGACGCTTTATGTCTCGATCGGACTGGCGGCAGTACTGGCCCTCGTCCCGCTGCTTGTTGCGGCGCTTTCAGCCACCGGAAAAGTGGATGCACAGTTGCGGACGGAGTTGCTCAGGCGTTACCTGTCATGGCTGGTCCTGGTGCCGCTGATTGTCGTTCCCGTGTTGTTGGGAGCGGCCTGGACAATCGTTGGAATTGGCCTGCTCGGCCTGGCCTGTTTTGGAGAGTTTGCCCGGGTCACCGCGCTGGTCAGGGAAAAGACACTTTGTCTGGTGGCCGTGTTGGGCATTTTTGGCCTGACGCTCGCGTCGCTTGATCACTGGTACCGGCTGTTCGTGGCGCTGCTTCCGCTGACGTCGGGGCTGCTCGCCATTGCGGCGATCCTGCCCGACCGGCCCACCGGGTATCTGCAACGCGTTGCCCTCGCGGTCCTCGGCTTTAACCTGTTCGGGAGCTGCCTGTTGCACCTCGCTTACCTGGCTAATTCAGCCGACTATCGGCCGCTGATCCTGATGGTGATCCTCTGCGTCGAGCTGAACGATGTTTTTGCTTTTGTGGTGGGCAAGTCCTTGGGCCGGCGCAAGCTGGCTCCGCGAACCAGCCCCAACAAAACTGTAGCCGGTGCGGTTGGCGCCATGGTCCTGACCACACTGCTGGCGGGCATCCTGGGAAGGTTCGTGTTCGCTGGGACACCGCTTGCCGCGTGGTATCACCTCGTGGCAATCGGCCTCCTGATCAGCGTGCTTGGCCAGTTTGGCGACCTGGTGCTTTCGTCGGTCAAGCGCGACCTCGGGATCAAGGACATGGGCAGTTCAATTCCCGGCCACGGCGGGCTGCTGGACCGTTTCGACAGCCTGATCCTCGTCGCGCCAGGCGTTTTCCACTATGTCAATTACTTCGCCGGCGTGGGCACTGGAGAAAACGCCCGCATCTTCACGGGCGGGTGAAAGCCGGGACTGTGACTGCAATTGGTCCCGAGGGCCAATTTCCTGCTCGTGCTCGTGCGCCTACTCGAGTCGAACGGACGAGCAGGAGTACGAGTACGAGTACCGTTTCACTGGGTACGAGTGCGATTTCGTGCTTGACCGGTGGGTAGGTCCAGACGCTATTCCAAGTACTTGGGCGGAAACCGGGCGCTGCCGCGTTCCAGCTGGTGGAAATGTCCCGAAAACCAGTCGCTGGCAAAGTCCCGGTCAACCCAGCCCGACGTTGGTCTCGACGTCATCGATGAAAACCGACTTCGCGAAGCCGTCGTCGTTGCCGTTGACGCCGAAGAACCATGTTCCGGTCCGCGGACCCTGGCTGATGAAGACCCGTTGCTGGGGCACGGAACCGACGAGAAAGAAGCGGTCGCCCGGTGCTTCTGTCGGAGATCCGGCGTAAATCGCGTAGCGGGTCACGAACGAAGGAGTCAGCCGGATCCGGTTCTCCTGGGCTGTTGCCCGCAGCTCTACCCTTGCCAGCCCCGAGTGCCAGATACCGGCGAACTGGCGGACCGGATCGCCCGCCGGATCCGGCGAATTGAAAATCCAGTTGTCGCGGAGCCGGTAGCTGAACCGGCCCGTGGCATCCCGGTCGTCAATCCGCAAATAGTCGTTGCCGCCGCCGCCCTGGATGTTGATGAAGCCCTTCATCCGGTCGAGATCGCGGCTGACTGAACCGGTCGGATGGCCGACGACAATCGTGTCCGCGACCAGACCGCCCGTCAGCGTGACCCGGCCCAGACTGGCCGATACATAAAACCGGGTGCTGGCCGTCTTGCTTCCGATCAGGGTGATTTCCGGGAGCACGACCGTCGCATTCGGCAGGTTGATCACATCGATCCCGCCAATCGGAACGGTGGTCAGCCCGGAAACCACGAATCGGGTTGTGGTGCCGGCCTGGGACAAGAACGCTGAACGCGAATCAAGACCGCCGGAGTTTGTGACAATCAGGTGTTTGATGTTAGCCGGCCGGATTGCATGTTCAATCAGGGACGTGTCGCCCGCATTGACATTGCCTCCAATCACCAGCTTGTTCAGCTCGGTGGCCTCGATGTCGTAGTCGGTGGCCTTGACGTTGACGGCCGGCTCAAAAACGATTCCGCCAGGCCCGGTTCCCCCGCCGAAGCTGTTGAAATTCTCGAGTTCCAGGCTGGTACCCGAGGATGGCTGACTGACCACGGCGATGTTGTCAAAGATCGAGAAATAAAGCCCCAGCGTGGTGGCTCCCACCAGCCCGTCCCGGCTCAGCCGGTTCAGCGTGCCCGGATTGCCCACGGGCGAAAGACCAATCAGTTTTTCGACACCCTCCATGGTTCCGCCGCCCGGGCCACTGTCGACCAGCGAAAATCCACCACTGATCGCGGCGACGCTCCAGTTGGCAGTTGCGGCGTCCGATTGCCAGCGGTCGTAGTTCGCGCCACCGTCGATCTCGCCAACGGCGTGTCCGTCGACTGAATGAATCAGGTCATTGCCGGCACCGCCCCGGATGTAGCCCAATCCGCCCGAGGTCTGGAAACTGTCACTGCCCTCGCCGCCGTCAAGGCTGAACGACTGGAACGGCGTCTCGAGTCCCGGCGATTCGAGCCCCGCTGCCGCGGCAATAGTGAATGAATCGTTGCCGGTATCCGTTGACAGGCAGAGCTGGCCACCAAATGTAAAGACCACAGCCCCGCCATTCACCGTACCCTCTCCGTCAAACCCGTCGTTGTTAATGTCACCAACGGCCACCGAAAGGCCCACGATGTCAAAGGTGCTGCCTCGCAGGTTGAGCAAGTCGCCGGCACCGGTGCCGAGATCGAGCTGCAAGGTCGGGTCCGGGTTGGCCGAGACAACACCGTTGATTTCGATTTGGGCAGGCGCTCCGGCAACAAACGTGATCGTGACGACGTCGTCGGCCGGCGTGCCCGCAAAGGCCGCCAGCGCCTGTCGGCTTTCCAGCCGTTCGTAAACGGGACGCGACAAACGGGAATCGGCTTTGCGAAGGCGACGCGGCGGTTGTTTGGAAAACATGGGTCTCGGAACCAGGTGTCACTCGGGAATGGGTACCTGCGGCAGACCCGACGGCGAGCTGCAACCGGCAAGCTGGTGTGGGATGATCTTCCAGTATAACCAGACCGTTCCGTGCCAACCGGTTTTCATTCGAATGGAGCGTCGCGGTGATCCCAATATTGCGGCGACAATCGAGGTCCAGTGGCTTGTGGACAGGCTTGCCTGAAAACGGTGCTGGACGGCTGGTTTTTGCGACGGCGCGGCTTGTAGCGATGGCAATGGCGACGGTGCCAGGCCTCGTGGCGGCGAGTACCCCGGCAGCTTGCACCCAAGCCGGGACCTTGCCGCCCGTTTCTGTCGTTCGTCGCATTGAGTCCAGCCATTTGGCGATGGGAGTCGAATTCAGGGCCATTCTCCTGGCCGCTGACCCGGTTCTCGCCGAGGCTGCCCTCGCTGCTGGCTGGGAAAAAGTCGACCAGCTGGACCAGCTCCTCAGCGACTATCGCGAGGACAGCGC
>JANOFL010000198.1:0-5186 GCA_031405895.1 Planctomycetota bacterium
CGCTGTCGCGGACGCGGACGTTCTCCAGACTCTGGAAGGAACGTCGTTCGCCGGCCGGGTAGCGGACCATCAGTTTGACTTCGTGCCGGCCCCGTTGCAGCCGCATGACTTCGTCACCGTAGTAGCCACTCCGGATCGTGCTGGCGAGCTGGTTCTCGTCGAGGCCCAGCGCCTTGCCCAGCTCGTTCAGCCGGAAAACAACTTCGGATTTGCCCGGGCGGGCGTCGTCCTCGATGTCGAAGACGCCGACCTTGGAGGCGAGGTATTCCTTGCAGCGGTCGGTCGCTGCGACGAGATGCTGTTCGCTGCCTTCGGAAGCCAGCAGCTTGAACTCGATCGCCGTTCCGCCTGGGCCCATGCTCTGGGAGCCGAATTTGAGGACTTCCGCGCCGGAGATTTTGGGGACCCGTTCGCGCCAGCGGCGAATCAGCTCGTCACTCGTGATCGACCGATCATCGGGCGAAGCCAGCTGGACCTCGACGGTCGCCACATGGCTGCCTGCGGTCACCCCGGTCGGGCCTTCCATGTCGTCGCCGACTTCGCCGATCCGGCGATAGGTGTTGGCGACGATCGACTCGCCCGACTGGCTGTCCCATTCGGTGCAGATGCCGACAATGGCCTGCTCGAGTTTTTCGATCTCGGTCCGGGCATAGCTGGCTGCGGTGCCGTTGGGAAAAGCCACGGTGGCCGAGATTTCCCGGCCATCCATTTTCGGAAAAGGGCTGTACGGCACGACGCCCCCGGCAATCATCCCGACTGCCACAACCAGGAAGCCGGTTCCCGCCGCGAGGGAAATCCGTTTGTGGCTGATCGTCCAGGCGAGGATGGGGACGTAGATCGACTGGATGAACCACTCCATTCCCCGGATACAACATCCGTTCAGCCAGGCCAGGGGCTTGAGCAGGAACCGCAGCGCGAAAAGGGCCAGCCCGAGGAACCGCATGAACAGGTTGTTGTCGTGGGCCAAGTGGCCTGGCAACACAAAGGTCGCCTCCAGCAACGAGATCGTCAGCATCGCGATGACCGCCAGCGGCATCACGGCGATGAACTTGCCCATGATCCCGGAGACGAACATCAGCGGGATGAAGGCGATGATCGTGGTCGCGACGCTGGAAAAGACGCTCGGCAGGACCTCGAGTGTTCCCTCGACCGCGGCTTTGAGCGGGTTCATCCCCTGCTGCCGCTTCTCGTAGATGTTGTCCCCGATCACAATCCCGTCGTCGACGACGATTCCGATCGCCATCAGGAAGGCGAACATCGTGAGCATGTTCAGCGTCTGGCCGAAGAGCAGCAGCACAAATGCGGCCCCGAGCAGCGCGACGGGAATCCCGACCGCAACCCAGAACGCGAGGCGGATCTCGAGGAACAGGGCCAGCGAGATGAAGACGAGCGTCAATCCCTGCAGGCCGTTGCTGGTCAGGAGCTTCAACCGGTCGCGAACATCCAGCGTGCGGTCGCCCCAGGTGATCATCTCGTAGCCCACGGGCATGTTCCGCTGGGCAACAAAAGCCTGGACCGCTTCGACGACGGTGAACAGGTCTTCCTCGGCGGCATTTGCGACGCGGATCGTCAGGCCCGGCCGGCCGTTGATCGTGTGCTCCGAGACCGACTCGGCGAAACCATCGATCACGGCCCCCAGATCGGCGAGCCGTACCACATCACCGTTGGGACGGGTCAGCACCGGAATTTCGGCGATCTCGGGACCCCATTCGCGCTTGTTCTTGCCGCGGAGCAGCAGCTCTTCGCCGGCCGTCTCCATCTTGCCGCCGGGGACCTCGATGTTCTGGAAGCGAACCAGCGATGCCAACCGCGAAAGACTCAACCCGTGCTCGCGGAGCTTGTCTTCCGAAACCTCGATCGCGATTTCGTAGGGTTTCGCGGCGACGATCTCGGCGCTGGTGATCGCCGCGCCGGAGGGCTGGAAGAGGGCTGCGAACGGGCGGCGGACCAGATCCGAGGGCGGGACCGGGCTGAGCGCCAGAAGCTCTTCGCGAACCTGCTCGGTGAGGTCGCGCAGCTCCCGTTCCTGGCGGAAATCAGTCTCTGGATCGCCGGTTCGGGCCGGCCCCAGCACGCCCAGTGAAATGGCCGAGGGGCGAAACGCGATCTGCTTGATCTCCGGATTCTCGATGCTGGGCGGAAAGTTGACCAGATCGATCTCTGACCGGACGTCATCGATGACCTTCTGGACGTCCTTGACGTAGCTCATCAACTCGACAATCACATAGCCGAAGTTCTCGCTGGCCACCGAGGTCACCTTCCGCACACCGTCAATGTTGGTGACGCGGGCCTCGATCTTCTGGCAGATGCCTTCCTCGGTTTCCTCGGGCGTTGCTCCGGGAAACGGAACCGTGATGACAATGATCTCGAGCTGGAACTGCGGAAAGACTTCGCGCCGCATGACAACCAGGCTCGTCGCGCCCACGAGGAGCAGGGCGATTACGAACGTGTTCATCGCGGGCGAGTTCAGGATCGCCCAGCGGATCAGCGCTCTCATGGATGGCTCACACTGAAAACATCGGAAAAACCGGTTCTGGCCGGGTCAGGAATCGCGACCACCCGCGGCCTCGTCCGGTGTGTTGGCCTCGCGAAGCGGGCTCGCTTCGACAGCCGGAATCTCCGGCGAAGTCCCTTCGGGGACGGTCGGCGATCCAGCTGGTTGACCCTCGATCCGGACCACGGTCCCGTTGGCTGGCTGGGAAAGCGGCGAAACGACTACCCGGTCGCCCGCCTTCAGGCCTCCTTCGCGCAGGCGGGCGATGGCGACTTCCGGTTCGCCGCCCGCAGCGGCCTTCTCCGCCCCCGAATTCTCGACCACGTCCACGATCACCTGCCGCAACTGCTCGCCTTCGACAATCCACACAAAACCTCCGGGCCGAACGGCAAAGGCCGGAAAAGTCAGGAGGCCGTCGCCGCCCGCAACCTGCCGCTGGCTGATTTTCAGGCCGCAACGGACAAACATCCCGCGCACGAGGGCCCGCGGACCGCTGGCCGTCGTAACCACAGGCTGCTCGACCAGAATTCGCGCGGGAATCGCCTTGGTCATCTCATCCCGCCCAATGCCGTCGAAGCGGTCAAGTCTTCCCTGCCAGGTCACCGTCGGATCGCGCGGATCGGCGACTGTCACGGGCAAGTGCGGCAAGAGATAGGCCGCCTGCAAGCCGGCCTCGGCCGACGTCTGTCCGGGCCGGGTCTCCGGCGCGTGGTTGCGAATCCACTGCAAGTCGGACTCCGTCAGGTTGCAAAGCACTTCAACCCGCTGCGTGTCTTCGATGTTGACCAGTGGCGTGCCGAGCTGGACAAAGTCGTCTTGCTCCACCAGGTCACGAACAATCACACCGTCGAAGGGTGCCTTGACCTCGGTTCGCTGCAGGTCCAGCTGGGCCCGTTCAACGCGCCGCTGGGCCAAGTCGATGGCCGCCGTCATCCGGTCGACCCGGGAAAGGATGGTCGCGAGCAGGTTCTCGCGCGTTGAAAGCTGCGAGCGGGCGTCAAGCCAGGCGCGCCGCGACTGGTCCAGCTCGCTGCGTGACACCACATTGCCCAGCCGTTCGTTCCGTTTGTGTTCGTCTTCCAGCAGCTGGACCTGTTCCTTCGACAAGTCGACGTTTTCCCGCAGGCCCTCAAGTTCCTTGCCCGTTTCGTCGACCATGATCCGGGCCTGGTTCAGCTCGGCCTCCGCAGTCCGCAGGGCCAACTCGTAGTTCTCGCGGTCGATCACCATCAGTTGGTCACCTTCGGCCACCTGGCTCCCGGCGCGGCAAGCAGGCGATTTGACGGCCACCCGGCCGCTGACTTCCGCCGCCAGCCGGACTTCGCGATGCGGGACCACCGTGCCGGTGAGCGCGAGATCCAGATCACCCGTATAAGGCGTGACTTCGGCGACCCGGACTTGGGGGATCAGCGAGTCGGGAGGTTTGTCAGCCGGCTTGGGCTTGAGCACGTACATCAGCACAGCCAGCCCGACGGCGAGCACCAGGATTAAAACGGAGAAGACGTTTTTGAACGTCTCGCTGCCGGACCGCCGCCGCGTGGCCGGGCTCCGGTGCACAGTTTCATGCGTCTCGAACTCGCTTCTGACGTCCATCTTGTTTCCGCTTCAGTTCCAGAAAAGCAGCCGGGTCGAGTGACCTTCAGTCCTGCCCAGCCGCGCGCGACACGTGGCCGCGCACTTTTCCACCGGCCAAGCCGAATACCGTGAAATCCGTGATGTGGCGGGCCACCTGGTCAAGGCTGATCCGGTCTCCCGGCACCGCAGCACCCTCGAACATTCCGATCACGGGGCCGGAAAGCTTGTAGAACAGGCACTGCCCCAGCACACTGAACGCGTCCAATATCCGATCGTCCTTTTCCCGATCCGCGCCGGCCAGTTCGTCGAGCAGATTCATCAGCCGCTCAAACGCTGGCCGGAAGTACTGCTCGGCCAGCGCCCGGGTGGCCTCGCCCGGTTCCAGAAACTCCCGCACCATCAACTGAGTCTGCCAGTTGGCCCGGTGATCAAGCCCCAGCCTTCGCAACAAAGCCTGCACGAACTGAAACAGCTGCTCCGGCGGATCCTGTTCTACCCCTTCGCCCGGCACGGCGTAGATCAAGTCCTGGCTGGCCCGTGCGAACCGGACTACTTCGACGTAAAGCCGGGCCTTGTCGCCGAAGTAGTAGTTGATGCTGGCGAGGTTGACCTCCGCGGCATCGCAAATGTCACGGACCGTCGCGTCGCGGAACCCGCGCTCGGCAAAAATCGGCCCCGCTGCCCGAAGAATCCGGTCTCTGGTTGTCTCGTCGTTCACCTTGGCCACCCCGGCGTCAATCACCTGCTTGAAACAGTCTTTCAGGCGACAAGACCGCAAAAGCCCCGCCAAGCCAACAGCAACCGGAACAAGGCCGGAAAACCGCCGAATCACCCGGCTCAAGACCCCAGAGCTCGAATGCCGTTCCCAACGGCCAGTATATCAAACAGCCGTTTGAATTCCAGCGGAAAGGTGGAGAATTCGGCCCGGCACGAGAGGATTGGGAGATGCGGCAGTTGGCGAGTACGGGAACGAGTACCGTCCCGCAAAGCGGGGACTGAGTACGAGTACGAGTTCGGTCGCGCTCCTGCCACGCCTGAATGCGGTGCGGAGGCGCCATTCCTTGTTTCTATTCCGGCTCCCTCCCCCGCCGCTGCTTTGAGCGGTGTGGGGAGGGCG
>JANOFL010000236.1:0-13042 GCA_031405895.1 Planctomycetota bacterium
GCCCTCCGTGTCGTGCGCGGGACACGGAGGGCTGACGCCCTGCCGCTCGCCCAATTCACTCATCTGGGACTGCGCGGAGCATCACCCGGTTGTTACGGCTTGGGGGCGGTGTTGGTTCGATGGATGCTGGCATCCGGCCGCGGCAGGCTCACAGCCTGACGAACAGCAATGCGACACAACAAATGCGGCAGTCGTTCCAGGAATTGACTCGTAAAAATGTTCCGGCCAGCGACCATTCCTTGAGCGCCCGGCGCGTTGATTTCGGAAACCGGGCGGCACCAGATTCGGCCGGGCCATTTTTCTCAAGTCCGTTACAATCGGCCCTTCCAAACGTCGGGGTCCAGCCTCGTTTCATCCAGGGCAGAGTTTTCATGCGCCAGATTATCAATGAAGTCTCATGGGGCCGGCATTTCTGCGTCCTCGCGATGGGATCGGCATTGGCCCTCGTTTCCGGAGTCATTCAGGGACAAGGTCCGAACGCCAGTTCCGACTCGACCGACTGGCCGCGCTGGATGGGGCCGAACATGGACGGCGTGTGGCGCGTGGACGGGATCGTGGAATCGCTGCCCGAGACCGGCCCGCCCGTGAAGTGGCGCCAGCCGATCGGGCCAGGCTATACCGGCCCCAGCGTCTCGGCCGGCCGCGTCTTTGTGATGGACCGGATCGTGGACAAGTCGCTGACTCCCGAACAGCTCCGTGAGGCAAGGAAGGCCGGCCAGATTCCCGGCAAGGAACGGGTCCTCTGCCTGGAATATTCGACGGGCAATACTCTCTGGCAACACGAGTATGACTGCGTCTACACCATCCAGTATCCGTCTGGACCGCGCTGTACGCCCCAAGTCGATGGCGAGCTGGTCTACACGCTGGGCGCGATGGGCGACCTGATCTGTTTCCAGGTGGCTGACGGCAAGATCGTCTGGCAAAAGAAGTTCAGCGAGATTGCGAAGACGGGCGAAGAGCCTGCCAAGCCGCCGTTCTGGGGTTACGCTTCGCACCCGATGATCGACGGCCCGCGGCTGATCGTGCCAGTGGGCGGCGATGGCTCGGCGATGATGGCCTTCGACAAGCTGACCGGCAAGGAAATCTGGCGCAACATCACCAGCAGCGACATCGCCTACGCGCCGCTGGTGTTCCATGGCGAAGGGGCCCGCCGGCAGGTGATCTTCTGGCATGCGGACGGGATTGAAGGACTGAATCCTGAAACGGGCGAACTGTTCTGGCACATCAAGTGGCCGGAAGAACAGCAGCAGCCAGGTGCGACCACGTCCATCGTCACGCCCCAGATCGTGGGCGACCTGTTCTACATCAGTGAATATTTTGCCGGTTCGCTGGTGTTGCGGCTGAAATCCGATCCACCAGGCGCGGAGGAGTTTTTCCGTTCAGTTACGAACGATCCCCGGCATGAAACATCGCTCAATTCACTGATGACGACCCCGGTGATCCGCGACGGTCTGGTTTACGGCCTCACCGGAGACGGACTGATGCGCTGCAACCGGCTGGAAAACGGCGAACTGGTCTGGGAAGAAAAGGCCGCCATTGGCGACAAGCCCCAGGAGTTCGGCACGCTGTTCATCGTCCAGCAGGGCGGCCGCTTCTTCTCGCTGGACGATCATGGCCGGCTGTCGATCATCTCGCTTTCCGAAGGAGGCATGATGGTCCATTCCTCCTGCCAGCTGATCAAGGCGACCCAGAACGCCCGCGGCCGGACCGTCGTCTGGTCCCACCCCGCCTTCGCCGGCACCCACATCATCGCCCGCAACGACGAGGAGATCATCTGCTTCGACCTGTCAGCCACCGCCCCACCGTCGGGCTGATGAAAAATGAGCCTGAGGCGCTAGCCGATTCCGTTAGGTGTGAGCCTGAGGCGCTAGCCGAGAACGCTGAGTCAACCATTAACTCACACCCAAGGAAATCGGCTAGCGCCTCAGGCTCAAAAGTATTCGCCGTTTTATCGATCTACCCATGAGCCGCTATCTCGCGATTTACGCGACCTTTCTCCGCAATTCGCTGGCGCGGGACATGTCGTTCCGCGCTGATTTTCTGCTGCAGTGCCTGTCGAGCACGGTCTGGGCCGTGATGAACTTCGCGCTGTTCAAGCTGATTTACCGCTTCACCGATTCGATTGGCCGCGACACGGGCTGGCGCGAGCCGGAGTTTTTTGTCTTTCTTGGCACGGTCTGGATCATCAACGCGGTGGTGCAGACTTTTTTCATGTCGAACTTCGACGAATTCAGCGAGCAGATCCGGACCGGCAGCCTGGATTTCGCGCTGCTGAAACCGGTCGACACCCAGTTCCTTGTTTCCTGTTCGCGGGCCAACTGGTCGCAACTGCCCAACGCAATGCTGGGACTGGGATCGGTGATCTGGTACACGCTGGTGCTGGCCCGCGATCCGGCCGATCCCACGCCGCTGCACTGGTTCAGCGTGCCCGTCTATTTCCTGCTGCTAGGTTGCGGCGTTGCCATCATGTACAGCGTGATGATTGCCCTTGCCGCAACCAGCATCTGGCTGGGCCGGAACCAGAATCTGTATGACTTCTGGTTTTACATCACGAACTTCTATCGTTACCCGATGGAGATTTACCAGCGCGGAACAGTCGGCTGGTCGTTGTGGGGAGCTTTTACGTTCGTGATCCCGGTGCTGGTGGTGTCCAATGTTCCGGCGCGGGTGCTGGCCCAGCCGCTGGGCTGGCCGTGGCGCTGGTGGGAATGGGCCTTGATGGGCTTCGCAATCTTCGCGGCGGTGGCCGGACTTTGGCTCAGCCGACAGGTTTTCCAGCTGGCCCTCCGGAGCTACCGCAGCGCGAGCAGCTGAAGAAGGTAGAGCAGTTGTCCCCAACTGCTCGCCGGACCATCATTCGGTCTCGTTGGTTCTGAACCCCCCGCCGCCGCCAGTACCCGCTCCCGCCGACCTGTTGGGGACAACTGCTCTACATTTCCGCGGCTTGACCGGTGCCGGGGCCGTTTGCCGGGATGAAACCTGTTGCAACGGTTTTGGCGGCCAGTCCTGGGTAAAACGGGTCGGCTTTGGGCCAGTCCGGTGCTCAGGGCGGTGGCCAAAAAGCGGCCGGTTCCCCCGGTTTGGCGGCCAATCACCTGTTTTCGCTTGAATCCCGGCGGCCCGCTTTTAGAATCGGTGGGAGGGCCGGGGCGTGAACCGGCTGGGGAACCTCTGCGGGAACTGGCGGTCGCGGTTGGGGTATCAGTCGCGTCGGATATGCCCGACATCGGCGTTTGCGCCGCGTGATTTGCGTTTCTGGCAACAACGGACGATTACCGATCAGGGGCCGGTCCCTCCACGACCCGCCCCCGTTTTCACTGGAGCTGCAGGCTGATGTCGCAACTGATTCCACTCAACGAAGCCGCGCGGATGCTGGGCGTCTCCACCGACCGGCTGACCGAGATGCGCTCCAACAACGAAATTTTTGGCTACCGCGACGGGGCGACGTGGAAGTTCAAGCTCCAGGAAATCCAGCGCGTCGCCGAGGACCTCGGTATCTCGCCCGGCAGCGGCAAAGCTGACAGTGACGACGACGATTTTGAGCTGAGCGATTCTTCCGGCAACGATTCGCTGCAGCTGTTGGCCGACAGCGGCGATGACCTGTTGCTGGAAGACAGCGACGACGACAGCGAGGAGCTCCCGGCCGGCGCGGGCAAGCGCGCCGCCGACATCGACGACGACGAACTGCTCTTTGGCGGCAGCAGCCTGAAACTTGCCGCCGAAGGCAAAGGCGCGGGCAAGAACAAGCCGAAGAAGCCCGCTGACATCCACGAAGACGACCTGATCCCGAACAAGAATCCCGAATCTTCCACGGGCAAGCTGCTCGCCGCCCTGGAAGCCGAGGAAGACCGGCTGGAGCTGGCACCGGCCGAAGATGAACTCGAACTGGCCGACGACGACTCGTCCCAGGACGACAGCGAGCTGGAGAGCGATTTCGAGGACAGCGAAATCGTGCTCGACGACAGCGACTCCAGCAGCGAGCTGGTGCTCAGTTCGGACGACCCGCCGCTCAAGGGGGGCAAGAGGAAGGCCGGCAGCGATCTGGCCCTGGAGTCGAGCCTCGACTCGGGCGGCAGCGACATCGACTCGCTCGATCTGGCCGCCGATGATGACGTGCTGAGCCTCGGTGACATGGCCGATCCCGACGCCGCCACGATGATGCAGGAAGACGACTTCCAGCTGGGGGCCGTGGAAGAAGCCGATCCCGACGAATCGAGCGGCTCGCAGGTGATTGCCCTCGAAGACTCGGATCTCTTCACCGACAGCAGCGGCGATCCGCTCGCCGACAGCGGCGAGGGGCTGAGTTCACCTGAAGTGATCGTGGATGACGAGGGCCTTGAGGCTGGCTACGCGGATGCTTTGGGCACAGGTGCCCTCGCGGGAGTTAGTGGTCACTCGGTCATGATGGGCCGGCCCGAAGTGCCCTACTCGATGCTGCAGGTTCTTTCCCTCGGCCTGGTCGCCCTGACACTGGCCCTCGGCTGCACACTGCTCTGGGACATCGCCCGCAACCTCTGGATGGCGGAAGATCGCGTCATCAGCAGCGGCCTGCTCAAGATCATCCTCGACACGCTCGGCATCCAGGCCTGAGTGCAGGATCTGGCCGAACCGTTTGTTGACTTGCGGTTCGAGCCGTCAGCAGGTATCCACGTGCGGTGTACGGTTGTGGCTTTCTGTTCCGCGACCCGGTTCTCGTGGAGCGTGAAGCAATGTCGACAACCAGTCCGGGTCTCGCCGTCCGTCAGTTGCTGTCGGGCATCATTGACTACGCCGGGCTGTTTCCGCCGGCGGGGCTGGAGCTGAACGAGACGACGACGAACTTCGTTGGCTATCTGCGGCATCCTGATGCGTGGATGCTGGCCCGGCTGGTGGTGCCTGCGGGAAAACTGGCTGGACTGAAGTGGCCGGCGGGGCAGGGCGGTGGGCAGCCATTGCCGGTCAGCGTCCTGATACCGGGAATCGAGCCCGATGCTGCCGCGTTCGGAAAGGCGCTGGAACAGGTCTTGGCCAATCTGACGAACACGGTGCGAGTGGGCGACGCCGTCGCGATCGAGACGCGGGCCGACAGTGTTGCCGGACTGGAGCGGACAGCGTCGCGAATTGCCGAACTGGAGGGCTGCCGGGCGATCCCCGTGTTCTGGGAAATGCCCCACGACAAGCCAGAACTGCCGGAGCTGATCGAAGGGCTGCGGTCGCTGCGGCGGGTGGAGTTCGACGCAGGCCTTGTGCCGCGACATTGCGCGAAGATCCGGACAGGCGGCGTCGAAGCCCACCTGATTCCACCGCTCGACCAAGTGGCCGGTTTCATTCATGCCTGTGCCCTGGCTCGCGTTCCGTTCAAGGCAACTGCCGGGCTGCATCATCCGGTTCGCGGCGATCAGGCGCTGACGTACCAGCCCAATTCGCCGCGCGGTGTGATGCACGGCTTTCTCAACGTGTTCCTTGCCGCCGCCGCCGCCTGGGAACACGGTGCCCCGGTTCGAAGCCTTGAATCGATCCTCGCGGTCGACGATCCCGCCTCGTTCCAGATCGAAGGCGACACAATCGCGGTCGCCGGATTCCGGCTGACGGCCAGCCAACTAGGCCGAACCCGGGTCGAGTTTGCACTGGCCTTCGGTTCATGCTCGTTCATCGAGCCGGTCGAGGACCTGGTCCGGATGGGCTGGCCGCTCGAAAGCCGCGAATGCGAAGTCGCCGCATCGACAACCTGACGGCACTCGCTGAGCCGCTACAATCGACGACCCGGAAAGCGAGGCATCAATACCAGCCCGCAGCGCAAGCAAGGACCGGTAGTTGTGACGCCCTGACCCTCGATTCCCGCCGCCGCCGACGCAATGCTGAACACCCCCGACGCGACCCACGATCCGGATCTGACCAGCTGGATCGAGTCGGCCAATGACCCGGCTTGCGGGTTTCCACCCCAACATCTGCCGGTCTGCATGTTCGACGCGGGCGAGGGACCGCGCCGCGGTTGCGGGATCGGCGATCGCGTGGTCGATCTGCTCGCCTTGGGCGAAGCCGGCCTGCTTGATGACGCGGTCCACACGGCGCTCCGACAACCACATGGCCTGGCTGGATTGATGGCGCTCGAACCGGCCGCACGGATGCGATTTCGCCGCCGGCTGCAGGAACTGGTGACGGTGCCCGATTCGGGACTGGCCCGTGACCAGGGCTTGCAGGAGCGGGCGATTCACCGGCAAGCCACGGTCAAGCTGTTGTTGCCGGTGACCATTGGCAACTACAGCGATTTCTACGCCAGCCTCTATCATGCGACCAACGTCGGCAGCATGTTCCGGCCCGACAATCCGCTCTTGCCAAACTGGAAGCACATCCCGATCGGTTATCACGGCCGCGCGTCGAGCATCGTATCGTCGGGAACGCCGGTCCGCCGCCCATCAGGCCAGCAGGCCCCGCCGACTGATGACGGCATGCCGACTTTCGCTCCGTCGAAAATGCTCGACTACGAGCTGGAAGTCGGCGCGTTCGTCGGCCGGGGCAACCGGCTGGGCGAGCCGATCCCGCTGGCGGAAGCCGAGTCCCATCTCTTCGGTCTGGTGCTCGTCAACGACTGGTCGGCGCGCGACATCCAGCGCTGGGAGTACCAGCCGCTCGGACCGTTCCTCGCCAAGTCCTTTGCCACGACGATTTCGCCGTGGGTCGTGATGATGGAAGCCCTCGCGCCCTTCCGCCTCCCGGCCCGACCGCGCGACGCAGCCGATCCCCGACCGCTGCCCTATCTGGCCGATCCAGGCAACGAGTCATCCGGCGGGATCGATCTCACGCTTGAAGTCCTGATCCGGACGCCGCAGATGCGCACGGCGAACCTCCCGGCCGAGCGGCTCAGCCTCGGTACGTTTGGCGACATGTACTGGACGCTGGCCCAGATGCTGACCCATCACGCCAGCAACGGCTGCAACCTGCAAACGGGCGACCTGCTCGCCAGTGGCACGGTCAGCGGCCCGGCGCGCTCCTCCCGCGGCTGCCTGCTCGAACTCACCTGGGACGGCGAATACGGCCGCCCCGTCCCCGGCTCCCAGCGCACGCCGCTCAAACTATCCACCGGCGAACCTCGCACCTTCCTCCTCGACGACGACGAACTCCTCCTCCGCGGCTGGTGCCACCGCGAAGGCTTCCGCACAATCAGCTTCGGCGAATGCAGCGGCGTGGTGCTTCCGGCTGCGGGTTGATCCATCGGGCAACTTGAAGCGGCGAAGTTACAAATCCAGTAGTCCGACGCATCCGAATCGGCCCATCACATGACGCCGGGCATCTCAATCGGGCAAGGCGAAGGTTACGAACCAGTCGCCGGCTGGCGTGCCGAGTTTGCCGGCGCCGCCGGCGGCGATGACGATGTATTGTTTGCCAGCGGCGAAACAGGTCGCCGGTGTTGCGTAGCCTCCGGCGGGAAGTTTGGCTTGCCAGAGGACTTCGCCGGTCTGGCTGTCGAAGGCGCGGAACATCTCGTCTTTGGTCGCCCCGATGAAGACCAGGCCGCCGGCAGTGGCAATTGTCCCGCCAAAATTGGGTGTCCCCGTCTGCGGCACGCCGCGCGCAGTCAGTTCGGCAAATTCGCCGAGGGGAACCTGCCAGAGGAACTCGCCGCGGCGCAAATCGATCGCGTTGAGCACTCCCCAGGGAGGCTTGATCCCCGGGTAGCCATCGTGATCGACGAACTTGTTGTAGCCGCGATGCGTGAACTTGTACCGCGCTCCTTCGGGCGCGGGTGCCAAAGCGATGACATTGGGTTCGTTGGTCGAATTGACAAACAGCACGCCTGACGTCGGGTCGAACGAAGCCCCCGACCAGTTGGCGCCCCCGTGAAATCCGGGAATCACGACGGTCCCTTCAAGACTCGGCGGCATGAATGCCTGGCCGTGACGCAGCTTGGCGAGTTGTTCCAACACACTGCGCCGGTTGGCTTCGCCAATGTCCGTGACGTTGTCTTCGTTCAGCACGTTCGGGCTGAGCGGCGGCGGCTTGCGGGGAATTGGCTGCCGCGCCGCCGTCGCTTCGCCGGGAATGTCCGAGGCGGGAGCTGCGACATCGTCGATCTGGAACAGCGACTCGCCTGTCTCACGATTCAAGACGTAGACGTAACCGGTCTTGGTGACCTGAGCGACCACATCCAGCGGCTTCCCGTCGCGTTCGACCGTCACCAGATTCGGGTAGGCCGGAAGGTCGTGGTCCCAGAGATCGTGCCGCAAGGTCTGAAAATGCCACCGCCGCTGGCCGGTCCGGCCGTCGAGCGCGACGACGCAATTGGCAAACAGGTTGTCGCCCTGGCGATCGCCGCCGTAGAAATCAAAGCTGGCCGAGCCGAGGCCCGCGAACACGAGGCCGCGCCGCTCATCGACGCTGATACCGCTCCAGGCATTCGCGCCGCCGCGATTTTCCCATGACGCTTCGGCCCAGGTCTCGTTGCCGAATTCACCCGGACCCGGAACCGTGCGAAAGCTCCACCGCGGGATCCCTGTACGGGCATCGAAAGCCCGGATATCCCCCGGCGCCGCGACGTCAGGTCCCTCGCCGGTGGAAAACCCGAGAATAACCAGATCATCAAGGACCGCCGGAGCGGACGTCGGACCGTAGGGGAGCATTGAGACGTCCCGTACAAGATCTTCGCGCAAATCCTTGGCCCCGCGCGTGCCGAATTCCGGATCGAGCTGACCTGTTCGGGCGTCGATCGAATAAAGGCGTCCGTCCGACGTGCCGTGAAAAATCCTTTGCACCTCCGGGTTCCGCGGATCGGCCCAGAACGCGACTCCGCGATTCACGCCGCCGGAAGCGAGAGGACCCGCCAACGGCCCGTAATTCCCCGGATCGAATTCCCAAAGGACTTTCCCGGTCGCGGCCTCGAGCGCGATGACGCGTCGATTCGCAGTCGTCAGGTACATGACTTCGTCGACGATCAGGGGCGTGCATTCGATCGTCGAGCCTTTGCCGTCCACGAGCTCGCCCGTCCGGTACGTCCAGGCGACTTGTAGCCGACCGACGTTTTCCCGGTTGATCTGGTCCAGCGTCGAGTACCTCGTTCCGCCGCGATCGCCACCCACCGCCAGCCAGTTGTTTCCGGTTTGGGCTGTGGCCAACGAGACGAGAACGAAGCTGACGAGGACTGCCGCGGCGAATTGTGGAAAACGGAATGCGTTACTCAAGGCGTGTTCTCCTGGCCATTCACAGCCGGCCACTATAACTGGCGCGCACCAATGGCTGGAGAGCGACGCCTTTCGTGACGTGGCGCATAGCTCCGCTTTGCGGTCCAGAATGGTTCCTTGCAGAGACGACAGGCAGAAAGTGGGATCGTTGTGGGTTCGCAAAGCGGAGCTATGCGCCACGGGGGTGCTGCGCCGACGAAAAGAAAACGAAACCCGGCTATTCGAGGCCGTACTTTTCCAGCAGCCGGTAGAGGGAACGACGGCCGATGCCGAGGGCGCGGGCGGTGCGGGACTTGTTGCGGCCGTGACGTTCGTAGACCTGCTCGACATGCAGGCGATTGAGGCTTTCGAGATCGACCGGGGTGCCGGCGGCTGGTAACGATGCTGACTGGCCGGTGGCGGCGATGATCTCGGGGGGCAAATTTTCGCGTTCGATCACGTCGGATGCGGCAAGGATTTTCGCCCGCTCGAGCGCGTTGTAAAGCTGGCGGATGTTGCCCGGCCACGAATAGCAGCACAGCTCCTCGAGCAGTTCGTCGCTGATGGTCCAGCCTTCGCCGAGGAAATGCCGGACGAGCAACGGAATGTCGTCGCGACGTTCGCGGAGGGGCGGCAGCCGGATGCCGAGCACGTTGACCCGATAGTAGAGGTCTTCGCGGAACGAGCCGTCGCGGATGGCGGCGGCGAGGTTGCGGTTGGTGGCCGCGATCAGCCGGACCCGGACCTGGCGGGTTTTGACGCTGCCGATCCGGCGGAGGCTGCCGTCTTCGAGCACACGGAGCAGCTTGGCCTGCAGCGATCCGGCCAGCTCGCCGAACTCGTCGATGAACAGCGTGCCGCCGTCGGCGATCTCGAACAGGCCGGCCTTGGCGGCGATCGCGCCGGTGAAAGCCCCTTTTTCGTGGCCGAACAGCTCACTCTCGAGCAGCGGTTCAGGCAGGGCCGCGCAGTTGATCACCACCAGCGGCTTGTCGGCGAGCGGCGACTGTTCATGGATCGCGCGGGCGACCAGCTCCTTGCCGGTGCCGCTTTCGCCCTCGATCAGCACTGGCTTGTCCGAAGGTGCCGTGCGGTCGATCAGCCGGCGGACTTCCTGCATCGCCACGGACTGACCGATCATCCGGCCGGGGGTTGTGGAATGCCGCAGGGCATGGCGAAGCTGGCGGTTTTCGCGAACCAGTTCCCGCGCCCGCCAGGCGCGCTGGATCACCTGGTCCAGTTCGTTCAGCCGGGCTGGCTTGGTCAGAAAATCAAAGGCCCCCTGCTTCATCGACTGGACGGCGTTGGCGATCGTCCCGCCCCCGGTCAGCATGATCGCCTGCAAGTCGTTTTCCTGTTCGCGCAGCCGGCTCAGCAGTTCAAGTCCGCTGACGTGGGGCATGTGAATGTCGATGATCGCGACGTCAAAGGGCTGGGTGGACGCGAGGGCCAGCGCTTCGCCGCCGTCGCTGGCGGCCTTCACCGGATAGCCCAGCCGCGCGAAATAGTGGGTGGCCGCTTCCCGGAAATCTTCCTCGTCATCCACAACCAGCAAACGGACGCGCGCGCGATCGACCAGCGGAGGGGCCGCGCCCGCAGCCGTCGGAATGAGGGATTCGGGAGTCATGATCGAACGCGCGACAGACGGGACAGGCTCGCCGGAACAGAAACCGTCCGTGCTGGGTGCGAGACGGTCCCGGGCCGCATCAGCAGCACCGGACAGGGAGCGTGCCGCAATACCTCTTCGGCAACGCTCCCCATGATGATCCGGGTCAGCCCGGTTCGTCCATGTGTCATCATCACCACCAGGTCGCAGTGTTCGTCGGCGGCAAACCGGCAGATCGCGTCGGCCGGACTGCCCCGCCGGACTTCATGCCGGACCCGGCTGCCGGGACTGGCGGGAAAAGCCTCCTGCAGGCTGCGACGGTCCAGTTCGGTCTGAACGTCCGCAGTTGCCATCGCCAGCCCGCCGACCGCTGAAACGGCTGGTGCCGTAACGTGCAGCAGGATCAGTTCGGCCAACGACTGGCCTTCGATCAGGCCTTTGGCCAGCTGAATGGCCTCACGGGAAGATTCTGAGAGGTCGACGGGACAAAGGACACGACGGAATTGCATGGCGCTGCTCCACAGGTATCTGGTAACGGTCGGATCAAACGAACCCGATCCGGACCACAAACTGCAACTGGCGTGCCTGACGGGACGAGGATCTGGAATAACCGGGAGGAGAGCGGCCAGCCGTCAGCTGGTGCTGTTTTCGGACGGTTCCGGTCCCGACGCTGGCCCGGCCCCGCTACGGCGCGTGCCAGCCAGCGGCAGCGTGACCTCCAGCGCGGCCCCGCCATACGGGCTTCGGCCAGCGGTGAGGGTGCCTCCGTGGGCGTCCACGATCCGGCGAGTGATCGTGAGTCCCAGCCCGGTGCCTTTGGTTTTGGTCGTAAAAAATGGATCAAAAATCTTCCCGGCGATCGGCTCGGGAATGCCCGGACCCGAGTCGAGAACCGAGAGCGTTGCCATGCCGTTGCCCTGATCGACCCGGCATTCGATGATCCCGGTCTGGTCAACCGCCTGAAGCGCGTTCTGGAGGAGGTTGGCAAGCACCTGGTCCAGCCGGTGGACATCGGCCAGCACCTCGGCCCCTGGTTCCAGCTTTTCTTCCAGCCGAAACTGGATCTTCGACGCCTGCCAGAGCGGGCGCAGCAACTGCCAGGCCTGACGAACGCGTTCCAGCAGCGGCACGGCCTCCAGATCGAGCCGGAGGGGCGCCGCGTAGTTGCGGACTTCTTCGTACAGGACATGCAAGTGGTCGAGGGCCGCCTGGATTCGCACTGCCTGTCGCCTGGCTTCCGGGCGGTCTTCAATTTCCAGCAGCAGGGCTTCGAGGCAGGCGCCGCTGCGCTGCAACGCGTTGCGGCTTTCATGGGCCAGCCCCGTGACCATCTGCCCGATCGAAGCCAGTCGCTCGTTGTGGCGCAGCTGCTCATCGGCCGCGGCGCGCAGGCTGCGGGCGAAATGCTCCTGATAGGCGAACTCGATGAGCGCCGCGTCAATGTCGAGCAGCTTGTTGACCGCGATCAGGCAATCGGCGGGGCAGGGGACCGGATCCCCGGCCGTCTGCAGCAGCCCCCGGTTGATTGCGCCGCGCAGTCTTGCCAGCGCGCCCATGGCGTAGGACTGCGGCAAGCCAATTTCGACGTGTCGCCGGCCAACCTGCCAGCGGCTGCGGGCAAAAGCCAGGTCATACTGGCCCGAAAAAAGCGTCTCGACCCAGCCGGCAAGCGTCTTCTTCAGCCGCTCGACCTGAGCCGGCCCTCCGGTCATGACGGCGGTTGTGAATTCAAATCGCTGAATGTTCGCGTAAAAGTCATCGACCGCCGCGGGAACGCAGGGCCTCACTGCGGGCCACGCCCGCACCATCCACTCGGCATCGGCTGCTGTCCAGCCAACAAAAGCCTTGATCCGCGAAAAAAACTCTTCAAGGCTGATGGAATCGGGCATTGCAACGGAGCCAGCTGACGGCGGGTCGCCCCGCAACTTCCCTCCCGGGCCTGGATCCAGAATCCGGATCGAACCGGCCCACACCCATCATCAGACCGGTTGGCCACCACCACGAAAAGGCGGTCGGCTATGAGTGCAGGCAACCCTCATGCCATTTCCTGACGTGGCAGCAAAGCTCCTGCTTTGCCGAAAGCACAACTCTTGAAGTTGCGCTTTTATACCAGCCCGCAGCGCAAGCAAGGGAAAGACAGCACCCGGGCTGGTCCTTGCTTGCGCTGCGGGCTGGTATTTCTGCGACAGAGACCACAAAGCACTACGTCAAAAAGCGCAACCGGCGCTCCAGTCGAAACTCCACGCTGGAGTCCTGTAGTCTGCAATCCGCGTTGGAGCAGCGCGACTTCGGAGCTGCAGAA
>JANOFL010000321.1:0-6601 GCA_031405895.1 Planctomycetota bacterium
AGACGAAGCCGAGGAACTCGACTCCGTCGCTGGGCACGATCCGGCTCTTCTCCAGGTTGACCACCAGGCGAAGAACCTTCGTCAGGTAACGGGTCGCCCCGGCGAACACCCGCTCCGCCGCCCGCCGCGACCGCGTGAAGATCACGAAGTCGTCGGCGTAACGCACGAAGGGCAGGCCGCGTCGTTCCAGTTCCTTGTCCAGATCATCCAGGAGGATGTTGGCCAGGAGTGGGGAAAGCGGTCCGCCTTGCGGGGTTCCTTCGGGACTGGGTTGCAGGATTCCTTCGACCATCACGCCTGCCCGCAAGTAGCGGCCGATCAGCTTGAGCAACCGCTTGTCGCTCACCCGGCGGGCGACGCGACTCATCAGGACGTCGTGCTGGACCCGGTCGAAGAATTTCGACAGGTCCATGTCCACGACGAAGCGGTAGCCTTTGCGAATCGTCCGCTGGACCTGCCTCGCAGCTCCCTGAGCGGAACGTCGCGGTCGAAAGCCGTGGCTCGATGCCGAGAAGCCCGGATCGAACAGCGGCGTGAGGACTTGCTGGATGGCTTGCTGGATCAGCCGGTCGAGCACGTTTGGAATGCCGAGCTCCCGCTGACCGCCACCCGGTTTGTCGATGGTCTTCCGCCGCACCGGGGCCGGCTGGTAGGTGCCATCGAGAAGCTGTTGTCGAATCCCGGCCCAGCGTGGCCGAAGCCATTCAGTGAACGCGGCCAGTGTGATCCCGTCGGGGCCAGGGGCCCCCCGGTTCGCACGGACCTGGTTCCAGGCACGTTCCATGTTGGACGGATCGACCACCGCTTCCATCATCGTCTCTGGGAACAGACTCAAGGCCGGCTTCTCACCTGACGCCGTCGCGGTTCGTCCCGGTCGGGACAATGAACCTGTGGTCTCGTCGCCTGCGTCCGGAGACGCGGGCGAAGAGGGGTTCCCTCGCGGCGAGCCGGGTGATGGCTCTTCCTTGTACTTCATCACTGTGTATTCGGAAAACGCAGCGTCCTTCCCGTCCGCCTTGGACTGGCGGAACCGGTACTAAGACCGCTGCTGACTCCTGCACCGCCCACGCCAGCTTGCGAAGGCTTGTTCCAGGCTTTCAGGCAAGCCTTACTCCCTGGAGCGATGACGGCTCGCAAGCCGTTCATGCAGGTCTCCCCGGATAAGAGCGTGATCTGTCGTCGCGCAAGCCCGGGCTTTACCAGTGCAGTCGATCGGGAACGGCTTCGTGGTGTTGTGCCCACTCGCCTGACCGCACCGGCCTTGTAGCCCGTTTCTGTTCGTAACCTCGCGACGCTGGTGAGAATGCGACCGGCGGCGAAAACAGGCCGGCACTTACGCACGCATTCGCAGGCTTCCTTCCCACCCCGGGTCGCCCCGGAGCGGTTGCCTTCACCTTGTGCTTTGCCAATCGGAGGACTCACTTGGTATCCTGAGCTCCTTGAGGCTCCCAGTCTCGCACAGGGGACTGATCCGTCAGGATGGCACCCCATAAAATCACGCCCATGACGGGCGTACACAAGGCGGTCAACCCGAGCGGCGGATCGGGCGTATCTTGAAATCAAAGGTTCTTGGCCGCCGCCGGGTTACCTTGGTCGTTCGGCGGCGCAGGAAAAATCTTTGAGATTACCGAGTGAAAGTCAGGGCGCTGATCAAGAAGCTTGAGGACGACGGATGGCGTCAGGTGTACACGCGCGGCAGCCACCGACAGTTCAAGCATCCCTCGAAACCCGGCACCGTGACCGTCTCCGGCAAACCGGACGTTGATATTCCGCCAGGCACCCTCAATAATGTCCTGAAGCAGGCCGGTTTTAAGCAGTGAGCGACTATCATGCAGTACACCGTCATCGTTGAGAAGGGTGCCGCCAGTTGGGGCGCGTACGTCCCCGACCTTCCAGGCTGCATCGCCGCTGGCGATACTCGCGAGGATGCGCTCGCGCTCATTCGCGAGGCCATTGAGTTTCACGTGGAGGGTCTCATCGAACAGGGCGAAGCTGTTCCAGAGCCCCATTCATTTAGTGCAGTTGTAGACGTTAACGCCGCCTGACAAGGCACGGAAGTGGACCCGCCAGTCCGGCGGACGGTTTGAGTTTCCTCTCCGCAGCGTTTATGCTGCGCATCATCTGCTCGCTGGAGGGTGGGCAACTGAGCTTGATCGTCGTCGCAATGCACGAGAAAAAACCCAGCCGGAGGAAGGTGGTTGCCGCTTGAGCAGGTTGGCCAGGGATCGGGCTTGCGCCCGCTCTGTCGTCCCGGGTCAACCCCTCACGGCAATTCTCTTGCGCGTTGATCGTCGCGCTAAAGACCTCTGACCACGGCCCGACTTGGCCCCGCTCATTGATCCACCGCAGGATGTAGTGGACGTTCTTGCCGCCTTCCGACCCTGCCCGACTGGCTGTTCGTTTCCAAACGGGTAAAATCTGCCTGCGGCATTGCCGTCAGTAGAGTCCCTCGGCGGATTTCCTTAACGGGTCATCGGTTTGGAGTTGCGATTTCGTCCGCAAGATCCTGGCTGGCAGGAGAGAATGAGGTTCGGATGCCAACTATCTTGCGGAGCGGTCCCTACCGCTTCTACTTCCGCAGCCATGAACCCAACGAACCCCCGCATGTCCATGTCGATCGGGACAGCTTGTCGGCCAAATTCTGGCTGGACCCGGTCGGACTTGCTCGAAACTCCGGATTTACACCCCAAGAACTGCGTCGAATCCAAAAACTGGCAGTCCAACACCGAGCGGAATTCCTGGAGGCCTGGCATGGGTATTTTGGCACTGGCAGCTGATGAGCGCGTCGCTGACGTCAAGGTTACGAAGCACACTTTGAGTGTGGCGCTGAAGGACGGCCGAACCATTATCGTTCCGCTCACGTGGTACCCACGGCTTTTCAACGCGACTGCGGCCGAAAGAAAAAACTGGCAAGTCGCAGGTGGGGGTTATGGCATTCATTGGCCGGAGCTTGACGAGGATTTGAGTACCGAGGGGCTGCTTCGAGGCGCTCCTGCTCCGCGTCCAGCAAAGGCCGTCACCAGAAACAACGCCGGCCGCCGAGCCAGGCGGTGAATCGGAGCGTGCGAGCCGGACGGGTGCAGTGGCAGCGTCTTTTGCCGACCCGGGAACCCTGATTGCTCGCGGCGGCCCAGATTGAGACCTTCGGGCTGGTTTCCGCAACCGGCAGGGCAGGTTGGCCAGGGACCGGGCTTGCGCCCGCTCTGTCGTCCGGGATCGACCCCACAAGGCGATTCGCTTACGCGTTGATCGTCGCGCTGAAGACCTCCGACCAGGGCCCGACCTAGCCCAGTTTGTTGACGATGCGGTATGAGCCGAGAAAGTTGCCATTGGGATGAGAGAGAAGCGACCTGACCAAATGGAATTCCCGAAGTGGCCCACCAAACCTGTTGACGAGATCGTCGGTTCAGCGGTGCTTGCGGCATTTCACGGCATCAGTGCCGGAGATGGATGCATAGTTGAGCGGGGATCGATTGGATTGCACGGTCCTTTGGGCACGGCGATCATGCTTACGGCTCCGCGCGAGCTGACGGAGAATCAAATCGAACGAATGCGAAATGCGCTGACAACTCCAGAGTCGTACTGGATTGGGCACCCGATTTACCGACGATTTCCGCCAAAACCCGGATTCCTGTTGCGTCTTCAATCGTCGCGCGAACATGTCGATGTAGCCGTAGATCTGCAAAACCCCGGATGGCGGATTGATTGTGCTGGTCGGTCGTATTGGGGGTTCACGTTTGCCGGTGCCATCTTGCGAGGCATCGCGAAAGACATGTTTCCCGAGTATGCGTCAAGCTCAAAGTCGGCAGTGTGGAAGAAGGGGTCATTGCCGAACAAGACGGTTAACCCGAGCGGCAGATCGGGTCGGTCCTAGAATCAATCGGGTCTTGGCCGCCGCCGGGTTACCGTTGTAGGTAGGCGGTTCGGAAGGACGCACATCGGCGATGCATTCGGATTAACAGCACAGGCCCGGCTCGCCGGCTGCCGCATTTGTAACAAGCGCTGAGAGGGATGTGGCAGCATGTCGAGTCTGCGGCTTCTGGCGAGGTGGCTGGCGCCTGATTTGGCGCTGACGTTCTCATTCCTGCTCGCGTGGCTGGCACCCGACGTTCCCGGGGCAGCGACGGCGGCGGACTGCCAGTCGATCATGATCCTGCAGGGACTGTCGATCCTCGCCGCGGTGCTGGTGGGGAGCTATCTGCAAACGTCGATGTTTTTCTTCCCCCTGGTCCTCGGCGGCTGCCTGGTTTGGCTGCTCGCGTCCGGGATGGCGGGCTTGTCGTTGGCCTGGGTCAGCTTCGTGTGGTATGTCGTCCAGTCCTTTGTCGACGGCCTCCGGGCACACCGCGGCCATTTTGGACTGGCGCGCGAAAACGCGGACCATCCCCATCGACGCTCCGACCGCCTGGTGTTCCTGTACGTCGGGACGGCGGTGCTCTTTCCGGTCCTGTGGCTGTTCAGCAGTCCCTGGCACTGGGCGATTTGGGGGACGATCTACTTCGCGCTGTCGGCCGCGGTCGATACCGTGCTGCGCGACCAGTTCGATCGCATCCCGCGCGGGGTGTTACGCTGGATGCAAAAGCGCGTTCGCACGCCAGAGAGCGAGGCACGGATCGGCATCTGCCTGGACTGCGTGTACGTCCAGCCGGCGATTCCGGCCCGGCGGGGTCGCCTGATCCGCTGCTGCCTGTCGGTCACCGACTCCAGGTTCCCGGAGTATCCCACGACGCCGATTCATGTCTGTGACGGGTTCCGCCGACCGGCGGGGACGGAGGAGCGACAGTAACCGATTCACATCCATCGCTGATGGGGACTGTGACAAAAAACTGGGACAGAACCAGTTCCGAGGGCGCTTAAAGGCTCAAATCCGTTTTGCCGTCTCCCGCCGTTGATATGTCACCATTTGGTGACATATTGGTTCAGGCAGGAAGTCAACGGTCCGTGAGCATTGACTCAATGCGGATCGTTGAGAATGGACCCTTCTGCCAGGCCGGGGCGAAAACTGCAGGTTGAGGATGCCGGGGATTTGCGGCGAATGTCGCCGTGCAGTTGCTTCGCTGGCCGCGTGAATCTCCAATGGTCTCCCCGGCGGGTTGCGTTGAGTCAGAGCTCACGCTGCGCCGGAAGCTCCATGGAGACAACGGATGTTGCGCCGGTCTGGATTGGCTTTGCGATGGGTCCTGTTGCTGTGTTTCTTTGGTTTCATCCGGGCGGCGGAGGCCGCGGGCGGGCCGGAAAACGTCCTTTTGGTGGTCAACGCCGAGGACGAGACGAGCCGGATGGTGGCCAACTGGTACCAGCGGCTGCGGCAGATTCCGGATGGCAATGTGCTGTTCTTGCCTGGCATTCCGCGGCGGCACACGCTGACCTGGGAGGAGTGCCGCGAGCTGGTGCTGAAGCCGCTGGTCAAGGCGGTCGAGGACCGGAAGCTCGGTCCCCAGATCGACTACATCGTTTACTCCAGCGGGTTTCCGACCCGCGTGACGATCATGGAGCACTTCGAGAAGCTCTCGGCGATCGTCGAGAAGGAGAATCCCGGCAGCAAGGCGCGGCTGGGCGATGTCTTCGGTGCGGGCGCTTCGTTGACGTCGATCACCTGGTCGCTCGGCCAGGCACTTGGCGAGGACCCCGGCTACATGTCGATGACGGCCAACCACTACTACCGGAAAACGGTGGAGGAGGCCCAGCAACTGGTCTTCGGCTGCGAGGCCCAGGCGCAGTTCGAGGAGTCTGGCAAGGCACTCAGCCGCCGCGAGTACGACCGCGTGATCGAGCTCCTCGAGCCGCTAGCCGAAGCCCACCCGGTCCAGATGTTCGTGCACTACCGGCTGGCGCTCGCCTGGGGCGGCAAAGGCGACGCGGAGAAGACCGCGAAATTCTTGATTCAGGCGGCGCGGGCGGGCTGGTGTTACCGCAAGCAGACCCGCGAGAGCCCGCACCTCAAGTCCGTGATCGACGCGCCGTTGGTCGCGGGCCTGATCGAGCGACTGCCGGACGAGCCGTTTGAGTTCCTGCCCACAATGGGTTTCTCTTCGCGCTTTCGCTGGGGGCCAGGCGGGACGATCAATTCGACTCCCGATCAGGGCTTTTCGTATCTGCTCTGCACGATGCTCGGCACGAACTGGGACCACGGCAACAGCGAACAGGAAATCATCGACTCGCTGCGGGCCAGCGCGGCGGCGGATGGAACGCGGCCGGATGGGATTTTCTTTTTCTGCAACACGTCCGATGTCCGGGCTAAGACCCGGGTGCCGGCCTTCAAGGCGGCGATCGACCGGCTGGAGGGGCTGGGCCTGCGGGCCGAAGAAGTCCTGACGGCCATGCCGCAAGGCAAAAAGGTGGCGGGGCTGGTGATGGGCGAGTCCGATTTCAACTGGAAGCTGGCCCGCTGCGAAATCCAGCCGGGGGCGATCTGCGAAAGTCTCACGAGCTTTGGCGGCGACTTCACCAACCCCGGCCAGACCAAGCTGACCGAGTTCATCCGCTATGGCGCGGCGGCGAGCAGCGGGACGATCACCGAACCGCTCGCGATCCCGAACAAGTTTCCCCACCCGCTGATGCACGTCCACTACGCCCGGGGCTGCACACTGGCCGAGTCGTA
>JANOFL010000324.1:0-12141 GCA_031405895.1 Planctomycetota bacterium
AGACGAAGCCGAGGAACTCGACTCCGTCGCTGGGCACGATCCGGCTCTTCTCCAGGTTGACCACCAGGCGAAGAACCTTCGTCAGGTAACGGGTCGCCCCGGCGAACACCCGCTCCGCCGCCCGCCGCGACCGCGTGAAGACCACGAAGTCGTCGGCGTAACGCACGAACGGCAGGCCGCGTCGTTCCAGCTCCTTGTCCAGATCATCCAGCAGGATGTTGGCCAGAAGTGGGGAAAGCGGGCCCGCCTTGCGGGGTTCCTTCGGGACTGGGTTGCAGGATGCCTTCGACCATCACGCCCGCCCTCAAGTAGCGGCCGATCAGCGCCAGCAGCCGCTTTTCACGCAACTGCGCAAGCAGGAGCGGGACCTCTTTCGCGGGATGCTGCATTCGTTACCCACCATTCAGGTGAGGCGTTTCCACTTGCCGGGAACCGGGGCAGCTCGCTGATTGGAAATCAGAAGAGTTTCCTGCCCCGGACCCCGGAACCGTTTCTGTCAATCCGCCGCGGAAGCGATGGCCCAGGGAGAAGAAAGCCCGACCGGCGAAACTGCCCGATCGAATCACATGTCACCAAATGGTGACATGTCAACTGCAAAAAAAGGAATCCAGTCTTCTTGCTGCCGCCGCCGCCCCGATCAGTCGCCACGGCCCCTCGGGGCGACCAGGAACCACTGACACCAGGCCTGTGAGACCTCAGTTGTTGCCAGGACCAGGCGTCCAGGCCTCCCCTGCCGGAACCAGAACAACCGTGCGCAGATCCATCAGCGCTGCGACTGGAGCTGGCTTCGCAAGCCCGATCACGAGTCGACATTGCCCGGCCGGGAGATCGACCGCGCCAACTGTGGTCCATCGATACTCTGACCAGCCTCCCGTCCCCTGGACCCGGTATCGAATCTCACCCGTTGGCCCCGAAATCAGGCACTCGCTCCCCGCCGAGCCATCGTCGCACGCGTAATCAAGGTAGACGTCGAAGGGGCGCTGGTCGGGCGAATCCAGCGTCCAAACCACATGATCCCGCGCGCCTGACCAGTCGCCGATATTCTGAAACGCCGGTTCGAAGACAATCGCTGCTCCATAAATCCAGGCATGCGAGGCGAAACAGCGGAAAACGCCCTGGTTGTCCCGGACGACGACCTGCGGGGCGTTGCCGGGGAACTGGCGACGGGAAGTTCGCGGGGGTTCGATGTACGCCATCAAGTCCGCGAGGTCCTGTTGCGAAATGTCGTTTTCGACTCCCTCGGGCATCATCGATTTTTTCAGTGCCCGGAACCCGTCGAGGTCTTTGCGCAGGATCACATGTTCCCGTCCCTCGCGCTCTTTCAACGAAATGCTGGCGGCCGTTTCGCCAACCAGCAGCCCGGCCCAGGTAATGCCGTCGGTGGTCACGGCCGCGTATTGCACATATCTGCTTTCGACATCGCGACCGGGATCAAGGACCGCGGTCAGGATCGCAACCGGAGTTCGACTGCTGAGCGCCGCCAGATCGGGGCCAACCTCGTGTCCCACGCCATCCAGTACATGACACGCCGCACAGTTTTTGACAAAGACCCGCCGCCCCTTCTCAAACTCCCCCACCAGGCTCAACGCCGGACGCCATTCGTCAACCAACCCGTTCCGGTCTGAATTTGGCGTGAATCCAAATGCAATCCGGGATCGGGTGCGAATCGCCTCATTTTCGCTGTTGAGCAACCGCTCGCGCGCCGCGGCATCCAGCTCGCTTCCCCGGATCTGCCGATTCATAATCGAATGGAGGAGCAATTCAACGCAGGTCTCGCGAGCCAGAATCTGATCGACCACTTCCGCTCGAAGTCGGGGAGTCAGCTCATCCCACCGGTCCAGCAGTCGGGTCGTACCCTCAGCGCTGTTCCATCCAAAAATCGCTTCCGCGGCGGCCGAATGCACGTTGGGACCGGCCAGCGGCCCGAGACATTGAAAAAGCAGTTCCGTGTCCCGTGGTTGCCCGTCAATCCCGCACGCTCTTCCGACCGGACCAACCACCACCGACAGGAACCGGATGGCGTGGAGCAGGCTCTCTTCCGGTAAATCGCCCGCGGCAACCGCCGGCCTCAGATGCGCCAGGTACTGCTCCGCCAACTCCTTCTCGTCCGCCAGCATGTTCGCGGGTTCAAGGTCAGCCATCTGGGCGAGCCAGTCGGCAAAGGCGGCAACCTCCAGGAACGGCTCATTCCACGCGTCGCATCGGGCTTCGGCCGCTTTCCAGATCTCGCGCCGCGATTTTGCGTCGCCCTGACCTGTCGCCACTTCCATCAGCGGCTTGAGCCGGTCGCGATAGTCTTCGCAATCAGCCTGCGAAAGCGATTCACGCCAAACTGAAACGGCATTTGCACTTGTCACCGAACTTAGCCCGGCGAACTGCTCCAGCGAGTTCGGCGGGCTGGACATCAGGTGACTGGCCAAATGCCGATGGGCCGCCAATGAACCAGGATTGCGCAACTCGAATGCCGCCTGCGTCCTGACTTTCACCGAATCACAACGAACTTGATCCAGGATCTGTGACTCGAGACGGTCCTGAAGTCCCGCGGACAGCCTCAAGCCCATTCTTCGAACCTCGGGATCAGGGTCGTTCAACAGCCGCGATACTTCCGGTTCCTCCAGCTTGCCGAGAAGTTTGAGCAGCGCGGCTGCATGGACCGCGACTCCCGCGCTGGTGGCCGTGGCGGCAATGCTCCGGATTTCATCGACTGCCGCGGAAGACACGGGCTCCTGCCACCAAAGCAGTTGACCCACGATGTCCCGCAGAACCCCATTTTCGCTGGCAAGAATCCCGGCCAACTGTACATCGTCAAGTCCTGTCAAATCCGGCAACCGCAAGCCGGGCTGTTCCCTGGGCGCAATCCGGTAAATTCTGCCCAACGCATGCCCCGCCATGACATCGAGTTCGCGCAACGACTCCGGCGGAATCCACTGCGAGTGCTCGATCACGTAACGGTACATGTCAACCACATACAAACATCCGTCGGGCCCCAGGCGGGCCTGGACCGGCCGGAACCACTGATCGGTCGACGTCAAAAACTCGCTGCCCGCTTCGTTTGTGTCGCGATCCCCGACAAACGTCGTGCCGTCGGGAGTCAAAACCATGCGATGGACCAGCTGATGGACTGGTTCACAGACAAATGCATTGCCGTAGAACCGCTGGCCAAGTACCCGATCGCGGTAGATGTCGACGCCGCAAGCCGAAGTGGGGCGCCCGGGCGCGCCCGACAACTTGAAGAGGACCAGATCACCGGGCGGAAAAAGCTGCTGGCCATGCCTGGCACTGGGCACATCCACGATCGTGGCCGCTGGCAACAGCCGGTCGTTTCGCAGGATGTACTGTTCGTCGAGCGGAAAGTGCATCAGGAGCTTGCCGTTTGTACATCCAAACCAGTTGTCAAAATCATCGCGGGTCCGGCCCTGTTGCGACTGTCCCGAAGCGCCCTCCACCGTTCCAACGTCTGGCCTGAACCGGAAATCGCGATGGCCGACGTCAACGATGGTCCCCGCCCGATTCCGGACCTGGCCGCCGAACAGGCCGCCCGATCCGTAGACCCAGCCGTCCAGACCGATTCGCAAACTGTTGACCCGGGCGTGCGGGTTGTGCGTCGCGAAGCCGGTCAACACCGTTTCGCGAACTTCGGCGCTCCCGTCTCCGTCCCGATCAGCGGCGAAGATGACGTCGGGCGCATCGCAGACCAGAACCCCGTCGCGCCAGACCTTGACGTCGGTTGGAAAACGCAACCCTGACAGGAAACTCGTGGCGCTGTCAAAGATGCCGTCACGATTGGCATCGCGCAACAAACGAATCTCGCCTTGCGGCGGAAACTCCTCATCGACTCCGCGCCCATAGTCGGGCATTTGCGCGACCCAAAGACTTCCGTCGATCCCAAAATCGATCGCGACCGGATCGGCAACCAGCGGCTCCGCGGCCACCAGCTGAACCGTCAGCTCGGGGTGCGTGTGGATGCAGACAAGCGATTCCAGCGGGTCTTTTGGCGGAACATCCTGTGTGCCAGGCTCAGCGCGAAACGATTCGGGCGTTTGCCCGATCACGGCCGAAATTAGCCGCTCCTCCAGCCCGGCCGCGAGCGTGTTCGGCAGCGCAAAAAAGGGAATCTCGCCACCTCCGCCGTAACCTCCTTCCGCCCGCAGCCGTTCACTTGGAATGTAGGCGCAAAAATCATTCGAATAGCCATGGATCCAGACGCGATCCCGGCGCAATTCCCGTTTCAGGCGCAGCGCATAGTCGACGCAGACTTCGCCAGCCAGAAACACCAGGTGCAGACTGTCGCCGAACGTGATCGTCTGGACCGGATAGTCCAGCTCCTCAACGAGTGCCTCGCCGCGCTGCAACCGGTTCAGTTGCCAAGTCGCGTTATAGCCCGCCGAACCGCCCTGGGCCGCCAGCTCCTCAAGCTGTTCCCGGGTGGGAAGGGGATCCAGCGGAACGGGAATGTGCAAAAGCCTCGCGTCGATCCGCCCGCCCACCGCACGCTTCGGCAATGAAACCAGCCGCTCGACCTCTGCCGCAATCTGCTGGCCCTGTTCCGCCGCAGCGGCCAGATTGTCTCCCGTCACGCCGCTGGCGGGATTGGCATCCGATCCGCAGCCAATGGAGACCATTGCAACCGTGCCAGGCTGCGACGATTCGATCAGCTCCTGCGCGTAGCCCGCCCAGTCTCCACTGTACTGGTTGAACGAAAGTGTCACGCAATGGCACGCATAGGTTGTATAGACTGCGATCAGCTTTCCCGACTCATCTCTGGCGAACAGAACCGGCAAGTCGTGATCGACCGGACCACCCGGCGTTCTCCGGTTTTCCGCGAATCCGACCGTGCCAACCGCCCATTCCAGATCGGCGGGGCGAAGACTGTCCACGGCCTGGGTCGCGGCCTGGATCAGCAATCCTGGCAGTTCGTTTGTGTACTGGTCGATGTGGGCTTGATGGTCGGGTGGAATGTCCGTGCTGAAGATGGTGTCGCTCGCACCATTCACTTTTGGCGCGCAATGCGTGTGCGTAAAAGTCAGGGCGACGTTTTCCCGCGGAATCTGGAACCGGTCGTTCAAGGCCTGGGCGACTTCGTCAACCATGGCCTCCCGGATTCCAAGGTTGTCGATGGCAAGAATGACGACGGGCGGATGGCCTTCGGAGCTGATGGCAAGGGCTTTCGCCCACAGCCGCTGGGAAACTCCCGAGGCTTCATCGCGACGGGAACCAAATCCGTTCAGCCGGACAGGCCAGGCCGGCGTTATCTCGACGCGGCCGGTTCCGACCCGGTACTCCTGTGAGTCGCATTGGGCCAAATTCCCGAAGACAACGGCAACGCCGATCACAAACAGCAACGGTGTGACTTGCGTGCGCATGGAACCTCCGTTGCAGGAAATGTCGAACGTGCGCCGACAACCGGTTTCTCGCCCACGATTGACGGGGCCCAACTCGCCGAGCAAATGATGAGCGAAAACCACCCGCCAGGATACACTCCGCTCGGTCAGAAATGAATGAATCAGGCGAGCAACAGGGCGTCAGCCCACCGGGTCGAGCGCCGGACACGGAGGGCTGACGCCCTGCCGCTCGCCAAGATCAATTCTGGCCGCGTGCGGTATAGCTGAGTACAAGGCCACCAGCCGGCTTCGCCCCCTGGCCTGGGTTCATCCGGCATGCAATTCCGGAAGACTTCTTCCCAAGGCTGGCTTCGCCCGTATCTGAGGGGGTCGGGAGTCGTTTTCGCCAGCGGTTTTCCGGTTGGAACAGCTTGCACGAAAACGACTCGAGACCCCTTCCGGCCAGACCCAACGCCAAGGCCAGCCGTCGGGACAGCGGTGCTTCGCCTCCAAATCATGCGCGCATCACGCGCGCATGTGGCGCCGTAAGACTCTAGAGCCGGACGGCCTCCAGCTCCTGCTCGCCCGGCGACTCGTTGACCGGAGCCACCCAGTTGGAGTGCCGGGGCGCCGGCCACGCCGGCAGCAACGGCGGATCGCGCCCGGGCTTCTGCAGCCTCGGCTGCGGCAATGGCTTGGGCGTCACCGTCCAGCTTCGACTCTCGTCTTCGCAGGACAGACTTCCCGCAGATTCCCAGGCCAGTCCCGTCGCCCTCCCCCAATCCGGCGCGGGAGTTTTCCCGAAGCCGCAACATGTCACCAAATGATGACATATTAATCCGCTCAAGTCTTGCGCCGGGCGAAACTGACCCGTTTGCCGCTCCTGTTAGCGGAAGGGCACCATCCCTCCCGCGACCGCGCAACAATGCGGGTCGTATTCCCGCCGACCCTCCCCACCACTCTCCGCGATCAATCCGCGCGACGGCGCTGGTCCAGACTCCCGACCATCACGCAGTCCCCGGCAGGGCCAATCGCGTCAAAAAGCAGAATGTCCCCATTTCTGTCCCAGGAAAGACCTGACAACTCGCGGAGGAGGGGGGAAGAAATGTGACGATGCGCAATCTCGAAGGCTCAACTCCATGCACAGGGGGCCGGCTACTTGATGCCTTTGATCGCAATGTCTCCGTGTTGATTGGTGAGCCGGATTTCGGCGGTGGCGCTGGCATCGGATTCAAGTTCGGACTGGGCCTCGCCATGTTCGGTTTCCATCACCACTCGGGCTTTGACTCCCGTCGACACAGTCAGTTCGATGTCGCCATGCTGGTTGGCGATGTCGACCAGGGCCACTTCGGCGTTCTCGACAGTCACTTCGACATCGCCAAACGAGGACTCGCATTCGATCCGCGTGCCGCTGGATTCCAGCCGGGTCTTGCCGTGTTCGTTGCGGCAGTCGACATCGCCGGTCGCATTGTCGAGCGCGACGTCGCCGAACTGGCTGCGGATTTCGACAGCCGCAGAAGCGCCGCTAACCGTCAGTTCGCCATGCGCGGTGTCGGTCCGCAGCGAACCGGACGACATGCGGATTTCGGTGTCGCCATGCCGGTTGACGACGCTGGTTTCGCCGCCGGTACCGGCCAGCGAAACGTCTCCGTGGGCGTTGCCAACATCCAGTTTCCCGGTCAGGTCGCGGCAGGTGGAATCGCCATGTTCGTTGCCGACCCGGACCGCGATCCCGGCGGGCACTCGCAGCTTGAGGCTGGATTTCACGCCGCGCAGGCCGGTCCGGCCCTGTTCCGGCAAGGTGACTTCCCAGCGCTGGGCCGCGCCTTCGGTGGAGACCTTCATCTTCAGATCGGAAAGCATCAGCTCGGCCTCTTCCTTGCCGTCCGCCCAGCACGAGCCTTCCCATTCCCAGCCCGCTTCACCATCGGTCGCGACAACTTCCACGTCGCCAAAGCGATTGGTGATTTCAACTGACTCGACTTCAGCAGCAATTTCCCCCCGCTCGGTCCGGGACGCCTTTTCACCCTTGTAGTCGAACGAATAGCCGCTCGAAAAATGGTATTCGCAGCCCGCTGACACGAGCAGGCCCAGCCCCAAAATGGTGCACCACAGACCGGCAAACAATCGGGAACGGGGCACGGGTATTCTCCCTTGGATTGCCACAGTTGGGGCGACTATTGTTTTGTCAACGCCTGGTTTCATGGTGGCCTTGGTGAGCCGGCACGCGCTAGCGTCCGGGTTCCTCGAAGAGCCCGCGGCTAGCGCCGTCGGTTCACCCCAAAAACAGGCCTGAGAGGGCACCAGGGCCCGCCAGCCATTCGCCGGACAAACGTCAATATAGGGGCCGGCCCGGGGAATTTGGCCGGAGTCCGTGGAAAACTCTGCCGGAAGAAGGCTGCCAGCCGCAAGCTTCAGGCGGCGCGGCGCATCCGGGCGGGCACTTCGGAACTGGTCGGGCTTTTCTTGAGCCGGGTGGATTCGAACCGCGCGCGATCATCGCGGGCTTGCTGCAGCCGGCTGGCGAAATCACGGTCGGCAGCCCGCTGGCGGAGGGCCACGAGCCTCGCGAACGCCCGCTGCGGATGGCCGCCAAGCAGGTCCCCCAAGGCTCGCGTCAAGCTCCCTTTCCCGGCCCCGTGCCGCGCCAACAACCGCTCGACAACGGATGACGGCAACCGGGTCTCAGGCCGCGACTCGGCTGGCTCGCCGGTGCGGGTCACGCTGACCGGAGCCAGTCGCGACTGGTATCCGAGCACGTGCAGCCCCAGCAACAGCTCCAGCGCCAGACTTCCCGGGTCAATGCCAAGGCCCGCGGCCGGCAACCAGCCAAGCGCTTCGTTTCGATAAAAGCCGGCACCAAAACCTGGCCCGCTGCCAAGCAAATCACGCGAAGGCTTCCCATGGCCCGGCAGGTTGAATCGAATCCGGCCCGCAGTTCCGAAGCCGAGTTGCCCGGTCACGGACTGGCCGGAACTGGCGGCACGCAAACAGGTAGCAACCGAAGCCACGGCCGGATCATCGAACTGTCGGTCAACTTCCGCCGGCCAATCGTCGCCCAGCTCCATGCCGGGCAGGACGACGCCAACCAGCTCCTTGCCAGCCCGGGACAACGCGGCGAGCACCAGGCCTGACAAGTTCTCTCGATCGTGGGCCTTCAGCGGCAACAGTTCCACTTCATCCGCGACGTGCCACGGATCGTCGTAGTCGCCGCCATGCGGCACGATGACCTGGGTGCCTGGTGGACTGCTCCGCAGGACCGAGGCGAGAGTGGTCTCGAACCCGGTTCGCTGGCCAATCAAGGGCACGACGATGGAGTAATGACGCATGATGCGGCGTCCGGCAGGTCGACCGGCGATGGATTCGCGGTCCCGACTTGCGTCGTTGGTGCCAGGCGCGATCCGCCCGGCATTCAGAGCCTGTTTGGCGAAGAGAAGGGGTCAGACCCCAATTCGCTCCGAATCCTGGCGCGCCGGGAGCGTTTTGGCGTCAGACCCCGGCGGTTCCCCAACAGGCTTTTGGAGATTGGGCGACAGATCGCTTGCCAGCGTTCCGTCGCCCCCTGTTTATTCGGCGGTTGAAGCCGGCCGGTCCACCGATTCTCGTTCCTTTCGGACAGTCGGCGGGCGCTTTCCTACACTTGAAAAAAAGGTCACAGACACACCCCGTGTGCCTGCCTTCTTTCCGCCTGCCTTTCTCATCCAATGCCGCGGCGTCAGAATGGCGGCTTGCCCAAATCTGTCGTCCGGATGGCCGCCCGCATGTTGCCCCGATTCTGCCGTCTCCGGCAGTCATTTGATTCCACGCACCTCGCCGACCCGACAGCTGCTGTCATGGAGCAGCTAGCAGGACTGGGGCTGGAGAAGCAGGTCGTTCCGGGCGACGAAATTGCGATCACCGCGGGCAGCCGCGGGATCGCCAACCTGCCGGTAATCATCGCCGCTGTCGTGCAGTTCGTCCGGGAGCGGCTCAACGCCAACCCGTTTGTGGTCCCGGCGATGGGATCGCATGGCGGGGCGACGGCCGAGGGCCAGCTGAAAGTCCTCGCCAGCCTCGGTTGCACACCCGAAAGTCTCGGCTGCGAAATCCGCTCGTCGATGGAAACAGTCGTCGTCTGCAAAAGCGGACTGGGCTTTCCCGTCCATTTCGACCGCCACGCCTTTTCGGCCCGGCATGTCATCCTTGTCAATCGCGTCAAGGCCCACACCGGTATCTTCGGCAATGTCGAAAGCGGCCTGCTCAAGATGCTTCTGGTTGGCCTTGGCAAGCACGCCGGCGCGGCGCTGATGCACCAGGCGATGGCCGACTGGACGTTTGACCAGATCGTCGCGGCGACGGCCGACAACATGCTTGAAAAGTGTCGTGTCCTCTGCGGCGTCGCGCTGGTCGAGAACGCGGCCGAACAGACGGCGCTGGTCCGGGCCTTGCCAGCGCATCAGATTCCGGCAGACGAACCGGAACTCCTCAAGATGGCGAAGCGGATGATGGCCCGCCTGCCCTTCGACCGGCTCGACCTCCTGCTGATCGACGAAATGGGCAAGAACATCAGCGGCACAGGGATGGACACCAATGTCATTGGCCGCAAGTCCAACGACCACATCGCGCTGAACGGCGAGACACCTGCGATCAGGCGCATCTGCGTCCGCGACCTGACGGCCAAAACCGGCGGCAATGCGCTCGGGATCGGGATCGCAGAGTTCTGCCGCAGCCAGCTGGTGGAGAAGATCGATCGGGTATCAACCTCGATCAATTCCATTACCTCGCTGCATCCGGCTTCAGCGATGATCCCGATCCATCACCCCACCGACAGGGAGATGCTGGCTGCGGCGGGACAGACGCTGGGGCTGGTGCCGCTGGACCGTTGCCGGATGGCCTGGATTCGCAATACGCTCCAGATCGAGGAGCTTGAGTGCGCCGAAGGGCTGGCCCAGGAACTGGCCGGTCATCCCCAGATCGAGTCGGTCGGCCAACCACGGACTATCGGGTTCGATGCCGCCGGCAATTTGCCGTGGATCGCGGAAATCGGGTCCTGAAAGTTGAGACCCGGAACCGGGGAGAACCAGGGCAAAGCCGGCCCCGCCGCGGCCTTATTTCGGCTTGTTGCCGTCCCGGACCGCAGCGCGAATCACCAGATACAAAACGGCGATCCCGGCGATTCCGCCGATGGGCAACGCCCACAACAACAGCAGTTCAGTGATGCCAAGTCCGAACATTTTCAGTTCTCCGGCCGTGCCAGGACTCTCGCGGTTGAGGAGGAGGCCTCGCCGATTCGTCGCCGCGTCCTTATTGTATTCGGTGAGACCAGGGCAATCTTGACCGTCAGCCAGGCCGGACTGTCTGGCGACTGCTGTGGCCCCGACCGCCGTCCGGCAATGTTCATGCGATGAAGCAATACCTCGAACTGCTCCGCCACATCCTCGATCAGGGACTCGAAAAGTCCGACCGGACCGGGACCGGGACGCTGAGCGTGTTCGGCTGGCAATCGCGTTACGACCTTGCCGACGGCTTTCCGTTGCTGACCACCAAGAAAATCCATTTCCGTTCGATCGTGGCCGAGCTGCTCTGGTTCATCCGCGGAGATACCAACGTCCAGTGGTTGCGCGATCAGGGCGTCACGATCTGGGACGAATGGGCCGATGAAAATGGCGAGCTTGGCCCGGTCTACGGTGCCCAGTGGCGGTCGTGGCGCGGAGCCGACGGGCGGATGGTGGACCAGCTGGCCGCGATCGTCGACCAGATCCGCAACAATCCCGACTCCCGCCGGCTCGTCATCAGCGCCTGGAATGTCGCCGAGATCGGCCAGATGGCGCTGCCACCCTGTCACTGCCTGTTCCAGTTTCATGTCGCGCGCGGACGGCTGAGCTGTCAGCTCTATCAGCGGAGCGCCGATGTGTTTCTTGGAGTTCCGTTCAATATCGCCTCCTACGCCCTGCTCACGCACCTGGTTGCCGGTGTGACGGACCTTGAACCGGGCGAGTTCATTCACACGCTGGGCGACGCGCACCTCTATCTCAACCATCTCGACCAGGCCCGGCTGCAGCTGACCCGCGCGCCGCGTCCGCTGCCGCAGCTGAAGATCGCGCGGAAGGCGAAGCTTTTGGAGGACTTCGCGGTCGAGGACTTCGCCGTTGCGGACTACGCTCCGCATCCCCACATCAAGGCGGTGGTGGCAGTTTGACCAGGCCCCGCCCAAAACAGCCGGAACCGCCAACCGCCCGCGCGCGGCGTTTTGGCGCGGTTGTTGCCGCCTGCGAAAACAATGTGATTGGCGACACGGGCCGGCTTCCGTGGAGTTTGCCGGCCGACCTGAAGCGTTTTCGGCGCGTCACGATGGGGCATCATCTGATCATGGGCCGGCGGACACTCGAATCGATCGGGCGGCTGCTCCCGGGGCGCAAGACCGTGGTCCTGACGCGGACAATGCACTGGCGCTTTCCCGGCGCGATGATCGCCCACTCGCTGGCCGAAGCCGACCGGCTGACTTCGAACGACCCCCGACCGATGGTCGTCGGCGGTGGGGAAATTTACAGCCTCTTCTGGCCGTTCGTGCAGGAGCTTTTCTTCACGCGCGTCCGAACGCAATCGACCGGGGACACGTTCCTGCCTGTCATCGACTGGAGCGATTGGGAACTGGCCGACGAACAATCCAGTCCAGCGGATGGACAGAACCAGTTCGCCTGCACCTTTCAGCATTGGCTGCGCCGGCCGCCGCAGGAGTGAATGGCCGGTGCCGGTCGTGGGTTTCGTGGCGACGAAGCTCCTGCTTTGTCGGTCGTTTCTGCTTTTTCTTCGCGCTACGACGCAAACCGCGAAAAAATCG
>JANOFL010000026.1:0-10906 GCA_031405895.1 Planctomycetota bacterium
GAACGTAGAGTCCGCCTGTGGCGGATCCCAACTGTTCGTCAGCGTGTGTCTTTTCCGGTTTGGCGAGCGGCAGGGCGTCAGCCCTCCGTGTCCCAGGCACCACATGGAAAACTGACGCACAATTCCCTTTAGGACGCATCACACGGAGGGCTGACGCCCTGCCGCTCGCCAAACCGGAAAAGACACACGCTGACGAACAGTTGGGATCCGCCACAGGCGGACTCTACGTTCACTGACCCCGCGCGAGCCGGGAGAGGGAGAATTCGCCGAGCCACCAGCGGGGGCGGGGTTTGCCCCGTTTGAGGCCGAAGCGTTTCATGGCCACCGCCGCGACTTCGGTCGCGATCTCGCGCGGAGAATCGCTGAGGATGAAGCGGTCGACATCGGCCTGGTCGATCGTCCCCTCGGCCACCATCCGGCTGCGAAGGAACTCCAGCAGCGGTGCCCAGTAGTCGACTCCGGCAAGAACAATCGGGAAGTCCTCGACCTTGCGCGTCTGGACCAGGGTCGAGATTTCGAACAGCTCGTCCATCGTGCCATAGCCGCCGGGCAAGGCGACAAAAGCGTAGGAGTACTTGGCCAGCATCAGCTTGCGAATGAAGAAATACTTGAAGTCGACCGAGACATCGAGGTAGGGATTGGGGGCCTGTTCGAGCGGCAGTTCGATGTTGCAGCCGACGCTCTTGCCGCCGGCTTCCTGGGCACCCCGGTTGGCGGCTTCCATGATTCCCGGCCCACCGCCCGTCATCACGGTAAAGCCGCTGCGGACCAGCTCGCAGCCGACTTCGCGCCCGAGCTGATAGTACGGATGGTCTTCGGGAAAGCGGGCCGAGCCAAAGACCGTCACGCACGGCCCGACGAAGTGGAGCTTGCGAAAACCGTGGATGCACTCACGGAAAATCCGGAACGCGCGGAGGAACTCGGCCCAGCGGCTCTGCGGACCTTCCAGCAGACGGTGGTCCTCGCTGTCCCGCGCAGATGGCTCTTCGCTGGGCGGGACAGTTGCTGGCGGGGCGTCGTCGCCAGGCCGCTGGTCGGGCATGATGGGGTTGTCCAAAAACTCAGAAGGTTGCCCCGATTGTCACGTCGGGTCAGTTTTGGTGAAAGTCCGGTTTCTTGCGATCCCGAAATCCGCCTGCCCGCCATGTCACCTCGCCCCAACCGACCAAGGCTTGCGACAGCCGACCCCGCCTGGAGGCAAGTCGTGACCGACGACGGCTCGCGGACTCTGGAGTGCGTCCGGACTGGCCAGACCCACCATTCCGAGTCGGGAGCCCTGACTGAAAGCCGCCACGTCTATCTCGAAAACAGCCTCGCTGGCGAGCGGTTGCGGCGCGGCGAGCCAGTCCGCGTTTTTGAAACGGGCTTCGGCGTCGGGCTGAACTTCTGGCTCACGGCCAGCATGGCGCTGCGGCACAACGCGAACCTGGATTACGTCAGCGTTGAACAGCACCTGCCTCCAGCCAGCGTGATCGCCGACCTGCAGTTTGGCTCGCTGGAAGTCTGCCAGCCCGCGGTCGACAGATTCTTGCCCTGGCTCATGTCCCGAACCGCCACGATCGGCTCAATCGATCTGTCCAGTGGTGGAGTGAGACTCCAGGTTCTGTGCGTCGACGCAACCCAATATGACCTGGCACCGTTGGGGACATTCGACGCCGTCTACCACGATCCGTTCAGTCCGGACGTGAATCCGAAGCTCTGGAGTGCCGACCATCTCACGCAACTGGCGAGAATCCTGAAACCAGACGGCCGGTTTGTGACTTATTGCTGCCGGTCGGAAATCAAACGCCGGCTGCGCGCCGCAGGCCTGACCGTGGTGCCGACCCGCGGGCCGCCCGGCGGAAAACGGGAGGTCATGGTCGCGGTTCGGCCGCTCGAATAGATCAGTCAGATCAGCCGGACCGGACCGATCCAAGAGCCTATCCGGTGAAGAGAGGGGGTCAGACCCCAAATCGCTCCGAAGACTGCGCAATTTGGCGTCAGACCCCGGCGGTTCCCGGATGGGCATCAGGTCGAGGACTGCCCCGCCAGCCGCAGCATCGCGCGGGCTTGGGCAAGAGTCCGGTTCTTCAGTTCGACGACTTCGGACTTGTCGTCGGCTGAGATTTGCGTTTCCTCCAGCATCCGCCGCGCGGCGGCGACGTCGATCTGGTCGAACGTAATGCTGCGGCCGGTCAGAACCGAGACGACATTGTCGGCCACCTGGACGAATCCGCCATCGACGTAGAACTGCTTCGGTCCCGACGCCGAGACGACCCGCAAGCCGCCCGGCGCGAGGCGGCCGATCATCGGCGCGTGGCCGGGCAGAATGCCGGCTTCACCATCGACCAGCGGGACCACGACCGACTCGGCCTGCACATCGAGCTGGGTGGCTTCGGGAGTGACGACGAGAACCTGGATGGTGGCCACGGGTGATGCCTTGGATTCGGAAACGGGCGAATGTCGGCAGGCGGGAAGAGTTTTCCATGCGGCTGACAGGCTGGAAGCCTGTCCCACGATGGGACTACTTCTTGACGCTGGCGGCCATCTTTTTGGCCTGGGCCTCAGCCTGTTCAATGACCCCGACGTACATGAACGCGTCTTCGGGCAGGTGATCCCACTTGCCGTCGCAGAGTTCCTCGAAGCTGCGGATCGTTTCGGCCAGGGGCGTGATCTCGCCCGACTTGCCGGTGAAGACTTCGGCCACGAGGAACGGCTGCGAGAGGAACCGTTCGATCCGCCGGGCCCGATGCACGATCAGCTTGTCCTGTTCGCTCAGTTCATCGACACCGAGAATCGCGATGATGTCCTGGAGTTCGCGGTATCGCTGCAGGGTCGTCTGCACGCGGCGGGCGATCGCGTAGTGTCGATCACCGACATACTGCGGGTCGAGAATCCGGCTCGATGACGCGAGCGGATCGACCGCGGGATAGATGCCTTTTTCCGAGATCGACCGCTCAAGATAGATGAACGCGTCGAGCTGACCGAAGGCGGTGGCCGGGGCGGGGTCGGTCGGGTCGTCGGCGGGGACGTAGACCGCCTGAACCGACGTGATGGCTCCCTTGCGGGTCGAGGCGATCCGCTCCTGCAAGGCACCCATCTCGGTCGCAAGCGTCGGCTGATAACCCACCGCGGAGGGCATCCGCCCGAGGAGGGCCGAGACTTCGCTGCCCGCCTGCGAGAAGCGGAAAATGTTGTCGACGAAGAGCAGTGTGTCCTTGCCGGTCTGGTCGCGGAAGTATTCGGCCATCGTGAGGGCCGAAAGGGCAACGCGGAGACGCGAGCCAGGCGGCTCGTTCATCTGGCCGAAGACCATGCAGGTCTGCTCGATAACCTTGCGACCAGTCTGGCCGATCTGGGTCTCCTGCATTTCGAGCCAAAGGTCGGTCCCTTCGCGCGTCCGCTCGCCGACGCCGGCGAAGACCGAATAGCCCCCGTGGGCTGATGCGATCCGGGCAATCAGTTCGGTAAGGATAACGGTCTTGCCGAGACCGGCCCCGCCGAAGAGACCGGCCTTGCCACCGCGGACGAAGGGCGTCAGCAGGTCGATCACCTTGATCCCGGTTTCAAACAGTTCGGTGCTGGTCGAGAGTTCCTCGACCTTGGGGGCGGGCTGGTGGATCGGGCGCATCTCGCTGGCCGCGATTGGCCCGCGGCCATCGACAGGTTCGCCGAGCATGTTGAAGACGCGGCCGAGTGTGGCCTCGCCGACCGGGACGGTGACTGGCGCGCCTGTATCGCGGCATTCCTGGCCGCGGCGGAGGCCGTCGGTGCTGCCGAGCGCGACACAGCGGACGCGGCCGCCACCGAGGTGTTTGGAGACCTCGCCCGTCAGGATTCTCGTGTCGCCGCCGCCGGTCGCGCGAATCTCGACCTTGACCGCGTTGTAGATCGAAGGCATGGCCGAGGCGTCAAACTCGGCGTCGAAAGTCGAGCCGATGACCTGGGTGATTTTGCCGGTCCGGGTTGCCGTTGCTGTGGCCATGGAAAAGTCCTGGTTTCTCGTTCGGTCTGGCTGGATGTTTGCAGTGTTGGTTCGCGAGGCAACGACGTCAGCCGCTGAGGGCTTCGACGCCGCCGATGACTTCCATAATCTCGCCGGTGATCTGGGACTGGCGGGCGCGGTTGTAGGTCCGCGAAAGGTCCTTGATCATGTCGGAGGCACTCTTGGTCGCATTCTTCATCGCCACCATCCGGGCGATCTGTTCGCTCACGGCGGCGTCGAGGAAGCACTTGAAGAGCTTGACTTTGAAACTGGCCGGGACGACTTCGGCGAGGATGCTCGCGGCCGACGGGACGAACTCATAGACAGCGGCCGCGCCCGCCGGAGCGGCGGGCGTGTCGGCACCAGCCAGCTGACCGAGCGGCAACAGCGTCTCGACGATCGCTTCCTGGCGGCTGATCGAAATGAACCGGGTGTAGACCACGTCCAGCCGGTCGATGGTGCCGGAGATGAACTGGTCGAGATAGCGACTCGCGATCACGTCGACTTCGTCGAAAGCCGGCTTGTCGTCGAACTGGGTGTAGCTTTCAGCGAGATCGACCCGGCGGAACTTCAGCCCCGAGATGCCGCGTTTGCCGGAGGCCTCGACCCGAACAGCGGCCGGGCTGGCTCCGCTTTCCAGTTCGTTCTTGCGGCTGACGGCCTGCCGCAAAACGTTGCCGTTGTAGCCGCCGCAGAGGCCACGGTTGGCGGACAGCACAAGCAGCGTCGCGTTCTTCGTCTCGGCCCGCGGCTCCAGCAACGGGTGGGAGACTTCGAGGCCGGCCCGGGCGAGGTCGGAGACGACTTTCGTGATCCGTTTGGTGTAATCGGTCGCGGCCGCGGCGCGGTCCATCGCCTTTTTGAACCGCGCGGTCGCGATCAGCTCCATCGTCCGCGTGATCTTGCGGATGTTGCGGATGGATTTTCGCCGTTTGTCGAGTTTTCTGGCGTTGGCCATGGGGAGGGGAGGTGCCGCTGGATCAGCCGGAACGCGTTAGCGGCCGGTTAGGGAATGACCTGATTGACGGTATTGACCGGATTGACGGCGAAAAACGGGTCGGTGTTATGCCCGGAACGTGCGGTTGAATTCTTCGAGGGCCGCGACCACGGCTTTGGTGGACGGATGATCGGGCTTTTTCATCGCGTCGCCATCGTTTTTAGTCGAGTCGATCAGGTCCCAGACGTCGCGTTTGCGGTTCTGGATGAACTCAAGGAACTCGCGTTCCCACTTGCCGACCGACTTGATTGGTACGCTGTCGAGGTAACCGCGGGTGCCGGCGTAGATCACCATGATCTGGTCGACGATGTTGAGCGGGCGGTACTGGGGCTGCTTGAGCAGTTCGACCATCCGGTAACCGCGGTCGAGCTTGGACTGCGTGGCCGCGTCGAGGTCGGTGCCGAGCTGGGCAAAAGCTTCCAGTTCGCGGAAGGAGGCGAGGTCGAGCCGCAAGCCGCCGGCGACGTTCTTCATCGCTTTGACCTGGGCAGCGCCACCGACGCGGGAAACTGAAATCCCGGCGTTCATCGCAGGACGAACCCCGGAGAAGAACAGGTCGGGCTGCAGATAGATCTGTCCGTCGGTGATGGAAATCACATTGGTCGGAATGTAGGCCGAAACTTCGCCTTCGAGCGTTTCGATGATCGGGAGCGCGGTGATCGAGCCGCCGCCAAGGGCCTTGCTGAGCTTGCACGACCGTTCGAGCAGGCGGCTATGGCAGTAAAACACGTCGCCCGGATAGGCTTCGCGACCGGGCGGACGCCGCATCAGCAACGACAGCTCGCGGTACGCCACAGCCTGTTTCGACAAGTCATCGTAAACGACCAGGCAGTGTTCACCCTTCCACATGAAGTACTCGGCCATCGCCGTGCCGGCATAAGGAGCGATGTACTGCAACGGGGCAGGGGTGCTCGCACCGGAGACGATCACGGTGGTGTAGGACATCGCACCGCGTTCCTCGAGGACCTTGATCACCGAGGCGATCGAGCTGTCCTTTTGGCCGACCGCGACGTAGAAGCACTTCACGCCGGAGTCCTTCTGGTTGATGATCGCGTCGATCGCGATTGCGGTCTTGCCCGTCTTGCGGTCGCCGATGATCAGCTCGCGCTGGCCGCGGCCGATCGGCGTCATGGCATCGACGGCTTTTAGACCGGTCTGCATCGGCTCGTGAACGGGATGGCGTTCGGCCACGCCGGGAGCGATGACTTCGACCGGGCGGGACTCGGACGTGCGAACCGGGCCCTTGCCGTCGAGCGGATTGCCGAGCGGGTCGATGACGCGGCCGAGCACGCCTTCGCCGACGGGAACCGACAACAGCCGGTTGAGCGCCTTGACCTGGTCGCCTTCGTTGATCTTGAGGTAGTTGCCGAGGATGATGACCCCGACCGAGCTTTCCTCAAGGTTAAAGGCCAGCCCGATCGTGCCGTCAGGGAACTCGACCATTTCGCCGGCCGCGACGCCAGTCAGCCCGTGGACGCGGGCGATCCCGTCGCCGACTTCGAGCACCGTGCCGACTTCGCGGACGTCGATCTGGCTCTCGAAGTGGGCGATTTCCTGCTGGATGACGGAAGCAATTTCGTTGGCACTGATTTTCATTCGCGTTCCCTCAAGAGCCGCAGGTCAGCACGGGAGTGGCTGGTGGACGGCTGATGGTTGGCAGTGATTCGGTTAGTTTTGGATTGCGTCTCGATTGGACCGTGTCAGCTGTGGACGCGGACCAGAGGATCCCTTGCTTGCGCTGCGGGCTGGTATTGGCTGGTATTGGCTGGTTCGTGGAACTTCTAACTCGCAAAACGCCCCAGTTGTTCGCGGATCGCGTCGGCGGCGTTTTTGGCAGCCCGCGTCCGCAGCTGTCTTAGCTGGTTGCGGACGCTGGCGTCGTAGACCGTGTCGCCGACCCGGACCACGACTCCGCCGATGATCGAGGCGTCGACTTCCGAGGTCAGCAGGACTTCGCGGCCCAGTTTTTTTCCAAGGTTCGCAGCCAGCCCGGCCACAGCCTGATCGGTCACAGGATGCGCGACCGTTACCACGCCCCGAACGCGCCCGCTGACTTCGTCACGCAGACGAACGGCAGCCGACTGGATCGCGGGCAGGCAGTCAAACCGGCCTTTCCGCACCAGCAGGCGGGCAAAGTTTGAGAAATCACGGCTGACGTGGTCACCGAGGGCCTTGGCAAGCACCCGCTCCTTGTCGGCCAGCGCGACGCGCGGTGATTCGAGCAGCCCGGCCAGTTTGGGCATCTCGTGGACAATGCCCGCGAACCAGCCGAGGTTGTTCAGCAGCTCGTCGGTCTTGCCGTTGGCCTGCCCCAGCTGCAACAGCGCCCGCGCGTACTGCTCGCCCACCTGTTGCTGGGTCGAGTCGAACACGGTCGGCGTTCGGGTTGGCGTTTCGTCAGTCATGTTCTTCCGTGGCGACAAAGCTCCCGCTTTGTCGATTTGAGCGGCATTCGGTCAGCGATTCGGCAGTCATTGTCAGGGCGGGCGGGGGTCCGGACAGTCCATACACCAAGTCAGTTGCGGCTGAACTGCCCCACCGCGTCGTCGATCAGGCGCTGGTGGTCGCCAGCGTTGAGCGAGCGGCCGACGATTTTGCCAGCGAGGTCGACGGCTGTTTCGGCGCTGCGCTGGGCCAGCTCGCGGACGGCGGCTTCGCGGGCGGCGTTGATGTCGGCCACTGCACGCTCGGTCTGCCGCCGCGACTCGGTCGCGGCTTCGGCCAGAATCCGCTCGCGGGCGGCCTCGGAGTCCTTCCGTGCGGCAGCCAGAATGTCGTTCGCCTCGCGGGTCACGTCAGCCAGCCGTTGTTCGTAGTCCTTCAGGCTCTGCTGGGCCTGTTCATGGGCCCGCCGGGCACCCTCAATGTTGTCGGCAATCGACTTTTCGCGCTTGTCCAGCGCCGCCAGCAACGGCTTCCAGGCATACCGTCCGAGGATGAACAGCAGGGCCACAAAAACCACCAGCGTGAAAAGGGCCAAGTCCACCGGAAAATCCAGTGGATTCGGTTTGCCTTCACTGGCCACCAAAGCCGCCCACGGCATTGCAGACATTCGCGAACTCCAGGCGTTGAGCTGTCAGTCCCCCTCACGAACCAGCCCGCAATGGCCTGGTCCGGTCCGGACAAATTGCGTCAGGCGACGAGGAAGCAGAACAGCAGCGAGAAGAACGCGGCACCTTCAATCAGCGCGGCCGCGATGATCATGGCCGTCTGGATCTTCGCCGTCATTTCAGGCTGCCGGGCGATGCTTTCGCAGGCCGAGCCGCCGATCCGGCCGATTCCCAGTCCTACGCCGAGAACGGTCAGCCCCATGCCGACGGCTGCCACGCCGCGAACCAGGTTGGTGTTGTCCTGGGCCATCAGCGGCGAACAGAGCAGACCCAACGAAAAGAACATCCCCAACATCAACCAGCGCGACATCGAAATCTCCTTGCAACAGGTTTGAGCCTGACTGAACAACCGGATCTAGTGAGCGTGTTGTGCCGCACCGATGAACAGCGCGGCGAGAAACGTGAAGACATAGGCCTGCAGCACGGCCACGAACAGCTCCAGAATGCTGAACGCCACCGACGCGAGGACCGCGAGCGGGGCGACACCCCAAAACAGGGCCGTCGCCGACGCCACTCCGATGAACCCGAGGAAAACGGCCAACACCAGGTGGCCCGCGAACATGTTGGCAAACAACCGGATCGCCAACACAAAATGCTTGACGATCAGGCCGAACATCTCGATCAGCCAGATGCCCGGCAGCAGGATGTACCGCATCGGTCCGTCCAGATCGATGTGCGGGAGCTGGGCCTTGAGGAAGCCAACCACGCCCATCTTCTTCATCCCCGAACCGACAACGACGCCAAAGGTCAGCACGGCGAAGACCGCCGTTACCGCCAGCGAGCCGGTAGCCGAACCGAGATAGGGAATCATCCCGAACAGGTTCAGCGCGAGGATGAAAAAGAAAACCGTCAACAGGAACGGAAGAAAACGCTTCACGTCGTGGTCGCCGATCGCCGGCCGGGCGATATCGTCCCGCACAAACACGACGATCGACTCCAGCAGATTCCAGATCTTGCCCATCGGCCGGGCACCCGAGGAGACCTTGCGGGCCAGCCAGGTGAAGGTCGCGATCAGGATCAGGGCCGCGGCAACCTCCAGCACCATGAACTTGGTGATCTGCCCGCGAATGACCGGAAATCCGGCGATCGAAATCATCGGCTCCTTCGTCAGTGCCGGGAGATTCCACTTTTCCCCCATGAACTTGGGGACCTCGAAATAACTGGCGTCCTGAACGTGATGAAACAAGTGGACCGGATCGAGGAAATGTGCCTTGCCCGCCTCCAGCCGCTCCATGAACGTCATCTCTTCCAGCGTCTTGCCGGAATGGGCGTGGTCACCAGCCTGCGAACCGGCAAGAGCGGTCTCGTCGGCCGCGTGCTGTTCGGCTTCTTGAGCGGCATGGCCAAGCTCGCTGTACGGCGCTTCCTGGCCGGGGGCATGGTCGTGCGCTGCCGGTTCCGGATGGTCAGGTGTGGCCGCGGGTGCGACCGGGTCCGTCGCTGACGGCTCCTGGGTACCAACACCGGAAGGGGGCTCGCTGGAAGCCAGCGTTGAATGCGCCGCGTCGCTTGCCGCCGCTTCGGCGGGATGGTCACCGTCCTGAAGCAACAGGCCCAATGTCATCGACATCCATTCCCGTGATTCGTGTCGCCAGGCGAATCGGACTGGCGTGACTCAATTCCCTGGTCGTCAGGGATTCGCTTTCAACTCGCGCGCCGTCCACGACACGCCCAACACCAGGGGCACGAAGTAGAAAATGGCGACGGCGAGCACCCATTCCCGGCTGAACTCAAGCCGCTCGTTATATTCGGCAATCGCAAGGGCTACGAGGGGGAGAAGTGTGCGACAAAACGCCACCAAACCGGACCGCAACAACGTTCGCTCCGGACCATTCGCCGCAGCCTCCGAGACCGAAACCGCGGCCTGGCAAACCAGGAAAACCAGCCCGGTCAGCAAGACCGCACTCCAGCCCGGCGCGCTGAACAACAAGCGAACGAGGACGACAACAGCAACGGCGATGAGCCATCCCGCAACACCTTGCCAGAGAGTTTTGAAGAACCGGGTCAAGAACCCGACTGGCGATGCCTCGCCCGTCGCGCCCGTCGCGCCCGACTCGCCGCGGCCCTCGCCGTCACCGTGGGGCGCAAAGAACATCACGAGTTCCGGTTGAGCGACGCGAGCAGGCCGCGGAACAGCTGCCAGGCGATCAGGGCAGCGAGAAGTCCTCCCAGGATGCTCGCCCACGGCCCCCATTTCATCCAGGTATCCAGGCCGTATCCCAATGCGATGGGGATCACGGGTGTCAAACAGGCCGAGATGATTCGCGATGCGATCTCCATTCCACGGACCGCTTCAGGCCGCGTATCGATGCGGGGCGATTCTCCTTCGTTGGAGTGAGAGTCCTCAGGTTGGATCATGGCGCAGTTTTCAGACGCGTGCGTCCAGGCTACCGCCTGGTCAACTCCTTCGTGGGGCCAGGCTCCCGCCTGGTCTTTCCATCCCGTCGTCTGAATCAACCACCCGGCACTTTCAAGATTCAGTTCCGCCAACACGCCTTGCGCTCGCGGCCAACATCCTAGCGAACCATCACATGAAGTCGCGCTAATGAAATGCGACCCCATCGCGAAACACAGAAACGACGCCCCGACCGGCCAGACGCAAGTTCATCCTCCAGCAGCGGTTTCAAACAGCCGTTTCATCAGCTGTCTCATCGCAACCCGTTTGGCGTTAATGTCAGCATCAGCCCCGTAGTTTATCGAAAACGCCGCTCAATGGCGTCGAATCTTCCCAAAAAGGAATCGGCCAGGAACCGGATTCTCCTTCAGGCGTCTATAATGGTGCCTGTTCGGCAAACCAACTGCCCCTTTTACCAGTAGTAACAAGGGTAGCGGCTT
>JANOFL010000104.1:0-14414 GCA_031405895.1 Planctomycetota bacterium
TGGGAAGTAAATTAGTTTTGAATCGCGAACAAACGAGTGAAGATTTAACCAAACGTGCACAGATCCAGCCGCGGACTTCGGCCAAGATGGCCTGAATCTCGTTCGCCTCACCCGAGTCACCCAAGTCGGCAGACACCAGTCCATCGATGGCCTGGCGAGTGTGGTCAAGTCGCTCTCGCACCGCTGCACAACTGACGCCGGCCACCGTCAACAACACGGCTGCGCGCCGCAACACCTGACCTTCGGCAAGCAAGCGCCAATAGTCGCGGAGCTGTTTCGCGGTTCGGGACTTTTCAGGCCAGGCGAGACCCAGGACGGCTTCATCAAGGGCATCGGCCTCGGGGCATTCGCCCCAGGACTGGGGCTGAATCGTTCCCGCCGCCTGGTCGAGCGTCCGGTACCTTCCCAGCAGGTTGCCGAACTGCATTGTTGCCTCAAGATCGTTCCGGCTTTCGCAGCCAGAACCTGGCCAATGAGCCAGCAAGACATGGCTCGCATGCCAGGAATCGGCTTGTTCGCCAATCACGGCCCCCAGCCGCAGGAACGTGGAAGGGTCGCTGAAAGCCAGTGGAACGGTACTCAAGGCCTGAAAAGCCGTTCCGCAGGGCGACTTCCATTGTGCCGCGGGGGCCGACAATAGCGGTGCCCGTCGCGAATCGAACGGGCAACACAGCCCAAGGCTCCAGCCGGCCGCGGCGGCAACGGCAGGGGTCGCCCGGCTGTGCCCGGCGCTTCGCCGGCCGAGGACTCTTGGGTCGCGTCCCGCGATCCGCCTGGCACTATCCCAGCCACGCAAGAGATTCCGTACGGCCGTTCCGCATCCGGCCAGAGGTTCGAGTACCTCCGTCCAGCCGCCCGAAATCCAGGCGGTCCTGTCGCCTGCAAGGTGTGCCCGCAAGCCCTCCCAGACCGGGCCACCAGTCCGCTCAACGGCTTCGAGGTCGGCCGGTGCAGCGACCAGGCTGCACGGTCCGGTTGCAATCGAGGCGACCAGTTGTCCTGCATCCATGACTGGCCGCGCCAACACAATCCGGTAGAGATTGGCGTCCGTCGGATAGTAGCGGTTTCGTTCGGCCAGCAGCTGGTCAAAACATTTTTGCAACCCGGCATGGACCGGATCGGCTTCGATCGTGCTTTGAACTCGTGGTTGTTCGGCCCCGGCCGACCGGTTTTGCCACGTCCTGGCCGCGTCCAGCAGGTCAGCTGTAAAGCGTGGGTCGTCGATCCCGTCGCTGAACCGGATCGAACGCGTCATCAGGTGGACTTGCAGCCAGGCATAGCCGAGGGCGAAGAATCCGGCGGCTTGTCCGGGCGGATGAATCGCGATCCCGTGGGGGGCCAGGTGACTGAAGACTTCCTGTCGGCTGACACCTTCGAGCACAACGGCTTCCCGTTCGAGCCGCTGCCGGCTCGCGGCGTCGATTTTTCGTGCCGCTTCATTGGGAATGGCCACGCAATCGTCCGCTGTCAGCTCACCTGCCCGGTCGACGCGCCAAAAAGCCGGCCGGGTACCGCTTCGCAACAACAGCGTCGGGTGCCAGAGGGCCGTCCAGCAGGCGAGCAGGCTGGCGGCGTCCGACGAAGGCTGCTCCAGCGGGAAGTCCTCCCAATGGTGGCAGCTCCAGAGTGTCAACAGGCGGCCTGAACTCATGCCGGCAAGGGTGCGGAGGGATACGGGTTTTGCCGGTTGGCCGGAACGGACCGGCGGGGGTCAGGATTCTCAGGCTCACGACGGGTTGGCCGCCGGGACCGCAGCGGGACCACGGAAGCGTCCCCGCTTCTGCCACACATTGGGACCGGACAAATTTGACATTTTGTTCACAGGACAGATAGACTGGATCGAGGTGTTGAGAGCTTGTCGCCTCGTTTTGCTTCCGCACCCGCCGGCGGGGAGCCTGCCACCGGATCCCGGATTTCGGCGGACAGGATGCCCGGTGGGGCGTTGACAGTCCGTATTGTCCTGGTCGCGGTTGGGGCTGCGCCGGGCTGCTTGTTGGCGCGGTTCGTTTCCGATGGACCAGGCTGACGCAGAGGGGACCGGCAACCGGGGATCGTCGCGGTCGCGCGGCAACGGGCGGCTGCCGGAGACTGTTTTTCTCACGTTCAAGGACCGACGGAAATGGCCAGACGAAATGCCATCTGGGGACTCGACATCGGCATCTGTGCGATCAAGGCCCTGCGCTGTGTGCCCGGCAGCGCGCCCGGCGAGCTCCTGGCCGACCGGTTCGACTTCATCGAATTCCCCAAGATGCTGAACCAGCCCGAAGTCGATGTCGACGGGCAAATCCATGAGGCCTTGCAGCAGTTCCTCTCGCGGAATGACGTCAAGGGCGACCGGGTCGCGGTCAGCGTGCCCGGCCAGTCCGGCTTGAGCCGTTTCTTCCGGCCACCGCCAGTCGACCTGAAAACGCTGCCGGACATCGTCAAGTATGAAGTCAAACAGCAGATTCCATTTCCAATCGAGGACGTGATCTGGGACTGGCAAAAACTGGGCGGGGTCGAAGTCGATGGCCGGATCATCGACGCCGAAGTCGGCCTGTTCGCCATGAAGCGCGACGGCGTGTTCCGCGCTCTCAAGCCGTTCGACGATGCCGGTATTGAAGTTGACATCGTTCAGCTTTCGCCATTGGCCGTTTTCAATTTCGCAACCAACGAACTGATCCGCAAAAGCCCTGGCCCGGACGACGATGGCGAGGCGAAGGGCAAATCGTGGGTCGTCCTCTCGATCGGCACCGACACAACCGACCTGATCGTGACCAACGGCTCGCGGCTCTGGCTCCGCAACATCCCGGTCGGCGGGAACCACTTCACCAAACAGCTTTCGCGCGAGCTCAAACTGACTCACGCCAAGGCCGAACAGCTCAAGAAAAATGTCCGCCTGGCCGAGGATCCCAAGCAGCTGCTGACCGCCATGCGGCCGGTTTTCAACGATCTTGTCAATGAAGTCCAGCGCTCAATCACGTTCTTCCGTTCAATCGACAAGACGGCAGACATCGGCCAGATGGTCCTGCTCGGCAACGCCGCCCAGCTGCCCGGTTTGCGGCAGTACCTCGGCAGCCAGCTCGAGATCGACATCGCCAAGGTCGACGAATTCCACCGGCTCAAAGGTCCCGAAGTCATCCAGCAGGGCCCCTTCCAGGAAAATCTGCTCTCCTTCGCGCCGGCCTATGGGCTTTGCCTGCAGGGGATTGGCCAGAGCCAGCTCAAGACCAACCTCTTGCCGCGCGAAATCCAGGTTGACCGGATCATCGAGGCGAAGAAGCCTTGGGTCCTCGCCGCCGCCAGCTTTCTGCTCGGCGGTGCTGCGCTCGGCCTGCTCTTCTCCGCCACGCAGTGGTTCCGCGTCAGTGAGAGCTATACGGCCAACGGCAAAAGCTGGAAGGAGAGTTTTTCCGAAGTCGAAACGCGGGCCAATCGCAGCCGGGCTCTGATCTCCACGGATGACGAGCAGAAAACCACGCTCAACAACATCAAGACGATTTCTACTGAGTTGACTTCGTCTTCCCAGGACAAAACCACCTGGATCGAACTCTACGAGGCGATCGAGCAGGCCCTCCCCAAAGATCCCCGGATCACCGACCGGGCCGTTGACCCGAAGATCGTCCCCTTCGTCGATCGTGAGGTGATCTACATCGACTCGATCGAATCCGGCTTCCTCAGCGATATGGCCATCTGGGAGGCTCTGGTTCAGCCGCTGCAGGCGGGCATGGTCCTGGAGCAAGAGAGCCCTGGCTCGCCGGCTGCCATTCCGCCAGCTGATCCGGCGGTCGCGGCGGCCGATCCGTCGGCTGCTGGAATACCAACGCCCACGCTGTCCGGGCCGGGCTGGGTCGTCGAATTGCAGGCCCACCATTATCACAACAGCGTCCGGATGATGCAGGAATCCGACGCCAGCCGGCAGTTCGTGATCCGGACCCTGATCAACAGTCTCAAGAACGGCGTTGTGGCCTTGCCAGGAGCAGAGGACGCCGGTGGCGGTGTCTTCAAGTACACGGATCTTGGCGTCTTCCTGCCCACCATTGTCTGGACCATGGATACGCCCGAAGATTTTACGATCACAATCAAGAATGATCGGCCCGAAAATGCGGGCGAGGCGGATCCCTCCGCGGGGGCCTCCCGCACTGGCTCCATCAGCATGCCCACCGCCGGCCCGGGCGTTACTTCTGGGACCGAACCGGCTTCGGCCGGCCCCAGAACCTTCGAGGCACCACGTTATGACTTTACCGTCCAGTTCGGCTGGCAACCCCGGAATGCCCAGGAACGGATCGCGGCCCGGGCTGAGCGCTTGAAAAAGGAGCAGGAGGCCGCCGCTGCCTCAGCAACCACATCTGCTCTGCCCGCGGACACCCAGTAGTTATCCGGCCCTGCGCCGCCCGTTCACCAGGCTATCACAAGATCCAGATTCGGGAATTGCCCAAGTGGAAAAAATCCAGCCGCTGTTTTCGCACCTGATCCGCAACCGCTTCTGGTACCTTGCCGGCGGCGTCGCGATCGCTTTGCTTGCCAACTGGTTTCTTGTTTCCGGAGCTTTGAGCAAAGCCCGCTCGGAGGGCACCAGCAAGATCAAGGGCAAGATCAGTGACATCAACAACGTGCTCAATGTCGGCGTCGAGAACACGGCGACTCTCGAACAGGTCAAGGTTCACCCCAATGAGAAAACCCAGGAGGGAATGGCCGCGGAAATCGCGCGGAATGTGGATTCACTGATCGCTGCGTGGAAGATCCGCCGAGACGCCCAGGTCGGATTGGTGAAGTGGCCCGCCGAGATCATCGGCAGCGACAGATTCGTCGCGCAGTTCAGCCAGTACAACCCGCCGGAAAAATTTCCCGGCCTGAAAATGACTTCGGATATGGAGCAATACTGCCAGCTCTATTCGCAACAGATCCAGAAGCGAATGCCATTGATCTGCGAAAAAATCAATACCCGCTGGAAAATGGCCAACCGCACCGCGGTCAGCGAAACGACAGCCGGGTCACCCGAAGGACCTCCTGTGGGGGAAGCCCAACCGCCTGGCGGAGAGAACCCCGGCGTCCCAGCCGGCGAGATCCCACCCGGCGAAATTGATCCAGCTGCTGGCGGCGGACAGGATCCGGCTGCCGGTGATCCGGCCGCAGGTGGCGACGATCCAGGGACAACCGACCCCGGTGCAGCCGGCGAAGACCCAAGTGCCGGGACCGACACCGCCAAGCCAGATCTGCCTGAAACAATCGAATGGAATCAGGCCAACCAGATTCTTTGGCAGAACAAGCTGACAGTATTCAAGGGCCAGGACCGGAATATTTCAAGATATCCCACCGCCAACCAGGTCCTTGCCCTGCAGCAGGACCTTTGGCTGCTGGAGGCCATGTTTGATGTCATCGCGGAAGTCAATGGCACGCAGCCAGGTGGGCCGGTAGTCGTCAATGACCTCGCCAGCATCAAGCGTATCGATCACATCGCCTTTGGACGCGAGGCCCGCTCGCAACTTGGGCAGGTCATCGTGCCGGACAACCGGTTGTCGTCGGGCGGTGCCGGAAGCGGCGGAGCCCAGCTTGCCCCTCCGGTCGATCCCGCCGCCGGTTCAGGCGAGCGCTTGCCCGAGGATGGTGCCGCGCCCGGTGCGTTGCCCGGTGCGTCCGACGGGCAGACAGCGTTCAGCGCGGCGGTTCCCGAAGCACTGGTTTCCCTGTTGCCGTTCCACGGCCGCTATGTCGACAGGAACTTTCAGCCGCTGTCGGTTCAGGCCGTCCACGATGCCCTGACTGCGCCCGTTCCACCCCCGGAACACCTCGAACTGGTTGTCGCCCGCCGGGTTCCTTTCCGGATCGCGGTGAAGATGCGGGAAAGCGCAATCCCGGCCTTTATCGCCGCTTGCGGCAATTCTGATTTCGAGTTTGAAATCGCCCAGGTCCGCATCAACCGCCACAAGGCCGGCGAATTTATCAACTTCAATGGCAGCGCGCCCGGCAACAGCCTGTTCGGTGGAAAGAAGGCGGGTAGCAATGACTCGTCAAATGATGCCCGGCCGGTGCCGGAGACGCGGATTAATGACGATATCCTTGTTGAATTCAAGGGCGTCGTCCGGATTTACAATCCGGTCGACGAAGAACGCATCCGGCTGGTTGCCAACCAGCAGGCTGCACCAGGAACCTGATGGGCGAGCCCTCCGTTTAGCTGGCAGTCCGGACGGAATTGACCACTGTAAACAAGTGACTTTTGGCGGGGACCGACGATGGCAAAGCTGGATCTGAGCAAACAGGGACTGCAGCGGTTTTTCCTAAGCCATTCCGAGAAGCTGGTCATCGGCCTCTGTACGGTCGGGCTCGGTGTACTTGCGTGGGCCGGATGGAATTCTCCATCGTTCCGGGACGACACTCCGGGCGGGTTGTCGGTCAAGGCGACCCAACAGGCCGAAGAATATCTCAACCGTCCCGACAGCTGGGATTCGATCCAGGGGTTCCGCAAACTGCCATCCGATCCGCAAATCGAGGTCAGCCGAAAGACCGATCTTGACCCCGCGTTGTTCACCATGGATTCGCTGGTCGGTCCGATGGTCAAGACCGCCGATCTGCGCAAGGATCCGGCCCTCGTACTGCTCCAGCAGCCGATGGTCCATGCCTTCACCGCCCCCGTACTGCTGGTTCCGGCTTCGGGTGTTTCACGCCTGGGCGAGTTGCCCCTGGCAACCGGTGGCGCTCCTGCAGAGGGTGGGGATGATGGCCGTGGAGCTGGCGGTGGCGACTCGGGCCGCGGCGGCGGTGGCGATACGGGCGTTCCTGGCGGAGGTGCCGGCGGCGCAGGTGCCCCGGGCGGTGACGCCGACGACGGAGGCCGGGGCGGAGGCGCTGGCGCAGGTGCCGGTGGACAGGAAGCCGTCGCCGGCGGCGAACGAAAAATCCCCGGTGAACGGGCCACCGAGTTGCACCGTCGGGAATTTGTCGGCGTTCGCGGTTTCGCGGCCGGGGCACGGGGCGAAGCGTTCCTCCGCGACATCTGCCAGGTCACTGCGACCATCGACGCCGCGGAGCTGGCCCGCATCTACCAGGAAAACTTTGCAACCGCGCGGTCCTGGTACCCGGACCGGGACAAGCCGGCCATCTATCGGGTCCAGGTCGAAATCGTGATGGACGGCCAGACCGCCGCAAATGACATCTCGGACCGCGTGCTCGTCCAGATTCCAAAACAGTACGGCGTAAACGAACCTTCTGCCGAAGTGATCGGCCCGGAGAATCATGACCTCCAGGCCGCTCCACTGCTGCCTCCAATCACCGATTACGATTATCGCCAGCTGATGGCCCTTGCCGGACAGCCATTGCGTCTGCTTAAACCCGACGACCTGTTCGCCGACGTCAAGAAAGAGTCGGACAAGCCAAAGACCGGTTCACCGTTCGAGGTCGCCGAGGGCCCACCCGTGGCGACCGAAGATGAGGGCACGCCCGTCAACTGGCTGTTCGGCAGCAGTTCGTCCGCCTATAAGTCGGACAAGCTGGAGAAAAAACTGGTCGTCGTGCGAATTCTGGATCTCGACCCGCCCAAAACGGGCAGTTTCAAGTACCGGATCCGGGTCTGGCTGGAAGATCCAAACAATACTCGGGACGATCTCGCGGCAGGTGCGCGGTACTTCACGACCCATTACAATCCAGCTGGTGCCGCCGGAGATCTGGATGCTGGCAGGGGCGGATCGGTGGGTGGCTTGGGGATGGCTGGCGGTGCCGGTGATGATGATTCAGGCCGTGACGACAATCCGGGTGGACAACCGGACGGCGAAACGGCAGAGGATGACGAACCGAAAATGGAATACCAGCCGGTGGTCGAATCCGACCTCGATCCCTTCGTCCGGACCCGGCTGCGCGACCAGCGCGCCAGACGTCAGAGCATGCTGGATGCCGCCGCCGCGTCAGCAAATGCCAGCCCCAGTCCTGCCCGCGACGCATGGCAGACGTTCTGCCGGCCGACCGAGTGGGTTGAAACCAGTTCGATCAGCATCCAGCCGGCCGCCAACCGGGGCAAGGTCGCGCTCGGTGGTGTCAGGGAAGCCCGGCCCGCGAAGGTAAACAACCTCGAATTCGCGCGTGACGAACCCGTCGCACAGCTACTCGGCTCAAGCTGGTCGTCCACGCTCGGCGGCTGGGTTCCGGGCTATCGTCCCGAAGGCTTTCGCCGGGGCGAAGCGCTCAACTATTCGGTTGAAATCGCACATGTCCTCAACCTTGTCGACCTGGCCGTGCACCGGCTGAAGAAGGACGAAAACGATGACGAGGACCTCAACCTTGAACTTCAGGTCAAGACCGAACATGTGGTGATTGATGTGCTGGGTGGGCGCGAGATCCCGGTCCGTTCGCCCATTCCACTCGAGTTCGCCGGTCAAAGGGAAGTCCGTCCCTGGACCATGCCGGGCGAAGTGCTGATCATGGATTCGACCGGAAAACTCGTCCTTCACAACGAGTTCGAGGATTTGCGGGACTACAGGAACGGACTGTTTCTGGACGACGAAACCGGTCAGTTCGGCAGAGCCCGTGCCAGCCAGGGTGCCGAAGAAACGGGTCAGCCCGGTCGTTAGAGACTGGCTGCCTGCCGGCGGCCGGTACCTGGCGGTGGTCAGCTGATGTTCCCATGGACCCGCCGGGCCTGTCCGGGTGGGTCATTTCATCCCTTCCGCACGGTTCGCTGGAATGATCCCGGCGAGGGCCTGATTCGTTCCCCGATTCCGAAACTGTTGTTTCGGTCGCTCAGGAAAAATTGCCCAAGTCTTGCATGGCTGGCGATCTGTCTTGACCGCGTTTTTCCGGCCGTTCTATACTCGACACCCTGTCCCGCCGCCCGTTGGCCAAGTGACAGCAGCCTGGATGGAACAGGCAAGACCCGCGCTGGAAGGCTTGCGTTTTCCGGCGGACACCAGGTTCAGGAGGAACAAAACCATGCTGACCGTTCGCCAAGCCCTCTGCGTTGGTCCTGGCATCGCCCTGATTCTGGGCCTTTCGACCTGCCTGGCCCAGCCGGCCCGTCAAAACCGGGTCTCGCCTGCGCCGGACGCTCCCGCTGAAGCCCATCAGCAGCAAATGCAGGTGCTGGCTGTTGTCAACGGCCACCAGATTACCCGCGAACAGATTGCCAACGCCTGCCTGAGCCGCTTTGGCGAGTCCGTGCTGGAGAGCATTGTCAACAAGCAGCTGGTTTTCAATGAATGCCAGCGGGCTGGCATCATCATCACGGAGCAGGATGTCAACGACGAGATTGTGCGCAAGGCTGCCTCGTTTAACATGTCGGCCGACGCCTACCTGAACCTGATCTGCACGCAGCGGAAGCTGAACGAAGATCGCTACAAGAACGATTTCGTCTGGCAGGAAATGGCTCTCCGCCGGCTTGCCGCTTCCGAAATCGAAGTCACGCCACAGGATATCCAGGAACGGATAGAAACCGAGTTTGGGGCCAAGGTCCAGATTCGCGAAATCGTCTGCCCCGGCCGGGGGCAGGCAGCCCAGTTGCTGGCCGAAGCCCGTCAGGACCCGGCCCGCTTCGGGCAGCTCGCGAAGACCCGTTCCGCCAACCCGAACAGCGCGGCGGTCAAGGGCCTGTTGCCGCCGATCTCGCGTCACACGGCACCGCCCGAGCTCGAGCAGCTGGTTTTCGCCATGCAACCCGGCGATGTCAGCGATGTCATCGAAGTCGCCGGGCAGCTGCTGATCGTCAAGTGCGAACGGGTCTTTCCGGCTGTCGAAGTCGCCCCTCAGGACCTGCCCGCAGTTCACGAACGCATCATTGATGAACTGTCCGAAGACCGCCTGGCCCAGGCGGCCGTCGGACTGTTTGAACGGCTCCAGCAGACTGTCCGGATCGTCAACGTCTACAACGACAAAGTTCTGTCCCAACAGCAGCCCGGAGTCGCCGCCACGCTCGATGGCGTCCCCATTACGCTCGACTTTCTCGCCGAAGAGTGCATCGCGCGGTTCGGAACACCGATGCTCTCAGCCGAAATCAACCGGCTGGTGCTTCAGCAGGAACTGCAGCGCCGCAATATCCAGGTCACCGAGGCCGACATCACGGAAGAGATCGGCCGGGCCGCCGAGGCCGATGGATTCACCGGTCCCGATGGCAAGCCCAACATCGACGGCTGGATTGCCTCGATGACCGGCGATGATCTTTCGCGTACCGATGCCCTGGTCGCCGACACTGTCTGGCCGACTTGCGCCCTGAAGAAGCTGGTGGCCGGAGAAGTCACAGTTTCCGAAGACGACCTCCAGAAGGGCTTTTCCGCCAACTATGGCCCGCGGGTCGAAGTCCTCGCCATTGTTTTCAATGATCACCGCCAGGCACTCAAGGTCTGGCAGATGGCGGCGGCCAACCGGTCGGAAGAGTACTTTGGCCAGCTGGCCAACCAGTATTCGGTCGATCCGGCGTCGCAGGCCAACTTTGGCCAGGTTCCGCCGATCCAGCGCCACGGCGGCAAGCCCGAACTTGAAGAAGAAGCGTTCAGCCTGGCGGCCGGAGAAATCTCAAAGGTCATCCAGGAAGGCGAAAACTACCTGATCCTTTTCTGCACCGGACAGACCACGCCCGTGGTGACTGAGTTTGCAGCCGTCCGGGACCTGCTGTTCAAGCACATTCTGGACCAGAAGACGTACGTCGCGATGGGCGAGAAGGGCCGGCAGCTCTTTACCGATTCCCAGATCGACAATTTCCTCGAAGGCACCAGCCAGCCCGGCAAAGCCGCCGAAGCGATCGCCCGCCAGGCCGGCAATCCGCAAAGATAGCCAAAACGCACCTTGAAGGTAGCAGGCACATGGATTGTGCCTGCCGCTTTTCTTGTCTCTGCTGTTTTTGTCTTGTTCCACGGCCCCTGCCTCGTCCTCCTGTTTCTCGAGGCAGCCAGCTCAAACCCCAACTCGCATTTGGCGCACTTGCGGCGCAATGCGTTACACTGGTGACTTCTCCCTGTCACGTCGCCAGGATTTCTGCCCCGTGGACCTGCAACAGCTCCGCAAGGAATACACGACGCGCGGAATTGAACTGGCCGACCTCGCGCGCGATCCGGTCGCCCAGTTCCAGCTCTGGTTCGACGAAGCTGTCCGGCACTTGCCCGGCACGTGGTGCGAGCCGAACGCCATGACCCTGTCCACCACCAGCCGGAGTGGACAAGTCACCTCGCGAACCGTGCTGCTCAAGGGTCTTTCTCCTGCCGGATTCGAGTTCTTCACCAATTACGACTCCGGGAAAGGGCTGCAGCTTGCAGAGAATCCCGTGGCCAGCCTTTTGTTTTTCTGGCCCTGGCTGGACCGTCAGGTCAGGATTGAGGGGGGCGTGACACGCACCAGCCGGGAACGCAGCCGCGAGTATTTTCACAGCCGCCCTCGCGGATCCCAGATCGGAGCCGCCGCTTCCCACCAGTCGCGGCGGCTGGCCAGCCGGGCTGAACTCGATCAGCGTTGCCGGGAACTGGCCGGCCAGCTCGAGGGCCAACCCGTCCCGCTTCCCGATTGCTGGGGCGGTTACCTGCTTGCCCCCCGGCGGGTCGAGTTCTGGCAAGGCCGGCTCGACCGGCTCCACGACCGGCTGGTCTACGAACACAGCGCGAGTGGCTGGCAAACAGGCCGGCTTTCGCCGTGAGAAAGTACCGGCTAACGGTTGCCCGACTCGCCGTCCTGTCTGGTCGCGACCCTGGTTTCCGCAGGCAAGCACCGCACCAAAACCAGCTGCCGGTCGCGCAGGAAATCGGGTGCCTCTTCGACTTTTTCAGCCGGGGCGCGTAACCGGGACGTCAGCTCGTCGAAATGTTCCGCAGGCACCAGGACCAGCGCTTCAGTGGGAAGGTCCGCGATCGATTCCGGTGCCATGCGCGGCAAGGGCTGCCAGTCGGCAGTGCGGGCGGTCGCGTTGACCGGTTCGCCCGGCAGCGAAAGTTCATGGATTGGTTTCTGGCCGTAGTAGATCCAGCTGGATTCCAGGCACCGGTAAGTCGCGATTGTGGTTCCCGGTTGGGCCGAGCGAATCGCGTTGATGATTCCGCCCGTCGTCCGGGTCCGGTCAATCTCCCGGGCTGCGAGTCCAAACAATCCAGCCTGAAACAACAGGGCCGCGGCGGCGATCATGGCCGAAGTCAGCCTGGCGTGGCGACCAGGCTCCCGCCTGGTCCAAAGGGCAATTGCCGCGCCGGCGACCAGTGCCACCGCAGGAAGAGAAAGCAGGACCGGGTTCGCTCCCAGCTTCTGGCCGACCAGCGCGACACCAACCGCCAGTCCCGCTCCACTTGCCATCAAAACCCACACCGCGACGCGGTACCACCCGGCCCCAATCCGGTTCAGACCGCGGCTCCACAGGCTCACTGCGTGGCCGGTCAGGATCGCCGCAGCCGGCAGACAGGGTGTGATGTAGCTCGGCAGCTTGGTGCTGGCAAGAGAAAACAGTCCCAGCGTCACGGCGATCCAGCAGACCAGCAGCGTCACACCCGGCCGGCGTTCGTGGCCGCGCGCGAACCCGGTTTCGAGGATCACCGGGACGGCGAACACGCTCCACGGAAACAGCCCGGCCAACAATGCCAGCGGATAGAACCACCAACCGCCGGAATGCCCCTCAAATGTTTGCGTCGCCCGGCCCAGGTGCTCGCGCAGAAAGAACAGTTTGAGGAACTCGCCGTCCGTGGCCGCCGCAACAGCCCAATACCACGGCCCGGCAATCGCCAGCACGACCAGCAGTCCGAACAGGGGCCGCATCGAAGCCAGCGCCCGCAAAAAGACGAGCGGATGAAAGACCGCCCACCACCGCCGGTCGCCATTGACCTGAAACATCAGAAACAGGCCCACAATCGCCAGCGGTGGCACAACACCGGCCAGCCCTTTCGCCAGGGCCCCCAGCCCGATGAATCCGTAAAACGTCGCCACGACCGCCAACCGTCTGGGGAACCAGGACCGATTCGCAGGCACAGTTTCATCCGCACTGGCACCCCACTGTCCGTTTGAGCTCTCGATGAAAACCCACAGGGCCGCCGTCCAGCAGAAAATCAGCGGCGCATCGGGTGTTGCCGCACGCGACGCCAGCACGAACAGCGTTGAACCTGGCAGGATCAGGCCACCGAACAGTCCGGCCCTCCTCCCCAGCAGCAGCGATCCGATCCGCCATGTCAGCAGGCACGTTCCGACGCCAAGGGCTGCCGACCAGAACCGCGCGGCGAACTCGGTCACGCCGAACACCTGATAGGCGGACATCATCAGCCAATAGGTCAGCACCGGTTTCTGAAAGCGGAGCTGGTCGTTGAAGCGCGGCACTACCCAGTCGCCCGCCGCCAGCATTTCGGCCGCACAGCCGGCATTTCGCGGCTCATCGCGATCCCACAGTCGCGTCGCGCCAAGATTGAAAAAGAAAACCAGACCTGCCACGGAGGCGATCAGCAGCCCGTCGCGCCAAAGGTTCCGGGATGGTTCGGGCATTTCTGGCTGGGGCAACATCAACGACTCATGCTTCGCCGGAACAAAAACCTGGCCCGAATCTCAAATCTCAAATCTCAGATTACAGAACACCGCATTCGCTTCTGGCTGATCCGGATGGGTTGAATCCTGCAGTTCACGGCCGCCCATAACCCTGCGGATGGCTCTTGTGCCATTTCCAGGCCGATGCCACGATCGCCCCGATGGTCCGGAACTGTGGTTGCCAGCCCAGCACTTCGGCTGCTCGCCGCGCGTCGGCCACCAGCTCGGGCGGATCGCCAGGGCGGCGGGGTCCGACGCTGACGGGAATCGGATGCCCCGTTTCCTGGCGACAGGCCCCGATCACTTCCAGCACGCTGTTTCCCGTCCCCGTTCCGAGATTAAGCTTGATCCCTTCGCCGGGCCGGATTCGCTCCATGGCCGCGAGGTGGGCTCGTCCCAGATCGTCGACATGGATGTAATCGCGGACACAGGTCCCGTCAGGAGTCGACCAGTCATTGCCGTAGATTGCCACGCTTTGGCGCTGCCCCAGCGCGACTTGAAGCACGATCGGAATCAGATGGCTCTCCGGCTCGTGGTGCTCGCCAATGTCGCCGTCGGGACTCGCGCCCGAAGCGTTGAAGTAACGCAAGGTGGCATAGCCCAGCCCATAGGCCGCCGCGTAATCGGCAAGCGCGTGCTCGACGACCAGTTTGGTGAACCCGTAGGGATTGACTGGCCTCTGCGGCTCGGCTTCGCTGATCGGAACCCGCTCCGGTTCGCCGTAGGTGGCGCACGTGCTCGAAAAGACAATCCGCCCTGTCCCGGCCCGCCGCATCGAGTCCAGCAGGACCAGCGTCGCCGCCACATTGTTGTCGTAGTATTTCGCCGGCTCGACGACTGACTCGCCTACCAGCGCGCAGGCGGCAAAGTGCATCACCGCGTCGATCGCGTGGCGACTCAGCACGGATTCGACGAGCGGGCCATCGCGCATGTCGCCGACAACCAGCTCTCCGGCCGTTACAGCCGCACGAAAG
>JANOFL010000212.1:0-2265 GCA_031405895.1 Planctomycetota bacterium
ATGCCGAAATCGATCAGCTTGATGTCGCCCCGTTCGTCGACCAGCACGTTTTCAGGTTTGAGATCGCCGTGGACAATCCCCTGGGCATGGGCTTCGCCAACCGCCTGGCCGATCCGCGACATCAGCTCGACCGCGCGGGCCGGATGGCTCGCGTACTCCTGCCAGCACTGGCGCAAGTTGCGGGCACGGACGTACTCCATCACGACGAAGGGCCCGATCCCTTCCGCGAAACCCACGTCGTAGACCCGGGCAATGTTGCGGCTGTCCGATAGCCGGGCCAGGGTTGCGGCTTCCTGGCGCAAGAGGGCCTCTTTCTGCCACAAGCCGGCATTGCCGCGCAGAGTGTCGTCGTCCAGCCGGCAGATTTTCGCCGCCAGGACGATCTCCAGTTCCGGGTGCGTGACGAGGTAAACTTCGGACAGCCCGCCCCGCCCGAGGAACTGCCGGATCGGGTACTTTCCGAGCCGCTGGCCGGGTCGCAGCCGGACCTGTTCCCGGGAAACGGAGGGTCGGGGCGGAACTTCCTTCGCGCGGTTCTTTTCCGCGAGTGCGGCAGCAGACCGGTTCTGCCCGCTGCGCGGAATCGAACCGGAAACCGAGTCGAGATTGGCGCGGACGACCGGGTCGAGCAGCTTGTGCAAAGCCCGCTGCCCGCGCCGCATCTGGTCGACTTCGCGGCGGCAAACGACGCAAGTCGCCAGGTGGGCGCTGGTTCGGGCACTGGTCGGACGACTTTCGGGCGGCGCCGAAGCGAGGGCGAGAATCTCGCCCTCGTCGAGGCACTCCTGGTCAGACATCGTCATCGAGTTCCTCCATATAGCTGGCGCACAGTTCCCGGAGCTTTTGCATCAGCCGGGCGGCGTTGACATAGACCGAGTTTTCAGACTTGCCGATCCGGGCGGCCACATCGCGGGCCGGAATCCGGTCGAGGACGTGGAGCTGGAAGCAATCCCAGGTCTCGGGGCGCGATTCGATCTTCAGTTTGACCAGCGCCTGTTCGAGCACCCGTTTGCGAAGTTCCTCGACGAACTCCTTGTCCGGTTCGGCAGCGGGGTTCTCCGCAAGGTTGTTGATCCGCGAGTCGGCATCCAGCTCGACCGCCTGCTGGTGGCGGCCATTGCGGCGGTGCCAGGTGGCGACGGCGTTGTTCGCCGCCTGCCAGAGGTAAGTCCGAAACCGGCCTCGCTGCTGGTTGAAGTCGAACTCGGGCAGCCGCCGGGAAAGACTGAACAGCAGTTCCTGAACCACGTCCTCGGCCGAACTCTGGTCGCCGATGCCACGGGCCCGGACGAAGTTGAGCAACAGCGGGCGGTACAGTTCGTGGAATTCGCGCCAGCTTTCGTGATCGCGGGGATCACGGACTCGTTTCAGCAGCGAGACGCGGGTTTCGTCCATGCGGGATCGGGCCGGGCGCGGTTCGGCGGCTGGCCGCGCCGCGACCAACAGTCGCGCGACAGGCAATGGTAACGGCCAACAATCCGCGGAACCCATCTCTATTTTCCCTCTGCGCCGGTCAACTGCAATCACCAGACCGGTTGGCTGCGTGTTTTGAATGGCTGTTTCTGGTTTTAAAACCGGCGGGGTCTGACCCCTTCTCCTGCCGGTTTTGGGATAGGCTCCAGGTCGAAATTGGCCCGGTTCGCGGGCCGCCGGCTGGTTTCGCTTCGCGCAAAAACCGGCCCCCTGGTGCGGGGGCCGGCTGGCGGAGCAGGGGAGGTTTCGGGGCTGCGTGCTGTGCTTTGGGGGTTCAGTCCGTCAGGAGTTCAGCTCGGCGGCGGAGTCAATTCCCTTAGCGATTCCGGTTCACCAGGCGTTGAGGGCGTAGCGGTTGTAGACTCCGCCGCGATTGACCACTTTGACCGTCAGCGTCTGGCGGTAGAAGGGCGTCACAACCACTTCTTCGTAGTCCGAGTACGATTCGCCGGAGACAATCAGGTTGCCGTTGCAGTCGTAGACATACAGGTCGAGGTCGGTGTCGTTGTCGCCGTCAATCCGGATCGCGGTCGCTTCTTCGCCGTAGCATTCCATCTGATAGACGTCGGTCGCATTGGCTTCTACGGAGGTGTAACTTTCCTTGGCACCACCGACGGGGTCGGCATTCAGGGCGAATCCACTGGCAACGAGGCAGGCGATCAGGGCTACGGAGGTGATTTTGCGGAACATGGCTTGAGTCCTTGTGTCGTTTTGTTTCTTGCGGGTTCGGCCCCAGCCTGACTGGCCGGTCTGGCGTTCCCTTCATGCAGACAGATACGCAGGGGCCGGGCG
>JANOFL010000297.1:0-19359 GCA_031405895.1 Planctomycetota bacterium
CTGCGAGCCACGTTGATGCAAATGCCGACAGGGCCAAGAAACCGGTTTCTCCGGGCCGCCAATGGGAGGGAGCCGGAAATGTTCGTTGGTCGCTCCCCACACGCCGCCCGGAGAACAAAGGGCGCGAGCAACTGCGAGCCACGTTGACGCAATGGCCGACCGGACTGGGATGCCTTTTTCTCCGGGCTGCCAGGGGGAGGGAGCCGGAAAGAATGAACAGGGCTCCCGGCGTGAATTATACGGGGACAGGTCCAGTTACCACGAGTCACCGTGGTCCCCAGAATATCTGCCCGCAGGTCAAAATCCGCAGACATGTCACCATTTGGTGACATGTTATTTCCGGAGTGGCCGATGAAAGCAACGCATGCCGGCCCGATGTGTTCTACGATGCGGAAGATTGCCCTCAACGCGCTTGCTCAGACTCACCCACCCGGCGTTCCGTTGTCCAGCGAACGCCAGAGGTACCAGGTCGCGATTGAAGTGTAGGGACGCCACGGAGCGGCCATTGACTCCAGTTCTGCCGGATCGGGCAGTTCTTTGAGCGCCCACAGATTTTGGACTGCCTTCTTCAGGCCAAGGTCGCCGACGGGCAGGACATCCAGCCGGCCGAGGCTGAAGATCAGGAACATCTGGGCGGTCCAGACACCGATCCCCTTGATCTGAGTCAGGCCATCGATGACAGCGTCGTCTTTGGCCCGCGCGAGCCGTTTCAGGTCGACCGTGCCATCATTGACCTTGTTGGCCAGATCGAGCAGGTAGCCGGCCTTCTGGCCTGAAATCCCGACGGTGCGCAGCTTCGCCTGATCGAGCCGGCTGATCCGGTGCGGGCAGAGGCCGTCGGGATCAAGTGAATCAGTCAGCCGCTTCAGGATGGTCCGGGCCGCCGCAACGGAAATCTGCTGCGATACAATGGAGCGGACCAGCATCCCGAAATGGTCGCTTTTGGCCCGCAAGGTAAACGGCCCGACCCGCCGGATCAGGTCGCGCAGGACCGGGTCGCGTTTCTTGAGCTGGACCAGGGCGGCGCGGACGTGCTGGGCGTGAAAGGCCATCGGATTACCGTACGGAATAACGGCTCACGGATTTCGGAATCAAAGGGCCGCCATGATGGAACAAATTCCGGCACATATGGATGGACATGCCGCGGCCGCGAGTGCCGAGCGGGAACGGCTTTCGCAATTGCCGCCGGCTGAACTGGCGGCGTGGCAGCTCCAGCGGCTCAACCGGATGCTGGCCGCGATTCTCCCGGCCAACCAGTTCTACCGCAAACGTCTGGGGCAGGAGTCGCTACAGCTGGCGAGCCTGGAAGAACTGGCCGGATTGCCTTTCACAGCCAAGTCCGACCTGAACGGCAGCGATCATCAGCATCACTTGCCGGTCAACCTGACCTGGCCGGTTGAACGCTATGTGCGTTACCACCGGACGTCGGGCACCCTGGGACAGCCGCTGGTCGTGCTCGACACGGCTGAAGACTGGGCCTGGTGGGTAGCGACCTGGCAGTTTGTGCTGGATGCGGCCGGGATTGGGGCGGGGGACCGATGCTTCCTTGCGTTTGGTTTTGGTCCCTTCATTGGTTTCTGGAGCGCGTTCGATGCCATCGTCGCGCGGGGCGGGCTGGCAATTCCGTCGGGCGGACTCAGTTCCCGCGCGCGGATCGATCTGCTCCAGTCGAGTGGTGCGACGGCGATTTTTTGCACGCCCAGCTATGCCCTGCACCTGGGTAGCGTGGCTTCCGAAGCCGGTACTGATCTGGCCAGGTGCGGGATCCAGCGGATCGTGGTGGCGGGCGAACCGGGCGGATCGGTGCCCGCGACGCGGCAAAGGATTGAGTCGCTCTGGCAGGCCAAAGTCACCGACCACGGCGGCGCGAGCGAAGTCGGCCCCTGGGGCGTCGGCGACCGCCGGGGCAGGGGCCTGCACGTGATTGAAAGCGAGTTTATCGCCGAGTTCATCGCGGTCGATTCAGGCCTGCCCGCGTCCGACGGTGAACTGGCGGAACTGGTGCTGACCTCGCTCGGCCGCTGGGGGGCGCCGGTGATTCGCTACCGGACCGGCGACCTCGTCCGGCCGCGCTTCGCCGGACATGGCGACCGGAAGTTTGTGTTCCTCGAAGGCGGAGTGCTGGGTCGGGCCGACCAGATGCTGGTGGTTCGGGGCGTGAATGTTTTTCCGTCGGCCCTCGATCAGATTCTGCACGGTTTTCCGGAAATCGTGGAGTATCGCGCGACGGTCTGGCGCGACGGACAACTTGACCAGCTGCGCATAGAAGTCGAAGACCGGCTCGGCCGGCCCGAACGCGTCGAACAGGAACTGCGGCTGCGGCTGGGCCTGCGAACGGAAGTCGTTTCCGTTCCGCCCGGCAGCTTGCCTCGCAGTGAAGGCAAATCCCGACGGTTTGTGGATCAGCGATGAAGACCTTTGACGATGCCGCCGCGCGATGCTGCCGTAAGCAGTTCCCGGGGCTCAACCGGAAGCACGGAGACCGCCCCGCCGTGTTTCTTGACGGTCCGGCGGGCACGCAGGTGCCGCAGCAGGTAGCCGACGCCGTCAGCCACGCCCTGTTGCACTGCAACGCCAACCACGGCGGGACCTTCGCGCTCAGCCAGGAGGTTGACGCGATGGCGCTGGAAGCCCGTACGGCACTGGCCGATTTCGTCGGCGCGGATGATGGTCGCGAAATCGTGATCGGCCCTAACATGACGTCGCTGGTCTACCCATTGTCCAGGGCGTTGGCCAGGGAGTGGCAGCCGGGCGATGAAGTCGTGGTCACGGCCACCGACCACGACGCCAACGTGGCACCGTGGCAGCAGGCGGCCGCGGAGTCCGGCGCAACAATCCGGCTGGTGCCTTATCGCGGCGAAGATTTTCTGGTCGACCTGGACGAACTGCGGTCCGTGCTTTCCCCGCGAACGCGGCTGGTCGCGGTCAGCTGCGCTTGCAATGCGACAGGCGGCGTCAATCCGTTTCAGGAAATTGTCCGCCTCGCCAGGGCAGCCGGTGCGGAAGTCCTGCTCGACGCGGTCCATTTCGCGCCGCACCGGCTGATTGATGTGAGAGCATGGGGCTGCGACTGGCTGCTCTGTTCGACCTACAAGTTTTTCGGCCCACATCTCGGCGTGCTATGGGGCCGGGCTGGGCGGCTGGAGGCCCTTAAGCCAGCCAAGCTTCGGCCATCATCGAATGAGCTGCCCTGGCGCTGGATGTTGGGGACGCCGGCATTCGAGCTGTTTGCGGGAGCAACGGCCTGCGTGGACTACCTTGCCGGAATCGGTCGAGCCACCGGAAGTGCCGGCGGCCCCGACCGCCGTGCTGCGTTGCGGACCTGCTACGAAACGATTGAACCCTATGAGTCGGCCCTGGTCTGGCGAATGGTGGATGGCTTGAGCCGCATCCCCAATGCGCGCGTTTACGGAATCAGGGATCGCTCACGAGCCGCCGACCGGCTGGCTACCGTGGCATTCACGATTGACGGCTACTCGACCCGTCGGCTTGCCAGGGAGCTGGGCGAGCAGGGTTTCCAGATCTGGAGTGGCAACTATTACGCGTTCGAGTTCGTCCGCCAGGCGGGGCTGGAGCGCGAGGGAATGATCCGGGCCGGGATGGTCCACTACAACCTGGCGGAAGAAGTCGACCGGTTTGTGGAAGCTGTGGACGCTCTCGCCCGCACCGGTCCGCGAGCTGTCGTTGCCGAAGTGGCGGGTCCATGAGCGCCCTTGAACCGGTTCAGCCTGTCAGCCTCGAACGGCTCGGCGATGCCGGCCTCCAAATCGGGTGGAGCGATGGCCTGATCCAGCAGTTGCGTGCGAGGCTGCTTCGCGACGCCTGCCCCTGTGCGACCTGCAGGGAAAAACAGGCTGGCCGGGAAGCCTTGCCACCAGGTCGACTGCCCGTCCTGTCGGCCGCGGAAATCATGCCGCTGCGGATCGAGCAGATGGAACCGGCGGGCAACTACGGCTATCGGATCCGTTTCAGCGACGGGCATGCCTCGGGAATTTTTACGTTTGAGCTGCTGCGGGCAATTGGCGACGGGTGAAGGTTTGCAATGGCCGTGCAAGTGGAGCGTTTCACGCACCCTACGCCAGACTCTTCCTGACCGGCAATAGTCGGTGGTCCGTAGTCCGTAGGGTGGGTCAAGTCTTCGGGACCCACCCGACGCGAAACCCGATTGCCAGATTGCCCGATTGCCAACGGTGGGTCTCGATGACTCGACCCACCCTACGTCTTTTCCTGACCGGCAGGCGCGGTGTAACCGCTACAACCCAACGCCGAATGCGGGGGACCCACGGGGCAAGTCGATGCGACTGGATGACGGACGAATCGAAGGCCCCTTCGCGCGCCAATCAGGGATGGCCGGCGGCGGGTATCGGCAACGGCAAGGACAAGGAAGTGCTGCCGACTCTTTTCACCATTCTGGGCATCGGGCTTTGCCTGCCGTTGCCCCTGATTCTCGCTGCCTGGAGCTGGCAGGCGTGGAACGCGGCGCTCCTGACGCGCCGGCATTTTCTTGCCTGGCAGGCCGGCGCAAGGCGGGTCCTGGATCGGGCAGACGCCCGCCAGGCAACAGCTCCGGCCGGGCTTGTCGCAAACGCTCAGAACGCGGGCTGGTCGGGCTGGCGACGATTCCGCGTCGCGTCATTGCAGCGCGAGTTGGCCAACGCCACGTCGGTCTGGCTTGAACCGGTCGATGGCAAACCGATCGCCGCATTTCAGCCCGGCCAGTACCTCACCATCCAGCTCAAACCCGGCGGCAGCCCGAAGTCGCTCACGCGTTGCTACAGCCTGTCCGCACCGGTCCACGACAACCGCTATCGGCTGACGGTCAAAGCCGTCGCGCGGGACGGCACGAAGGCATCCGCCCTTTCAGTCAGCCATCACATCAACCACGAGTTGATGGTCGGCGACCTGGTCGAGGCCCGCGCGCCGCTAGGCGACTTCGTGCTCGACCCTTCCAGCGAAGCGCCACTGGTCATGCTCGCCGCTGGCGTCGGAATCACGCCACTGTTCTGCATGATCGAAGAGCTGATCGCCCGCCAGTCGACCCGGCAGATCGTGTTGCTCTACGGCAACCGCAACAGCGCCGAACACATCTTTCGCCAACGGCTGGCCCAGCTCGCTGCATCGACTCGCAGCCTTTCGCTGGTCAACTGCTATTCGCATCCGTTGCCGGACGACGCGCAAGGTCGCGAATACCAGATTCAGGGTCAGGTTTCGATTGGCCTCCTCCAGCAGTTGCTGCCCCACCGCAAGTTTCAGTTCTGTCTCTGCGGACCGCCTGGCTTCATGCAGGGGCTGGTTGCGGGCCTGCTGGAATGGGGCGTGCCGCCGGAACGGATTCTCAGGGAAGCCTTTGGCCCGGCTTCAATCCCGGTGGCCAAGCCTGCTGTTGCAACGGATGACAAAGTGCCAGGCGGTCTGCTGGCCGAGGCCGTACCCGTCAGCTTCAGCCTTTCCGACAGGCAGATTGAACTGAACGACCAGGAACGATCGATCCTCGAGCTGGCCGAGACGATCTCGGTGGAGATCAGCTCGGGCTGCCGGGCCGGGAGCTGCGGATCGTGCGCCGTGCGACTGCTCAAGGGCAAGGTCCGCTATCGCGAGAAGCCCTCGGCCGAAATCGACCCAGGCTACTGCCTGGCCTGCATCGCCCAGCCCGACGGTCCGGTGGAAGTGGAGGCCTGACGCGTGAGAAATCAAGGAATTGCGTTGTGGCTGCTGTGGGTGGCCCTGGCATCGGGCAGTGTGGGCTTGCGTCCCGCCCTCGCCCAGTTGCCGCCCCAATGCCATCCGGCGAAAGTCCTTGGTGCCGATTCCTGCGCGAAATGTCACGGCAGCGAAGTCGCCACCTGGCAGACGACGCCCCATCACCAGACGTTTGAGTCGCTGGCCCGCGATCCACGCGCCCAGGAAATCACCTCACGGCTGGGAATGACCAGCGTCAAGCGAAACGACCTCTGCATCCGTTGCCACTTCACGATGCAGGATCAGCCCGATGGAAAAACGCGGCCCATCGCCGGTATCTCCTGCGAGTCCTGCCACGGTGCGGCGCGCGACTGGCTGGCCCTCCATAACGACTATGGCGGGCCGGGAGTCACTCACGATTCAGAGAGTCCGGCCCACCGCGCCGAGCGGCTGGCGCGGAGTGAAGCCACCGGGATGCGCAACACCCGCAACCTCTATCTCATCGCCAGCAGCTGCCTCAACTGTCACACCGTCCCGGAAGAGCGGCTGGTCAACGCAGGCGGCCACAAGGCTGGCAGTGAGGGATTCGAACTGGTCGCCTGGTCGCAAGGCCTGGTCCGGCACAACTTCGTCCGCAGCGCCGGCCTGCGCAATGCTGAATCAAACGCCGGGCGTCTGCGCGTGATGCACGTCTGCGGGCTGCTCGCCGGGCTGGAATACAACACGCGAGCCACCGCCAGGGCAACGGTGAAAGCACCCTATGGGCTGACCGTTGCCAATCGCGCGGCCGCGACAGCCACGAAGCTGATGGAACTGCAGAATCAGCTGAGCGATCCGCTGGTACACAAGGCCCTGGTCGCGTTCGCGTCGGCCGAACTGCGAACCGGCAACGCCCAACAGCTGAACGCAATCGCCGACCAGATCGCCGCGGCAGGAAGCGAATTCGCAACGCAACGCGACGGGACCACGCTGGCCGCGGTAGACCAGTTTTTGCCGGGACCCGAAACCTGGAAACGGTGACGCGCAACAAAAACGGCGGGAGGTGGCCTGACACAAAGTGAGCCTGAGGCGCTAGCCGGGAACGCTGATTCAATCGCTAACTCACACCCAGGGAAATCGGCTAGCGCCTCAGGCTCAAAATAGTTCGCCGTTGTATCAGTCCAGGCGTTGGGTGAGCTGTCGTTCCATCAACACAAAACTCTCCAATCCGTCATTGACCATCCCATCCACCCGCATCGACCGGCCCCAGCGCTGGAGCGAACCGTTTGGCGACGGACTCGCTCCGGAACAGGTAGCGACGTTGCTGGGGCGCGACCCGTTTTGCCGGATGAATCCGGCGGCGTTCTCTCCGTCGTTGCCGCTCGCGGGAATTCTCGCCAACGATTGCCGGCTGGTGGAGTACCAGCCGGGTGATGTGGTCTTTCGCCAGGGCGACTATGGCAACAGTGCTTTCCTGCTGCTCGATGGCCGGTTGGACGTCGTGATGGGAGCGCCTGGCGGCGATGAAGAACACGCGGCCGGACAGCGGACCGACGGCTGGCTGGCCCGGCTGCAGCTGCTGATCGGGCTTGCGCAAGCCGACGAAAATTCCGGTCCGGGATTGAGTGGCAAAACAGGTGTCCGGGAATCATCGACCGGGCCCCGGATGTTCGTCCAGGATGTGCCGGCAATCCTGGCTCGCGGCGAGCGGCAGGTGCTGGAGACCGGGCAGATCTTCGGTGAGCTTGCGGCGATCAATCGCGCGCCCCGCAGTGTCAGCGTGATCGCGGCCGGGGCCGCGACGGCGCTCGAAATCCGCTGGCAGGGCCTGCGCGACTTGATGCAGCGCGATGCGGCCCTGCGACAGCATATCGACCAGCTCTATCGCGAACGGAGTCTCGAGACTCACCTCCGCGAGACGCCACTGTTGCGGGGATTTCCGCCCGAGACGGTTCACTTGATCGCGGCGGGCGTCGAATTCGAGTCCCATGGCGCGATGCAATGGACGCAGAACTGGCGCTCGACGGCCCAGAGCGACATTGCCGGGCGGATTCTGGCCGAGCCCCTGATCGCGCGGCAGGGCGACTATTGCGAAAGCCTGCTTCTTATCCGCAACGGATTCGCCCGGGTGACGCGGCTGCACGGCAACGGCGAACAGACGATCGAATACCTCGGCCGCGGTGGCGTGTTCGGATTGCGCGAGCTGGTTCACAACTGCCGGACCGGAGAACAGCGGCCGTGGCAATTGAGCCTGCGGGCAACTGGCTACACCGACATGTTGCGGATTCCGGCTGGCCTGTTTGAACGAGCGATCCGGCCCGGACTCGATCCGGCCCAACTGCCTCCCCCGCTTGCTCCCCTTAAAAAAGATGCGACCGGCGGATCGGGAACACGGCGGCTGGTCGGACGGAAAAAAGGCCTCGAGACCGGCTTGCTGGAAACCATCGTCCAGCAGCGGCTGATGAATGGCACCGAAGCGATGGTGATCGATCTCAACCGCTGCACCCGCTGCGACGACTGCGTGCGGGCCTGCGCGGCGACACACGAAGGCACACCGCGGTTTCTGCGCCAGGGCCTGACTCACGGGCAGTGGATGTTCGCCCAGGCATGCATGCACTGTGCCGATCCGGTCTGCATGATCGGCTGTCCGACCGGAGCCATCGCGCGGGACAGCAATCGTGGGCTGATCACGATCAACGACCGGACTTGCATCGGCTGCGGCACGTGCGCCACCAGCTGCCCCTATTCCAACATCCAGATGACGCCGCTGATGGACCGCGCCGGGAAGCCGGTGCTGGCCCGCGAGACCGGATTGCCGGTGCTCAAGGCCGCCAAGTGCGACTTGTGCATCGAAGGGCAGGGCGGGCCGGCCTGTCAGCGGGCTTGTCCGCATGATGCCCTGATTCGCGTTGACCTGACGTCGCCCGGTCCGCTTCAGGAGTGGATCAACGGATGAGTCGCCTGAGCAAGCCAGTCCGACCAATCAGCCGGGGCGGCTTCTGGGCACGCCGGGGTTGGTCGGCGCTGGCGACGACTGGACTTGTCGCGGCCTGCGTGCTGGGAACACGCTGGCTCGACCAGCGACTGGGACACGGCAGCTGGCTTTCGGGCCAAGTGCTCGGCGCTGTCGTTGTTTTTCTCGCCGGATTCCGCCTGCGAAAGCTGTTTCCTGGCGTGGCTTGGCTGGGGACGGCTTCCTGCTGGATGCAATTGCACGCCTGGTGCGGGATTGCGGCGCTGGTGCTGTTCGGCCTGCATGTTGGCTGGAGCTGGCCCAACGGAATGTTCGAACGCCTGCTGGCCGTGTCGTTTCTGTTGACAGGTGCCAGCGGTGTTTACGGACTGGTGATCTCGCGGCTGCTGCCGGGCCGGTTGTCCAGCGTGGCGCAACAAGTCGTCTATGAACATGTTCCATTGCTTCGCGCCAGGCTGGCCGCGAAGTCCTGGCAGATCGCGGGACAGGGATCGGGTACAACCCTGGCCCGGCACTACGTCAACCACGTCGCCGCTTTCTTCCAGCTGCCCCGGTCCATGGCCTTTCAGCTTGCGCCGTCGGCCCGGCAGTGCAAACGGATCGTGGCCGGCATCCGGGCACTCGACCGGTACCTGACCGAACCTGAACGGACGGCCAGCCGCGAGCTGATGCAGGTCGTCCGGGAAAAGGATGACCTCGACTATCACCGCGCGATCCAGGGTCGGTTGAAGTGGTGGCTGGTCGGGCATCTGGCACTGACGGGTGTGCTGTTGGTCCTGGCGACGTTGCATGTTGTGATGGTGGTGGCCTTCGCGGGAGGCCGGGGATGAAGGGAATAGGGGAACGTAGAGCAATTGTCCCCAATTGCTCGTCAGCAAGGGATGAAGCCAGGCAGTCCGGAGCCACATCTGAAAACGGTGTGCGGGGAGCAACTGAGCCCATTGGCCCGGACCCAAAAAGCGGAAACTGTGCCGCCACGTCGGGTGAAAACACTGCGCGCGGAGCAATTGGGACAATTGCTCTACTTTCAAGAGACCCGTGGCATCGGCCGGATGAGGCGGAAGTGCGGCCGTTGCCGGGAGTTGACGAGAACGAAGAGTCGCTGATGGTTGCGAGCCAGTCGGTCCGCGCCGCGCGGGGTGTGCTTGTGCTGGCGATGCTGGGGTTTGTTCTGGGCGGCCTGCTGGTCGTGCTGAACTCCGGCTGGCGGAATGACTTTCTGGCCCCCGGGCCGCTGATCAGCAGCCACGCCCGGATTCTGGGGGGACTGGAAGGCGAACGCTGCGCCGTTTGCCATGAGGCTGGCTCGCAGCCCGTCGCGGGCTGGTTCGCATCTCTCGTTGCGGGCCAGGAGAGTGGTGCCGCGGCGGATTGCCAATCCGGCCTCTGTCTGAAGTGTCACGACCGTTCGCTGGGAGAAACGCACTCCCGTTTTGCCCACAATGTTGACTCCAACCTGCTCGAACAGCTCACGCGGCAGACCATCAACGCCAGCCTGCAGCCTGGCCAGGTGCCCGCGCGGCTGGCCAGCCATTCGTCGGGAGCGGAACTGGCCTGCAGCGTCTGTCATCGCGAACATCGCGGGGCGGACGTCAGCCTTTCTGCCTTGACCGACGCGCAGTGCCAAGCCTGTCATGTGCGGCAGTTCAACAGTCTGGGCGACGGCCATCCCGACTTCGCGCTGGCCGTTCCGGATGAGACTTCGACCATCCGGTTCGACCATGCTTCCCACGGCCTGAAACATTTCGCGGCTGCCAACCGGACATTCGACTGCCAGAGCTGCCATCCGGCCGATGCAGCGGGCAACGTGCGGCTGACCGCGAACTTTGATTCGGCCTGCGCGAGTTGTCACGCCGACGCGATCATAACGAGCCAGCGGTCCGGGCTGGAGCTGGTGGCCGTTCCGATGCTCGACCTGAACGCGCTGGGTGCGAACGGGACCGCACTGCAGCGCTGGCCGGAACAGGCGCGGGGCGGCTTTGATGGCAGGCTGCCGCCCCTGATGCGGCTGTTGCTGGCGGGCGATGCCGAGCTCGAGCCGCTGCTGCGGGAGTTGCCGGACGGCTTTGAGTTCGCCGACCTGGATCCCGGCTCGGCAAGCGATGTGGCGACCGGAGGCCGCTTCGCGGCGGGTCTCCTCCGGCTGCTCGACGAGCTGTCGAACTCGGGCGGTGAAGCCGTGGCGCGCCGGATTGCGGCCGCGACTGGAATGCCGGCTGATGCCGCGATGAAGCGGCTGGTTCGCGAAGCTGGCCTTGGGATCGAGACCGACGTGTTTCGCCAGTGGCTCGGGCCGTGGATGCCATCCGGCACTGCCGGCGGGGCGGGACCATCCGGACAACCGGCAAACTTTGAGCCTATCCCAGAACCGGCAGGGTCTGACGCCAAACCGCGCAGTCTTCGGAGTAGTTTGGGGTCTGACCCTTTGTCTTGCCGGTTTTGGGATAGGCCCTTAGCCCTCAGCGACGCTGCCCCCCTGTTCCACCGCGCGATTCAGGATGAAGATCTGCTGGCGGAGAACCCAGCCCGCCAACTCATTGCGACCGGAGGAACCGCAACCGGGGCGGACCGCGGCGCCCACGAACAACCGGCAACCGACGCGCTCGCGGAGACTTCGCGCCCTTCGGATCAAATGGTGCAGCAGGCGTTTCCAGCGGGCGAGTCCAGCCGGGCGGCTGTGGATGACGAATCAAAGCAGGACGGGCGAACGACTCCATCACCGGCCCAGCACACCGGCGAACTCCTGGCCACCAATCCGCTTGCGGGACAGCTCGCAACGGACGGCGGACAACCCCAGGCTCAACCCGCTCACCAGCTCCCGAACACAGGGCTGGCCGAAAACCTGGCATCCCGACGCCCCCCCCGGAACGCGTCACCCCCGCAGGCTGCAAACCAGCCTGAGAAACTGCCAGCGGCCCGCCCTTTTTCGTTGAGTGAGAGTTCTTCGGCCGAAAGCGCCGCCCCTTCTGCAACGAGCGCGCCTTCTGCCTGGCAAGCAGATTCCCGGCGGCTGACCCTTTCGCGTCCACCCGCTGGCCACGCCGACCACCAGACTCAAGCCTGGCTGGAATGGCTGGTCCGGACCCCGGCCCGCCAAGGCGAATCGCGGCACTTGACCCTCTTTCGCAGCCAGTTCACAGCGGCCACCAGCCCAGGCCAGTGCGCCCTCTGTCATCAGCCACGTCACGACCCCGTATCCGACGCCGTCTGCTGGACCGATCCGCACCGCGATCCCGTGTTCCGGACCTTTACCCGCTTCGACCACCATCCGCACACAATCGTCGCCGATTGCGAGTCCTGTCACCCTTTGCTCCGGTCCGATCCTGCCGGATGGGCGCGCGTTCCAACACGATTGACTTCGTGGCCGCCGCGCGCAGAATCTCCCTCCGCCAGTTTTATCAACGCATCCGGACTCCAGCCCGTCTCACTCGCCAACTGCACCGCCTGTCACCGCCCCGGCGGAACACCGGACGCTTGCACGACGTGCCACAACTATCACATCGGCGACCAATCGCCAGAAGCTGTTTCTCACTGGCCCGACACCGAAGAAGCGGCGCGACTCTGGAAGCCCTGAAGGGGCTGCTCGGGCGGTGAGGCCATTGGGATGTTTTTTCTCCCTGACAGAAGAGTCTTGTGGAACTGTGCAGCATTTCCGCCGGGTCAAGCTTGATTCTGTAAGAAAAACATGCTGCTATTTCTTACAGAATGGCTCGAAACAAATCGCCCCAGAGCGTCGACAGCACGGTCCTTGCCCGGTTTCGCCGGTCAGGGCGGGGAACGGTGTTTACCCCCGGAGATTTCCTCGACCTTGGAAACCGGCGGTCCATCGATCAGGCACTTTTCCGGCTTCACAGGGCAGGAAAAATCCGCCGCATCGCGCGGGGGATGTACTACCAGCCCAAAACCCATCCTTTGCTCGGCGAACTGCTGCCCACCATCGAAGCGATCGCCAAAGCGCTGGCCGGTCGGGACCGGATCAGGCTGCAACCTGCCGATGCGTATGCGACCAATCTGCTTGGGCTATCCGAACAGGTTCCGGCACGAGTCGTCTTTCTGACGGAGGGCCCGGGCCGTTCCGTCAAAGTCGGAGCCACCACGATTCAGCTCCGCCACACGACTCCGCGCAACATGGCCGCCTCGGGCCGGTTGAGCGGACTGGTGATCCAGGCGTTCCGGCATCTGGGCAAGGAACACATCACGCCTGAACGCCTCGCCCATCTTCGGCGAACCATTCCCCAGGCCGAACGCCGAAAGCTGATCCGCGATCTGCCCCTCGCACCGATCTGGATGCATCCACACTTCCGGACACTTGCGGCACCATGACGCTGGACCCGCAATGCCTGCCAGTGATCGCACCACGCACACGACACGCTGAATGGTCATGGCTGTCCCACCGGCCTGAGTCCAAATATGTCACCATTTGGTGACATATTTTCAAGAGCTGGACTTTTCGGATGCTTCGAAGAACCCGCGGCTAGCGCCCTGCGGTCCACTGAAGGTCCGGACGGGAGCTAGATCCGCCGAACCAGACTGCTGACGAGAATCGCCGCGAGGGCGACGACGTAGAACCAGTGCGCGAGGGGCACGCGCGAAGGCTGGGGTTGCAGACCGGTTCAAATCGAGGACGGTGAAAATCCGTCCAGCGCGCCAACCGACTCGGGCAGCTTCCGCGAGAGGTTGTACTCGACGGGCCAGGGCCGATTGAAGTGCAGGACCTGCATCTGGTCGGAATCGCGATCGCGGAGCCGCGGCGAAAGACTCGCGCGACCGGCGATCGACACGTCCGCCGCATTTCCCAGGCGGACAAACCCCAAACGCCATGCGGGCCGCCTGCCATTGCGCCGGGAACTCGGTGGCTAACCGGCCGCATCTTGCTTGCGCGACAGAAACGACCTGATCCCCTGCGCCGCGGCCGCCGTCGTCCGGGCCGCCGCCATGTAGGCCGCCGCGACCCCCAGCTGCGTGAAGAGCGGCTCGGCCGCCGTTTCATAGAGCATCCGCCTCGTCAACAGCAGCGACTCAACCGCGCCGGCTGCCAACTGGACAGCCAGGGCGTTGGCCCGCGCCCAGACCAGATCGGGCGGCTGAAGTTCGTGTACCAGGCCGATCCGCCAGGCTTCGGCCGCGTCCAGCGGCTCGCCCGACAACGTCAGCGCGGCACCCCGCGCGCCACCCACGCGCCAGACCAGCAGCGGAATCGACATCGCCGGACTGAGCCCCAGCCTGGTCTCCGGCAACCAGAACCGTGTCCCCTCACTGGCGATCACGAAATCGCAGGCAAGGGCCAGGGTCAATCCGCTCCCGGCCACCCAGCCATGCGCGGCCGCGATCAGGGGCTTCGGATAGCGGAGCAGCTGTTCGACCAGCTCCTGCAAGAGCGCGATGTCGTCGGGCAATTCTTCGGGCACCGCCTCGGGGCTCGCCGCCGGAACCAGCGTGTTCAGATCGGTCCCGCTGCAAAACGATTCCCCCGCACCGGTCAGCACGACAACCCGCACCCGCGAGTCGGTGTGAAAATCGTTCAGCCCATCCCGAATCCCGGCCAGCATCCCCGGCGTCAGCGCGTTGAGCCGCGCGGGATGATCGAGCACAATCGTCCCGGTCACCCCATCGCGCCGCAGCCGGACCTGTCCCGTCATGCTGATCAATGCGGCACCTGGCTGGCCGTTGGTTGATAACTCGTCGGTCTCATACTCAACCGCCGAGGTCTGAACAACTCGTACTCGTACTCAGACCCTTGGGTCGGTACTCGGACTCGTAATCGGACTCGATCCACCGGATTGTCGATTGAGGAGTACGAGGCCGAGCAGGAGTAGGAAAACGTGCAGGAGTTTTCTCGCATGTCGTTGTGGTGCGGGAATCCCGATACCAGTCCCCCGGAAACCCGCCGCTAGCGCGTTGCGGTTCACTTTTTCTCGAACGCCGCGTCGAACTGGACATTGCTGGGCGTGAACTGCAGCCGGCGGGTGAACTGGCAGGCCTCGCGCGCCCCAAACTCGCGGTCCATTCCGCAATCTTCCCACTCCACCGAAAGCGGCCCGTCGTAGCCGATCTGGTTGAGGGCCCGGATGATTTCTTCGAAATCGACTTCGCCCCGGCCCGGCGAGCGGAAATCCCAACCCCGCCGCGGATCACCAAAGCCGAGATAGCTCGACAGGATGCCGCTTCGGCCGTTGAGCGTCCGGATCGCGTCCTTGATATGGCAGTGATAAATCCGGTCCGGAAACGCGCGGATGAACTCCACCGGATCGATCCCCTGCCAGATCAGGTGGCTGGGATCAAAATTGAACCCGAACTCGGGCCGCCGGTTGATCGCCGCAAGGCAGCGTTCGGCCGTGACGATGTCAAACGCAATCTCGGTCGGGTGGACTTCGAGCGCGAACGTGACGCCGCATTCGCCAAACACATCGAGGATCGGGTTCCAGGCGTCGGCGAAGCGCTTGTAGCCGTCCTCGATCATCGCCGGCGGCACGGGCGGGAACGAATAGAGCAGGTGCCAGATCGGCGAGCCCGTGAAGCCGTTGACCACCTGGACGCCCAGCTTCTTTGCGGCCCGCGCCGTCGCCTTCAGCTCTTCCGCCGCCCGCTGGTTGACTCCAGCTGGCCGCCCATCGCCCCAGACATGCGGCGGCAAGATCGCCTGGTGCCGCGCGTCGATGTTGTCGCAAACGGCCTGGCCCACGAGGTGGGTGCTGATCGCGCGACAGACGAGGCCGTGCTTCGCCAGCAGCTCGCGCCGACCGTCGCAGTATCCGCTTTCGGCATTGGCCCGCGCGACATCGAAGTGGTCGCCCCAACAAGCCAGCTCCAGGCCGTCATAGCCCATCGCCGCCGTCAGCTCGGCCATCCGGGTCAACGGCAAATCAGCCCACTGCCCGGTAAACAGCGTTATCGGTCGCGCCATCGAAACTCCTCGAGAACAAATTGAGCCGACGGCGCCAGCCGCGGGTTCCGGGGTTTTCCCGAATCAACGCTGCCAGCCCGAGGTTCGTGTGTTCAAGCAAGCCAGCCGGAACCCGCGGCTAGCGCCGTCGGCTCAGTCAACTCCTGAACTCAAACACCAGCGGCGGAAAACAGAGCACCGGGATCACCAGTGAAGCCAGCCCCAGCCCCCAGCGCACCGGTCCGAGCGGCACCCGGTCATCGCGCGTCGGCGGATGCCGCGTGCCGACGATCAGCAACAGCACCAGCATCAGCACGAGAAAATACGACTGCCAGTAAACCATGAACGCCACGGCCAGCACGACCACCGCGTCGGCGATCGGGTAGGCAAATTTTCCGAACAGCGTGTAGGTCACATGTCCGCCATCGAACTGGCCGATCGGCATCATGTTCAGCCCGGTGATCAGCAGCCCCACCCAAGCCGCCGCGAAGGACGGATTGAGCTGCGAAAGCCAGACCGATTGCCCATGATAGCCAGGCACTTCGTACCAGCGAATCAGCCAGTCCAGCAACAGCGGGCTGCGCAAACCCAGCTCGCCACCCGGCGGCATCGTCAGCTCCAGCTGGCTGACTCCATGCACGGCCAGCGGCACGGCAAGGACCAGCCCCGCCAGCGGCCCCGCGATCCCAATGTCGAAAATCTGCTTCCGGTCCGCGTCCTGCCCCTGCATCGCGATCACGGCTCCCAGCGTCCCGATCGGATTGAAGGGAAACGGCAAAAAGATCGGCAGCGTGGCCGGCACGCGATAGATCAGCGTTGCGATGTAATGCCCCATTTCGTGCAGCAGCAACACGCCGATCACGCAGAGCATGTAAGCCAGCCCAGTCTGCCAGTTCTCCAACAGCAGCTGCCGCAACCCGATCGACCCCTCGATCGACACCAGCGTCAAGGCCAGCAACGGCTGCCAGAGCGTCGCCCCGACCCACGCGGTCGACAGGCAAGTCGCCAGGAAGAGCACGGCCGGCCACTTCGCCCGCCGCCAAAGATTCCCCGGCGGCAGCCCCATCCGGCCCTCGCTACCAGCACCGACTTCCGCGAGGACCGCTTCCCGCACGCGCTGACTGTCCTCCAACTCATGCTTCATCCGGAAAAATGTAGCAGATCGGCCCGAGTGTAATTTGTCCCAACTGGTCATCGCGCGCCACTGACTGACTCAGAGCCTGTCCGGGAAGCGTCGGGGTCTGACGCCAATTTGCGCAGTCTTCGGAGCAAATTGGGGTCTGACCCCCTTCCGCGACGCTTCCCGGACAGGCTCTCAATCGACCGGCTGGGATCCACATGCGCGTTGCGGGGCCGTTCGGCGACGGCGATCGGCTACGGGCCAGCCGCACGTCCGGTCAGAGAGCGAAAGGGAGCCGTTTTCGGGGACCTTCAGCGTTCGATGCTCGCGGCGTCGTAGGGCATCAGCTGCGACCAGTCGCCATAGAACCGCTTGATCCAGTGTCGGCGACCGGACAGCAGCAAATGCTGCTCCCAGCTCCAGCGGACCATCATCCGGTTGCTGATTCGCGGGTTGAAGACTTCACACACGATCGCATCAGCGCGACGCAGCCAGGCGATCTGGTCGAGCGCCGCGACCGCGGTGCGAACGGTCTCAAACCGCGTGCCGCTTCCCGACCAGATGTAGTTCAGCGTCAGGTAACCGGGTGCCGTTCGCGGAGCCGACCAGAACAGCCGGCATTCGTCCTTCCCTGCGCCTTTCAGCCGCCGGCCCGCCCACCAGGTGGCTTCGAGGCCTGACACCAGCCGCGGCCACCAGCGGCGGCGAATGGACCGGAGTTCGCCATCCTCCACGACGATCACGCCCGCCCACCAGTTCGACGGGTCTTGCCCGTTCAGCGCATCCTTGACCGCGCCAGGCAACACAAGACGGTTCGACAACGGTGCGAGCATGGGTTCAACCTCCCCGAATCCAGCGCAGGCCGAGCAACATCACGCCCATCGCGACGAGCGATCCGCCAATGACGGCCAACAGCAGCCCAGGCATGAAAAAAACGCCGGTCCGGGCCCAGTTGATCCAGACCGGCGACCAGCCAATGATCACGGCAACCGTTGCCAGGGCGAGGTAAGGCCCGAAGGCGATCTCGCGGTTCCTGGTCAGGGCGAACTGGAAAATGGCGATGATCAGCGCGGCCAGCGGCGCGAGCGCAAAGACCAGCAGGGCTGCCTGCCAGCCGACAAACGTTCCGATCATCGCCATCAGCGTCACGTCGCCGAAACCCATCGCTTCCTGGCCGAGGGCCTGGCCCGCGATCACCCGCACGGCCCAAACCAGGCCTCCGCCCATCGCCATCCCGAGCAACGACGTGAGCAGGCTGGTCCAGGGTCCGGCCCCCGCGTAAACGGCTACGGTGACAACGCAGAGAATTGCGGCCAGCGCAACAAACAGCCAGGTGATGCCGAAAGGTCGTCGCTGGTGCAAACGGATCCGGCATGGCCGGCGGCGCGGGGGACGGATCACACTTGCGATCATCAGTTTGAGCCCACGCCACATTCCCCAGCGCATCGTTGCAATTTTGGGCGTCAATGCCGCACACCACAGCACGATCGTCGCCAGTCCAGCCAACAGGCCAAGCCCGGTATCGGGCCAGCGCACGAGAATCCTGCCAACTGGCGACGCGTAGTTGACCGGCTGAATGGACAGCACTGCAAGCGAGTCGGACACGAGTTCCGGCAAGTGAAACCCCGGTGCCACGACTGCGAAGCCCAGCCCGGCGATCGTCCCCGGCACTGTGATCCAGTCGGGAATCGTCTGTTCGTCGAAATCGATAAAGGTCGCGATCGTCAGCAACACGAACAGCAGACTGTGGGCCGCGAACCAGAGCTCGGCTTCGGTTCCTGCCGGCACGACCCGCTCGCCGACCAGGCCGCCGCGATGTTGCCATTGCCAGAACCAGACAGCGCCGACGGCAAAGACCAGTTCAATCAGCAGTGGGCGGATCCAGAAGCCCCGACCATGAAGCGGCACCTCGCGCCGCATTCCGAACCAGCCGAAAACGGGGATCCGGTCAAACCACTGCCGCGGTGGAGCAGCTTCATCGGCTGTGCTCCAGGGGCTGGCTGGCCTTCGACGCCAGTAGCCGAGCGACACGATCGCCCAGTTGGCGAGCGAGCCGGCCAGGCCTCCAGCGACCAGCAAGACCAGAATGACAGGAATGGGAGGCATAGCGGGTTTATCGGCCGTTCCGCCACCAGGCGCAGATCAGCTTCGCCACTTCCTCTGGCCGCGACGATCCGGTGTCCAGGACCAGTCCGGCACAGGCGGCATAACCGTCACGCCGCGCGACCAGCATCTCGACGAGGCCTTCCGGACCGACTGAAAACCCCAGCCGCGGACGCTGGCCGGGAGTGGCCGGATCGGCATGGATCCGCTTCCATAGTACGTCCGGCGGTGCAGTCAGCCAGGCCGTCCGCCCCGTTCGACGGATCAAAGTCCGGTTGGCGAGGGCGATACAGGTTCCTCCACCCAGGGAAACCGCTTGTCCCGTGCGTTCCGACACTTCGCGCAGGACTTCGGCCTCGATCTGCCGAAAGACGGGTTCGCCGAGCGACGAGATGAACCCCGCCACGGACAGGCCGGCGCGCCCGGCGATCGCGGCATCGAGGTCCACGACGGGAAGGGCCAGCTCACGGCCAACCAGTCTGGCGACGGTGGTTTTTCCCGAACCGCGCAGTCCGGCGAGGTAGAGGTTCACGCAACCAGGCTCCCCTCGTACCGCGACACGGGCCGGTCCAGAAGTGAACCGCAAGGCGCTAGCCGCGGGCTCTGTCCAGGGCCCGCGGC
>JANOFL010000299.1:0-2165 GCA_031405895.1 Planctomycetota bacterium
GGGGAGCGGCTGGCCTTCCCCCCCCGGTGTCGGGGCTACACCCCGGGGGGGCTGCCCCCCTGCCGCTGGCCAAGACCACGTCGCGCAAACTCACGCCCGGAAGGCACGGCCGGTCCACTGCTGCCAGACGAGCTGGGGAAAAATCCACGCGTCTTTGGCATAGCGGCGGACCATCCGCTTGGGCTCGGAGAGCATCCGGTGCAGCCACTCGACGCCGGTCCGCTGCATCCAGCGCGGGGCACGGCGTTTTTCCCCGGCCAGAAAATCAATCGTCGCTCCCACACAGAGCGCGACCTTGGCCTGAATCCGGTCGCGGTGCCGATGAACCCAAATTTCCTGTTTCGGTGCTCCGAGCCCGACAACCAGCATATCGGGCCGGGCCAGCATGATCCGGCCGAGGATCAGATTGCTCTCAGCTTCGCTCTTTTCAAAGCCCATTGGTGGACTGTAGACGCCGACCGTTTCGACTTGCGGCCAGCGCCGCCGCATGTTTTCGGCCGCCCGGAGTGCGACGCCGGGTGCGGCACCCAGCAGAAAGACACGTAGCGGCCGGTCGGCGGGAGCGCCTTCAAACAGCCGGGGAACCAGATCGCTGCCCGGCACGCGCTCCGGCAAGGGCTGCCGCAACCAGCGCGAAGCCCAAACCAGCGGATGGCCGTCGGCCAGCACCAGGTCAGCGTCCGCATAGGCCGCGCGGAGTGCATCGTTCTCCTGCAACAGCACCGTGTGATCGACATTCGGCGTCACGACGTAGCGGCAACCCGTCTGCTCCCGCGCGCACCAGCCAAGCACCCGGCCGACCGCTTCGGGCATTCGCAAGGCATCGATCCGGATGCCGAACAGGTGACGTTGTGCGCTCATGCGATGGAAAACGATGGTTGCTAGTTGCCGTTCACGCGACCGACGCGAGTCGATTCGCACCCAATTCAGGACCGTGCGCCGTGAAAGTATGGGATTCGCGCGGCCTTGCTGTGTGATTCTGGTCGCGCCGGAAGTGCAACCAGAAAGCCGAACATGCCGACGGGAACGGATTTTCCGGCTTTACCGGCGGAGGCGGCAATCAATCCGGATCCGGCTGGCAATCAGCGTTTCGGCGCACCGTTGCTGTATCCCAAACTTGTGCGGTTCCGAAACGGGCTTCCAGACAATGAGGTCCGGTACCCCCGCGACCAATTCGTGCTCGTGCTCGTACTCGGTCTCGCCTGCCGCTCCTGTCGAGTTGGAGTACGAGTACGAGTTGTGTCTGGCTTTTCACCAGATGGAACATCAAGCGTGGGAATTTGACTGATGCGCGACATTGAAACCATGCTGCTCGACGCTGCCCGCTGGGGGCTGGAGCCGCTCCGCGCGCCGTGGCGCACTTTGCTCAGCAGTGCCGGCCAGGCACCAGTCGCCGTGCTCTTCTACCACCGGGTTGCCGACACCCAGCCCAACCCGTGGACCCTCTCCAACGCTGCCTTCCGGGCCCACATGGAATGGCTCGTCCGGCAGTTCGACGTTGTTTCGCTCGACGAATGCCAACGCCGCATCGCCAGCGGCAAGAACTCCCAGCCCACAGTCGCCATCACCTTCGACGACGGTTATTCCGAAAACTGCGAGTTCGCCATTCCGTGGCTGATCGAGCGGCAGATTCCGCTCACCTACTATGTCACGCTCGGCCACGTCCTCAGCGGGCAGCCCTTCCCGCACGACATCGCCCGGGGCGAGCCGCTTCCGGTCAATACCCTCGAATCCGTCATCGCGCTCGGCGAGTGCGGAGTGGAGATCGGGGCCCACTCCCGCAGCCACCCGAATTTGGGCGACCCTGCGTTGACCGCCGACCAGTTGTTCGACGAGATTGTGCTTTCGACGCGCGAATTGTCGTTGCTGATCGAGCGGCCCGTCCGCCACTTTGCGATTCCGTTCGGCCAGCTGGCCAACGTCACGCCCGAAGTGGTCCGGCTCGCGCGCGAAGCCGGCCTGGCCAGCATCGCCACCGCCTGCAACGCCGTGAACCTGCCCGGCGATGATCCCTTTCACATCGCCCGCGTCCACGGCGACCCGAACCTCTCCCGGCTCAAGAACTGGCTCGCCGGCGATCCGCGGATGATCGCCCGGCGTCGACGGATGGACCGGGCCCTGGGTTTGTAGGGTGCGTGAAACGCACCAATCGGACCACGTCACCA
>JANOFL010000302.1:0-5949 GCA_031405895.1 Planctomycetota bacterium
CTGTCTGGCCGCCCCAAGCCAACAGTTTTTGCCGGCCAATCAACACGACGATCAGTAAACTTTCTGTCCTGCCGAATAACCACCCGAATCGCATGAAGCTCAACATCAACCGCGAAGCCTTCCAGCGTGTCTTTCACGTTGCCGCGATGGTAACGCCGACCCGCTCACCCCGTCCGATCCTGCAAAACGTCCGGCTCGACGCGGACCGCAACGAAGTCGTCCTCAAGGCGACCGACACCGAGGTCGGCGTCCGGCTGCAGGTCGAGGATGTCGAGGTCGAAGGCCCGGGCAGTGCGGTCCTGCCCGTTGCCCGGCTGAACATGATTCTCCGCGAGAACAGCGACGAGCGGCTGACGATCAAGGTCGACGATACAAAAGCGATCGTCACGGGCAGCCGCAGCCGGTTTGAACTTCAGACGCTCAGCCCGGAGGAGTTCCCCGAAGTCGCCGGCTTCGACGCGAAATCCTGTTTCGAGGTCAAGGCCGCCGGACTCCGCGAGCTGATCCGGCGGACACTTTTCGCCACCGATGCCGAAAGCAGCCGCTACGCGCTGGGCGGTGTGCTGCTGGAGTTCGATGGCGACACGCTGATCGCGGTAGCGACCGACGGCCGGCGGCTGGCCAAGATGGACTGCCCGGTCCGCAAAACCGGCTCGCCCGAGACGGGCGGCGGCACGACGATCGTCCCGGCCCGCAGCATGCAGCTGATGGAACGGATGCTGCCCGATGGCGATGTCGACGTGCGGCTGGCTGTGCGGGCGAACGACCTCATGCTGGGAGTGCCGGCGGGCACCTTCACTACCCGCCTGGTCGAGGGCCGCTTTCCCAAGTGGCGCGATGCGATCCCGCACCGCACCGGCTCGCACAAGATCGACCTGCCCGTCGGACCGTTCTACACCGCACTTCGCCAGGCCGCGATCGTCGCCAGTGAAGAGAGCCGCGGGATCGATTTCACGTTCAGCGACGGCACGCTCGTGCTCAGCAGTTCGACCGCCGATGTCGGCGAGTCGCGGGTCGAAATGCCAGTCCCGTTTGACGGCGAGGAGCTGACAATCCGGCTCGACAACCGGTTCGTCGCCGATTTCCTGAAAGTCCTCCCGCTCGACAAGGTGTTCACGTTCGACGTCGAAAGCTCCCAGGCCGCCGCCTGGTGCAGCACCGACGACCGGTATGGCTATGTGATCATGCCTTTGCAGCGCAGTTAATCGCCGGATCGGTCTTCCTTCCTCGTACTCGTACTCAGTGAAACGGTACTCGTACTCGTGCTCGTGCTCGGCGATCCTTCAAGTCGAGTACGAGCACGAGTACCGTCCCGCAGAGCCGGGGCGGAGTACGAGTACGAGGGATTCCGGCCGCAAGGCCACGACATCTCATTCCAGCAACCGGGCGCTAACGCGTGCCGGCTGATTTCCTGACCGGCCAAGACATCCCTCGTTCGTCCACCCGTTTTCATGCAGCCCGACGAGATCGAATTCCGGCAAGCCTGCGAGCTGATCAGCCAGCGGCGGATCCATTTGCGGCGGCCGAAAACGCCTGCCCGGCTGGTCGCCCGGATTCTGGCCCGTTCCGGCGTCGGCCAGCAGCAGGCAAACAGCGACCTGCACCAGGCCTGGCAGGCCGCCGCCGGTCCCGACCACCAGCTGCAGAGCCGGCCCGGAACCCTTCGCCGCGGCAAACTCGACATCGTGGTCCCCGACAGCATGACACTCCAGCAGATGACGTTTCGCCAGAACGACCTGCTCCGCGCGTTGCAGGCCCGGCTGCCCCACGCCCGGATCAGCGGCCTCAAATTCCGCGTCGATCCGGCCTGGTTCCAGGCAAGGGAGTGACGGACCAGTTCAGCCACCAGTGACCGGTTGCCGGATGATCCTCCGGCCAGCCCGTCGCGAACACCTCCCGCGGGACAGTTCCCGAACGACCGCTTTCCCCCATCGCCGCCGACATGACCCAGACCGAAAAGAAACTGGCCAACAGCGAGTACAAGGCCGAGGACCTGCAGCACCTCAGCGACCTGGAGCACGTTCGTGAACGGTTCGGGATGTACATCGGCGACAACACGGCCCGCGGCCTGCACCATCTCGTCTACGAAGTCGTCGACAATTCGATCGACGAGGCGATGGCCGGCTTTGCCAAATCCGTCCACGTCACCGTCAACGACGATGGATCGCTGACCGTGGTCGACGATGGCCGCGGAATCCCGGTCGACGTCCACCCGCAGCTGAGCGCCGAGATGGACCGCGAAGTCTCGACGCTGGAAGGCGTGATGACGGTCCTCAAGTTCGGCGGCAAGTTCGAGAAGGGGGCTTACCAGACCTCGGGCGGCCTCCACGGCGTCGGCGTGACGGTCGTCAATTTTCTCTCCGAGTGGTGCAACGTCGAAGTCTGCCGCGACGGACACGTCTACCAGCAGGAATACGAACGCGGCATCCCGACCGGCCCGGTCGTCCGCGTCGGCAAAACCGACAAGCGCGGCACCAAGACCACCTTCAAGCCCGACGGCCAGATTTTCCCGGTCACGAGGTTCGAGTACAGCACGCTCATCAAGCGGCTCCAGGAACTCGCCTTTCTCAACAGTGGCGTGCGGATCGTCTTTCGCGACGAACGACTTAACGACGGAGCCGAGTATTGCTACGAGCGCGGGATCATCGAGTTCGTCGAGCATCTCAACCGCTCCAGCGATCCGATCCACCCCGACGTGATTCATTGCAAGGGCGACCAGGACGGCGTGGAGTACGAGATCGCGGTCCAGTACAGCCTTGAGCTGACCGAGAACGTCCACACCTATGTCAACAACATCAATACCCAGGAAGGCGGGACCCACCTCTCGGGCTTCCGCACCGCGCTGACCCGCTCGTTGAACAACTACGGCAAGAAAGCCAGCCTCTTTCCCAAGGACCTCAACGTCTCGGGCGAGGACTTTCGCGAGGGCCTGACCGCCATCATCTCGATGCGCGTCCCCGAACCGCAGTTCGAGGGCCAGACCAAGACCAAGCTCGGCAACAACGAAGTCGAAGGGATCGTCAATTCGGGGTTTGGCGAGTTCCTGAAGAACTTCCTCGAAGAGAATCCGGCCACCGCGAAGGTCATCTTCCGCAAGGGCGTCCAGGCGGCCGAAGCCCGCGAGGCCGCCCGGCTGGCCCGCGAAAAGGTTCGCCGCAAGTCGGTTCTCGGCGGAGCCGGCCTGCCCGGCAAGCTCCGCGACTGCCTCAGCAACGACATGACCAAATGCGAGATCTACCTCGTCGAAGGCGACTCGGCCGGTGGCAGCGCCGAGGGCGGACGGCTCAAGGAATTCCAGGCGATCCTCCCGCTGCGCGGCAAGATCATCAACGCCTACAAGGCCCGCGAGGACAAGGTTCTCGCCAACGAGGAAGTCCAGTCGATCATCGGCGCGATCCGGTCCGGCGTCGGTGCCGACCAGGACCTCAGCAAGCGGCGCTACAACAAGGTCATCATCATGACCGACGCCGATGTCGACGGCTCGCACATCCGCACGCTGCTGCTCTGCTTTTTCTACCGCCAGATGTACCAGCTGATCGAGCAGGGCCACATCTACGTCGCCCAGCCCCCGCTCTACCGCGTCGTGCAGAAGAAAAAAACCTGGTACGTCCAGACCGAACCGGAAATGCGAAAGTTCCTGCTGGCGCGCGGGCTCGAGGACACGGCCCTCCTGACCGATGATGGCCGCGAGATCGCCGGCGAGGAGATGCAGCGGCTCTGTCGCACCATGGCCACGATGGAAGACGCGATCATGGCCCTCGAACGGCGCGGGATCAACCTGCGGACCCACGCTCTCCGGATGCAGCTCGACACGGGCCGGCTGCCGGTCTACCACGTCTTCGTCGGCAGCGCCGAACACTGGTTCGCCAGCCGCAAGGAACTGGACGACTTCCTCCGCGCCGAGGAAACGCGGCAGGGCTCCGAAATGGAAGTCGAAGTGTCTGACCGCAACGGCGCGGCCGGCCAGCATCGCCTGCAGATCAACGAGTTCAACGAAGTCCGCACGATCAACAACGGCCTCAAGGACCTGACCGCGATGGGATTTTCCATTGACTGCCTTTTCCCCCAGGACCAGACCGGGATCGAACACAGCCGCTACCAGCTCCGCCGCGGCGACTCGCGGACCGGGATCGACGACCTTCGCGGCCTGGTCGCGGCCGTCCGCAGCGCGGGCGAGAAGGGGATGAGCGTGACCCGCTTCAAGGGCCTCGGTGAAATGAACGCTGAAGAGTTGCGCGAAACGACGCTCGACCCGGCTAACCGGACGCTCGTCAAGGTTACGATGCTCAACGCGGGCGAAGCCGACGAGATGTTCCGCGTCCTGATGGGCGACAAGGTCGAACCCCGCCGCGAGTTCATCGAAAAACACGCGCTGGAAGTCCGCAACCTGGACGTGTAGAGGCAGGCTGAAGGCGCGAGACCCGAGACCCGAGGCGGCGAGGCGGGAGCAAGAATCGCGCGCCAATATTCCTCTCCCCTCTCCCCCAACTGTTGCTGTCTTCAGCAACAGCTGGCGGGAGAGGGGCCGGGGGTGAGGGGGCCGGGGCTGGGACAACGCCGGCCCGTTGCGTCGGATTGAACCCGTCTGACCTCATTGACCCAATTGACGGTATTGACCTGATTGACGGTCGCAACAAGTCGTTATTCGCAACGCCCGGCCCATGAAACCCTACGTCTTCACGATCGTCATGCTCGCCTTGAGCAACGTCTTCATGACCTTTGCCTGGTATGGGCACCTGAAAAATTTCCAGACCAAACCCTGGATCATCGCCGCGCTGATCAGCTGGGGGATCGCCCTGTTCGAGTACCTGCTCCAGGTCCCGGCCAACCGGATCGGCCACCAGGTGATGACCGTCGCCCAGCTGAAAATCCTCCAGGAGGTCATCACGCTGGTGGTCTTCGTCCCCTTCGCGGTCTGGTACTTGCGCGAAAAAATGACCTGGGATTACCTCTGGGCTGGCCTCTGTCTGCTCGGCGCGGCGTGGTTCATTTTCCGCAACCACGGCGCTCCGGAAGCGACCTGAGGCAGGTCCAATACCAGTCCGCAGCGCAAGTTTTGAAGTTGCGATTTAATACCAGCCCGCAGCGCAAGCAAGGACAAGCCTAAGGGCTGTTTTTCCCTTGCTTGCGCTGCGGGCTGGTATTTTCCGCGGGAAAAACCACAAAGCACACCTTCAAAAAGCGCAAGCAAAGTCGGGTTCCGGGACGATTCCCCGTCAGAATTCCGCGCTTGAGCAGTTGGGGACAACTGCTCTACCATCAGGGGCATGAGCAGCCAGCGAAACTTGCCGGTCAACCATCTTGCGAAGCCGTTTGTCTTCCTGCTCGTGGCGCTGGCGCTGATCCATCCGGCTGCGGCTCAGGAACAGGCCCGCACCGTCGAGGGCACGGTCATCGAACAGAAGAAATACACCTTCCGCATTCAGTCGGGCGAGCAGGAATACACGATCAGCCTGGCCCCCAACGCCGCGATCCGGCAGCGAATCCAGCGGCCCGTCTTCGAGTTCGCGAAACGGCGGATTGTGCCCGAACTGCATGGACTGCCGCCACTTGCTGAAGGTGCCGAACCAGCGGTGACGATTGGCCTCCCCGATCCGCTCTACATCCGCGCGTGGTATCCGACGGCGAATGAAATGGAACGGTTCTGGGAATCGGGAACCGTCCGCCGCCTGCCCCATTACGAGCTTTCGGGCCGCCCGCCCGAACAGCTCTGCGCGTTTACCCCTGGGCGGCTGGAGTTGGCGGGCCGGATCGAGTCGATTGACTCGCGCGGCGTCGCCGTGATTGATTGCGGCGGCGAGCGGGTCCAGGCCCAGCTCCAGGACCGCGAGGCCAGCCTTACTTTGCGAGAGCCGCGATCAGGCTAGCGGCATTCAAGTCTTCGCCGACCAATCCGAATAAAACGGGTGAGCCTCCGAGCGAAGCAGAGTTTGCCGCTGCGTTTGCTGC
>JANOFL010000348.1:0-18067 GCA_031405895.1 Planctomycetota bacterium
GACAGGCTTCCAGCCTGTCGGCCTTGTCCCAGAAAGATGACAGGCTGGAAGCCTGTCCCACGCGGCACCGCAACAGACTGAGCCATGTCGAATCCATCTACCGCGACCGGACCTGCCGCCATGCTCGGCTCCCGCCCGCACCGGAACCCGGCCATGAGCCACGACGATGCCTTGCCGGTCCCGGATGCGGGGACGCCGGTCTTGCCCCGGCTCGCGGTCCGGAGCGGCTCCAGTCCGGTGGCCGAAGGGCTGCACCCCGCGTTGACCATCGGTGATTTCAGTGCCTGGTACGCGGACTTCCAGGCGCTCCATGACCTGTCGCTGGTCATCCCCCGAAACCAGGTCACCGCTTTCATCGGCCCCAGCGGCTGCGGCAAGAGCACGCTGCTGCGCTGGATCAACCGGATGAACGACATCGTGCCCACCGCACGGGCCACCGGGCGATTGCATCTGCACGAAGGCAACATCGACATCCTCGCCCGCTCAACTGATGTCGTCGAGCTTCGGCGACACGTCGGGATCGTCTTTCAGAAACCCAACCCGTTTCCCAAATCGATCTACGACAATGTCGCGTTCGGCCCGCGGCTGCATTTCCGCCTGTCGCAGTCTGAACTCGACCACCTCGTCGAATGGTCGCTTCGCAAGGCGGCTCTCTGGGACGAAGTCCGCGACCGGCTCCGCGCGTCGGCGCTCAGCCTTTCCGGCGGCCAGCAGCAGCGGCTCTGCATCGCCCGCGCGATCGCGACCGGCCCCGAAGTCCTGCTCATGGACGAACCCTGCTCGGCCCTCGACCCGGCCTCGACCGCCCGGGTCGAAGACCTGATTTTCGAGCTGGCCCAGCAGTACACCATCGTGATGGTCACGCATAACATGCAACAGGCCTCGCGCTGCAGCGACCGGACCGCGTTTTTCTACGAGGGCCGGATCATCGAGCAGGGCGAAACCGAGGATGTCTTCACCCGCCCCCGCGAAAAACAGACCGAAGACTACGTCTCCGGCAAGTTCGGCTGACGCGACTGAGAACTGAATTGTGCATGAGCGGCAAACACAGAGTTTCATTTCTTCCCCTCTCCTGCTCCGGCGGACGAGGGGAGGGACCGGCAAACAGCAATCCACTTCTTCCCCGCTCCTCCGCACTGGTTCCGGTCTTCCCGGAACCAGTGCGTGGGGAGGGGCCGGGGGAGGGGGTCTGCGGCATGCACGACACCGGCCCGCGTTTCGCCAAGCCAGCCCGACCAGGTTTCCGCCGGTTGACAGCGCCACCAAGGTCTGACCCCTCATCGACCTAAAAGCATAAAATGTCCAAACATCTCCAACGCGATCTCGACAGCCTGCAGCGGCAGCTGATGAACCTCTTCGCGATCGTCGAACAGATGATCGACAGCTCAATCCGCGCGCTCTGCGAAAAGCGGCTGGACCTCGCCTCAAACATTCGCGCCATCGACCGTCAGGTCAATGAAATGGAAGTCCTGATCGAGGAGGACTGCCTCAAGATCCTCGCCCTCCACCAGCCGGTGGCCGCCAACCTGCGGCGAATTTCGGCCGTGCTCAAGGTCAACACCGACCTCGAACGGATCGGCGATCTCGCGAAGAACATCGCCGAACGGGCCGAAGGCGTTCACCAGTACCCGTGGTTTCCGATCCCCGACCAGCTGGCCGAGATGGCCCGCCAGGCCACCCAGATGGTCCGCATGGCGCTCGACGCCTTTGTCGGCTCCGACTCGCAACTGGCCCAGAAAGTCATCCATTGCGACGCGGCCGTTGATGCGTTCAACCGCGCGATCATCGGCGAACTGGTCGACCTGATGCGGTCCGATTCAACGCTGCTCGATCCGGCCCTGCACTGTTTTTCGGCCACGCGGCACATCGAGCGGATTGCCGACCACGCCGAGAACATCGCCGAAGACGTCGTCTATTTCGTCGACGGCGACATCGTCCGCCACAAACACGGAGCATTTTCCACGGGCAAAACATCCTCCTGAGGTGGAACAGGCTTCCAGCCTGTCGTTCCGCCAGCATCCCGAATCTCAAATCTCAAATCTCAAATCTCAAATCTCAAATCTCAAATCTCAAATCTCAAATCTCAAATCTCAAATCTCAAATCTGAGATCTGAGATCTGAGATCTGAGATCTGAGATCTGAGATCCACTCCTTCCGCCATCACCGTCCCAGTCTGCGGGGGCTGTCGGTGACTGCGGAATCAGTTTCATGTCCCTGACCTGAGGCCCGGAATCCCGGCCGACCGCCATGCCCCTACCCCGCATTCTGATCGTCGAAGACGACCGCGCTCTCGCCGGCGTGCTCGAATACAACCTCAAGCAGAACGGCTACGAGCCGGTCGTGGCCCGCGACGGCCAGGACGGCATCCAGCAGGCCCGGGCCGCGCCGCCCGACCTGATCCTGCTCGACGTGATGCTCCCTGTTGCCGATGGGCTCGAAGTCTGTCGGGCCCTGCGCGCAACGCCGGCCACCAGCCAGGTGCCGATCATCATGCTCACCGCGCGGAGCGAAGAGACCGACCAGATTGTCGGTTACCGCGTCGGCGCGGATGACTATGTGACGAAACCCTTCAGCGTGCGGATCCTGCTCGAGCGGATCAAGGCGATGCTCCGCCGCCAGTCGGCTCCGCTCATCGCCACTGATGCGGATGAAGAGCGGGTCTCGTTCCTCGGCGTGGCGCTCGACCGGGTCCGTCACCGGGCGACGGTACATGACCAGCCGCTGGAACTGACCCCGAGCGAATTCCGGCTGCTCGACACCCTGATTCGCCAGCCCGGCCGGGTCTTTGAGCGTTCCGACCTGATCGACTCGGCGCTCGGTTCCGACACGATGGTCCAGGACCGGACCATCGACGTCCACATCCGTTCTCTCCGGAAAAAACTCGGCGACCATGCCGACGTCATCCAGACCGTCCGCGGCATCGGCTACCGCTTCGCCGAAACGTCCCCGGAACCGTCGGCACGGTAGGGGGGCCGGATCGGGAATTGCCGGCTTCTTGGGCGTTGCGCGCTCCTGAAAAGGCCGTATTTCCAGCGTTCAACCAGAAAGTCAATCAAATTCTACCGCCAGCACCCTGAGATCGGACCGTCACCGCCCCAAGTCTTGCACTTTTTGGGCATGGCCAAGTCCGGCTCACGCCCCAAAAAAATGAGCTGCCCCCCCTTGACTGCCACGAAACCCCGCCTAGACATGGCTTGTCAATGGGAAGTGCCGCGTCAACATGGCTCGCGACGAAGGTGGGCCGAGATGGGGCAATTCCCAAAAAAAAATAGTTGTGAAGCCGGTGAAAGCGAGGAGAGTGTATCGCTGGACCACCGGCAGGCGGAGATGAGACTTCCGCCGCGACCTAATGATCAGCAGCTAAATCCGGACTTGGAAAAACCTCCCCATCCCGGACTGCCCGACTGATCCCGAACTGGTGCGCCGTGGAATCGACAGAACTCCACGTCAATGCCAGTTCATCAATCAGTATTTGAATTTTTCCTTTTGGCCGAACCACTAGGACTGGTTTTCCGACGCGTTGGCTCAATGCCCGGCGGAATAACCAGATCAGTGGTGCGGACCATAAGCAAAAAACCGAAAGTGGCCTGTTGGCTCTCGGCGATGTAGGGGAGGTATCTGAAGTGGTGCAATTGTGCATATCGAAGCAATATCGCCAGACTTGGCGAGTCCCCTTTCAGCACCTTCAGGGCTTGCCCCGGTCAATCAGTCCGCGAATTGAATCAACTGGCAACCCGAATGGTCAAGGGATGTTAGGGCTGTTGAAGTCCCGGCATCTTGGCAAGGGTGACCCATTGTCGGGAGCATACTCGCTGGAAACCGGGCTGGCCCAGTTTGAACCAAACATTGGCAGTCAAGAACACTTTTTCGTTGGAGGTGCAATCAATGTCAATTAATCCGCGACACAAGCAGTTGGTGACCTTGGCGTGTCTGTTGTTTGTGGCGACCAGCCCGATGCTCGTTGCCCCAGCTATGGCTCAGGTTTCTTCTTGGTACTGGCCATCCGGCCATGTCATTGCCGTATCTGAGTCTTGGCCGGCAAATCCGCCGGGGGGCCATGATGTGTACACCTCAGAACAGTTCGGCATGTGGCCTCCCAATCACCTTTACATACATTCTGCGACGTGGTCTGAGGGCATTGGAGACCGCACATACATTGCTGCCCCAGGAACGGTCCTGCCTCCCCATGTGCATCAACACCATATTTCGACAGGCCGCGGGTGGCCGCCAAGTCATCGATTTTGGGAGTCTCGGGAATGGGAAGTTCCGGAACATCACCATCTGGAATTGAGCAGACAGTGGCCGTCGGGCCATACCCAAGGTATTAGCACAACTTGGCCGCCTCCGGGAACTCATGACCTGACATCGACGCGGCTGTGGGGGCCCAATCATCATCAGTCCACATCAACGACGCATGTTCCTCCGCAACCTGGGGAACATTTTCAGGGAATTTCCGGGGAGTACGGCGGTCATCCAGCTCACGATCAGACAGCCTCCACGTATTGGCCACCGAATCACTATCGACAAAGCAGTCAGGGGTGGTCGCCTACGCACGACCGAACAGTCAGCGCTAGCTGGAAGGGCGGGCATGTTGGAGCCATTTCCGGAACTTGGCCAACAGGCGGAGGCGTCTATTGGCCCCCGAATCATACACTGGATACATCAGAAGGCTGGGGAGCGGTTCCAGATCCCGGCTGGCCGATTTTTCCGACCGATCATAGCTGGTTTACTACAGCCACTGACTTGGCCGGTGCCATTGGCTCCAGCGGCGGCGGTGGCAGTTCTGGGGGCGGAGGGACCGGTAGCTCGGGTGGCAATGGCGGCCCAGGCGGAGTTCCATGAACCGTCGTCCGCGCGGTTTCTGCTTGGAAAAGGCCATTTCAACGTTCTGGATTATTCAGGAGAAAACAGTTCTTCCGCAGAAGCTCTGGGTGACGATCCGCTGTTCTGGGGTCCTTGGAGCCGTTTTTCCGGGAATTTTTGGCGATTTAACCCGCATCACGTTCTGGGAGCGGGAAATTTGATTGCCTCCGCAAGCCGGTCCTGTCCGCAATCCGTTCCAGGTTCGGCGACTACCCACATGCCGCGATGCTCAAAAACGTTGAAAAACCGGGGGTTTTCCACTTGTTCATTTGCCCTGCTATCCCTCAAAAACGCACACCGCAAGCTGCCGTCAAATCCGTTCTTTCCAAAAAACACCCACAGATTCTGCGGAGGAACCCTCAATTTCGAGGAATGGTGAAACTAACGCCGGTTCGTATTTTCTGGCCAAGGCCCCAGAACCCCGAGGGCAGTTTGTTTCATGGCAAGGCGCTATGCCGCGCCCAAGCAGAAACATTGCTGAATCTCGACGGCCGGGTTCTTGAGTCAAAAGGAAAAAGACTTCCACGGTACGTTGGACCATGAGACACCGCAGCTACCTTTTCATTCTATTGGGATTAGTGCCAACAGTTGCGCTGGCGTTGTCCTTGATTGATCGAGATGGCAGCGAAGAAGATGCTGCCAACAAAATGGGCGTCGAGTTTGACGAGTCGTCGGAGGCCCTTTTGCTCAATTCGGAATGGATCTTCCGCAATCAGGGAAAGTTTGGAAATCCCGGAGAATTGCTTGCGTCGATGGACCGAATCGAGGCAAATGCACTGGATCTTACTGATCGGCGAGCGGTAATCAGTCACGTTCTTTCTGGCTGCTCCCAAGAATGCAATGTGTACCCATCTGAACAGTATTTTTATTACAAATTTCAATCTGGCGAGCGGCTGATTTCGGGAAATTTGAGATTTTGCGACTCGTCGTCAGGGCAGGTGCATTTCGGCTATTTCGACGTTTATGACAGAGAATTCCTGTATCACGGAACCCTCGACAATCGCGTTAAAGGAGTTGAAATTCATGCCGCCGACGAGCGGGTGTCAATCAGAATTGACGAGATTGAGCGAGTTTTCGTGCTTGCTCCGCCCCAATTTCACGGCGAAATGATGGTTCGTAACGGCGAGGCCATCATTAGCCCCGTGCTCGATGAGTCAGGCTTTAACTTCGGCCTTTTTTTCCTTGAAGAAGGGCCGCGGTTTTTTTACGCGCTTGACCCGGGAGCGCCTTTGCCGGACAGGCTGTTACCGCTAAAGGTCGGTGAGCTGGAGTTTTTTTTGGGGGAAGAGTCGAGGTTTGTTTTTTTCGGGACGTGGACCGTTTGGTGCTATGTGGTGTCTGGTCGGACAACATTGCGCGAAACAACTACTTTGACGGACCATTTGATCAGGTTCCGCCGCGGCTTCGGTTGCGCGACCGCATCGAAGCAGTTTACCCGTATGTGCGGCTAAGAGGGGGCATTGATGAGTTCGGCAACTTTCTGGGACTATCTGGCGTGCGAGTCGCAATTTCACCATACCTTGTCTATGCAGACAGTTCGGATTTTGTTGCGGAGGCGGGCAGGCGCGCGCGGGCCGCGGAGAAAAACGGAAGATTGTTTCTCTCGGAGCTGACTCGGGAGAGCAAAAGCTACTTTATGCGCCAAGCCGGGGCTGCCGCGGAGAACAGCGCGAACCTTGAAGATAGCAAGGACGAACCCAATGCGAACTCAGTACTGGACCCTGACAATTAGCTACTTCCTGGCGTTCTTTGTCCAGTCGTGCTGCCCTGTCATGGGAGGTCCGCCTGTCCAAGAGAAAACGCTGGTGTCTTTCCCATTTCAGGTGCCCCATGACGTGTCGTTCGTGGCCGGGGTGACTGATCTTGAGCAGATTCGTCGTTTGTTGCCAAAACAGTCTGATTGGCTGCGGTTGTTTGAGCTGCTGGCCAACACGGATCCCCATGATGGCGGTGTCATTACGCCGGCGCTGTCGGAGATTGGGGAATTCAGTGATTCTCCCGAAACTGCCGGTGGACGGTCTGCTTTTCCTGTTTCAGTTTGGGTCGTCCTCGATGACCATGAAAAACAGGTAGGCGAAGGAGCTTTGGTGATTTCCCATCCTGGCCGGATCCTGGGCGAGGACGAGCAAGAGAAGGTCCGTGCGCTGAGCAAGAGTGGCGTGGCGTTTCTGGCCAGGCAGTTTCGGGCAAGCACAATGCCTCACGGTGCCCGGCTGTATGAGGCGTTGTCCCGGTGGGAGCACAATCACACATGCGTTTTCGCCGACGGAATCACAATTGTTGCTACTTCAGACGCGTTTGCCGCCTCGTTGAAAGGATCCGAGAACGGGACGGATGACCGCGGGAACAGGAGCTTTAGAGAAGCCTGTTCGCGGTCACTGGTGGACGCCGACCTCGTTGTTTTCGTGGCGCCGCCACGAATCCGGTCGGCGGCTTTGGGTATTGGCTATGTTGCCGCAGAGTACTGGGAGAAGGCCAACTACGGCGAGATGCCTTGGTCCGTGTATTCGGCCCGCCTTGGAACCCGCAATCAGACGACCATCGACTATCGTTGGGTCACCAAAACGACACTGCCGCTGACGGGGCGAAACCGATACTGGAACTCATGGCGCCCCCTGGAATGGACACCGAAGTTCCCGGGCCATTTTCGGCGGATCAGCGGCTCCAACCGCGACTTGGTACTGTACGACGAGATGGCTCGGGAACCCGGCACTCATTCGCGACGGCAATTGTGCGACACCACTGCCAAACGTGCGATTCAAGACTCTATCAAAAAACGATTTGTCAAACCCCAAAGACCCTTGTTCGATTTCGTCACTTGTCACGCGCCTGTCTCTTGCAACCAATCTTGCAGTTGCTGCGGGAATCTGCGCTACCCATGATTGCTCCGCCCCATACACGTCTTGTCCACAACGGTGGCCTGAAACAACAGACACTCCAAGCAGACTGTTTATCGCAACTCCCACACACCCGCCAAAAGTCAAGTCGTCACGGTGATAGTTTGCGTTGGTAAACCTATGTGTCCTTTCTTCGACCCATTTCATGTTAACGTGCCATAAAATTTCGATTTCGCTCCTGTCAATTTGCGGAGTTTCGCCATCTAATTGGCCAGCGGCCTGATTGCCGCTATCCCGGACGTGACGGGGGCGCAAGTCAAAGATGGGATCATGAGCACCCATTAATTCTCTGAAGGACACTGATGCCGCTTCTTCGATTGCAAGTGCATTGAATTTCGCCATTTCACCCGAGTCGAGCTGGCCGTCAAATCTGTTCGCATAGTAGGCAAACTCTGGATCGTCTGCTGCCAGTTTCGCGAATACGGGCTTGGCGTAAAGGAGGGGATTGTCTACTTGCTGAAGCAGGAATTGCACCAAGTCTTCTGATATCTTGCGAAATGACGCGACAGACATGTCCGACGGCGACTCGAGCTGTTGCCTTAAATCCGGGGAAGCGAAAGATAGAATATGATCTCGCAATTTGTTTGATTGGCCTTGTCCAAACCATACGCGGAGACATCCCAATTCAATTCCAGTTGAAACAAGAGGGCGACAAAGTCGCCTTTCGTTGTCCAAAAAAACCGTCCATGCGTATTGACCGCGGTTCCCTACTTCGCGAATGGACCTGACTTCTTCACCGATGACCTGCCGGCGGAGATGCGCGACTCGGCTCGAGGCTTCCTCCGTTTCCCGTAATGCCCCAAGGAAGAAGCAGCTATGCAGAACGCCTTCCAGCATTTGCAAAATTGCTTTCGTGAACGTGTTTACAAACCTGGTGGCGAGAAACTCGGCCGGGCCAAAGAGGCCGTCCTCTGGCTCAGAAGGAAACGCCGAGTCCGGAACGGGCTCAGGCTGGTCGAAGCCACCTACAAAGTTTACAGCCAATTTTAGATGCCCTCGAAATCGAGCGTCAGGTTCCCGGAAAGCACCGGAATCCGATCGGAGATAAAGCGAGAGAGGCAAGTTTCGGAAGGTCCCCTTCTGAAATGGATCCAGGCTGCCAACAAACCGCACGCGGTGTTCATTGTTGATGGAGAGATCAACGAAGCGACGGAGATGCTTGGGGGATTGTCTTTCGTCGAAGTACGTGGGGTGAGAAAACAGCAAACGAAACGCCGTTCCTTCGGGAAAGTCCGGGGCATTGAAAACTAGCGTTTCAATCAATGAAAGTGGATTCTTGCTGCCCGTTGGACTGGCTGTGGTTCGGTCGACAGGCCGCGTGGCGACAAACTCGATTCCAATAGTGGCTGGAGGGCCGAACACTGTTTCACAATCGTCAAGAAAACCAGCTTCCGTCTCGTCGTCGGGGAGTTGGTGATAGTAAGCATTCGTCAAGTCCGCAGCCGAGACCGCGAGTTCAAAAGGCAACAATTCCTGATCAAGCGACTCGCGAAGAACCTGGAGCGCCTTGATCCAGGTCGATTTTCCGCTTCCGTTGGCGCCGCACAAGACGGTTAGCGGCTTGATGTCCAGGCGATGTTGGCCCCGGTATGAGCCGATGCCGTGTAGCAAGATTGCTGTTAGCGCAAAATTTGGTGCGTCGAAGGGAGCAGCAGCCATGTTTACGGGAGTATTCTTTGACGGAACGTTTGGAGTGGCCCAAAAAAATCAGTGCGGCGGTAGTCGCGAGCGGGCCGCCGTCTGATTGGATGGCGTCTTGTCAGCCGGTAGTATCTTGACCAGTTTCTGCGCAGACGGCAACAATCTGAGGGCCCCGGAGGGCATTGCTTGTGGCTCTGTCCGGACAAGAACGTGCAGCGAATTTGCCGACGTTTCGTGAGCTGTTCGGAGGATGGCGATGACCGACTCGGACTCGGCAGAAGAGTTGGCGAAACTGATTGCTCTGCGGGCGTTTTACGACGGCCAAAGGGCCCGCGATGGAGATTACACACTGACTGACGTCGCGCGAATGGCTGAGCGAAGATTGGCGGAAATGGATGCCACCAAGGAGAATTTGCGGCGCAGGTTGTTCTACCTGATCGTACTTGCGGAGGCGTGTCGTTTTGATCGTAGCGCGGTTTATCGGAACGTCGCCATGTCCGTACACAATAATCTGTCTGTTAGTGGCGAAAACATCAGCCCGTACCCGTGGTACATGACGATCGTGGACGCGACGACATGTTCTCCGAATTCCGGCAACTTCGGTGACATTACCGTGGCGGGTTCCAGGACTGATGAGGTGGACAATCCAGTCCGGTGGGAGATAACGGCCGAAGGGCTCGAGGCGCCAGTCTCCGATGTGGCATGTGACGCGTTGGGGCTGTCTTTTCGGGACATAACGGCAAGACCAGAGACTATCGAAACGCCACTGGCAGAATTAAGCCGATTGCATTTGGGGTCTGCCAGCTGAGATCCTTCCGGGTTTTCCCTTGCTTGGGTGTACACGCGAGGAGCCCCCGTTGTCGGAGGCAATGCCGGGTTTTCGGCGGTGCTGGTGACGCCGGAGTTGTCGCTTTGCCTGAGTTTTCCAGCCCACGGCTGATGGACCCACGGCAAACCCGATGGCCCGCCTTTCAGGCCCCAGGCGGCAATGGAAACCGGGGTACTCTGTAACCGACGCAGCCCTCTACCCCCGTCACGCAGCATCCACGCCCCCTGCCGGTTCATCCGGCAGGAGCGCCAAGTTTGACAAGCTAGCCGCCATCGCCACAAGCCCACACTCTTTAACCAGTGTCCGCAACGCCCCCTGCCGGTTTACCCGGCAGGAGCAAAAGATTGGTCGGCTAGTCGGCCCGCAGCTAGCGCTTTCGGTTCACGGCAACCCGCCACAACCACTTCACTTCTTGTCTTTTGGCACCTGGCGAACCGCGTCCATGTCGTACTCACTGAAAGACCCGGCGTAGTAACCTGGCCTCCAGATTGCCTGTTGACCAAACGCAAACGCCAGGTTGTTCATCATGGCGAGAGCGATTTCTTGCGGGCTGTGCTCGATGTTTCCCCGCAGCGCCAGATGGATGTGGTCGGGCATGACGGAACGGATCGCCAGCAAGTGCTGTTTTCTGTCGGCAATCGCCTTGCACTGACGGCTGATTTTTTCCAGCGACGATCTGTCGGTAAACCGTATCCGGGCTTCAGTGACCAAGACCAGGTGCAGGTTGTACCAGTATCGGCCACTGAGCGTTTCGGTCGGGTCCTGGAGGCGGACGGTCGGGTCGCGCATCGTGAATTCTTCCATGATGTCGGCAAAGCGCGAATCGACGAAGTGCTCTTGCCGGACCTGGTTCGCGATGTAGCCCTCTACCTGCTCGCGCCGGTTGTCGCCGATGGTCCGAAAGGCGACTTTGCGGCTAAAGGCCGTGCGGCTGTTGCACTGGCGAAGGGTGTGCTGGAGGCGGCCCTTGATTCGGGCGACAAACAGGATCGGACTGACGGTCGGTTTGACACTGCAGGTGAACTGAATCTGGTTGGGGGACCAGTTCATCTCCAGACGGCGAATGCCGTCGTTTTCCCACAAGCCGTCGAGGGCTGAGAAAAAATCGTTGCCAGGTTCCGGGGGGAATTCGCATTCCGACGGCCAGCCTGTCCAGGTGAATCGAAGATGGTAAGCAGGGGCGGAGAGGATGTCAGCGGAGTAAAGGGGTTTGGGTTGCACGGGTGTTAGCCTGCCAAACTCGCGTTCCTGCCGGATGAACCGGCAGGGGACGGGGAAGGGCGCCGAAAAGGGGCGCGAAGGGGCGACGGGATTTTTGGCGAATCGGCGGTCTAGCTTGCCAAACTCGCGTTCCTGCCGGTTGAACCGGCAGGGGACTCAGAGGGGGCCCATGGAAGTCGGAAGAGGACGCCAAGGGGGACCGGGGGCAGCAGGCAGGGGACGCGCCTGCGTTTCCCGTCATCGGCGCGTCGCGATCAGCTGTCCGTAGCTGCGGCAGACCGTTTCGAAGGCGGATTCGAGGCGCTGGTCGCCGGGGTAGTCGCGGGCGAGGAGATTGCCGAAGTCGAGCAGGCGGATGCGGAGCTGGTCGAGCATCGGCTGGAGGACATCGGCAGGCAGGCGGAGGGCGTCGTCCTGGGGCGCGGGAGGTTCAGGGAGCATCCGGTCGTCGAAGGCCTCGGAGCGCGCAGGCCGACTGGCTGATGGACGGGCACGAAGGCCGGGGATGCCGGCCTGTTCAGCTGAAAGGGGGTCAGACCCCAAGTTGCTCCGGGAACTGCGCAGTTTGGCGTCAGACCCCTCAGCGGCAGTTGCACTGGAACCGGTCAAGGCATCCTTGCGGCTCCCCGGCGGGTTGTGGTCGCCATCGATCCGCAGATCGCCTTCTCCCGCCCGAAGCCAGGCGGCACTGGCGGGTGGCGTAATATTGCGCGAAGGAATGTGCGGAAACCGAATCGGGGTTTCGGCGGAAGATGCCGGGACCAGAACGGGGATAGCTGCCGGATCGACCGCGACGGAGGCAGCGTTCAGGTTCTGGCTCATGATTTGCTCCATCGTCGATTCGAAAAGGCGCGCGGCCCCACGCACTGGCCCATGATCGTTTTCGGAACAGGCTGGCCGGTGGCTAAAAGGCAGGGAAAAGACTGCCGGGTTGAATGATTGTGCCGGCGATGATGGAGCGGCGCGGACGGACAACGGAAGGGTTGAGCGCAAAGTCGCAGGGTCGCAAAGGCGCGAAGGGGAGGACGGAACTGGGAAGCGGTGTCGGTTTTTCCGGCAGTACGAGCACTGGCGGAGCAGAAAACAGATGACCGCAGATGAACCAAAGGGGCGTTCTTTGGCCGAATCGAACGGACGGGTTGCGCGGTCGCCGGGCGGCTCACGCCGCTCCGCTACAGGAGAAGAACAGGCCGGATTTGGCCTGAACGGATCGATTGCCTTGAACGGCTTGGGGGGCGATGAGACAATTGGGAGGTTGTCTGGCGACAGGCGGCCGGCCGCGGGGCGGGACCGGTGGCTGTTGCCTGGTACCGCGAGAAAACCTGATGAAGATCGTGCCAGTGGGCGACCGGATCGTTGTCAAACGGCTGGAAACCCGGGAGCAGTCCGCTGGAGGCATCTTGTTGCCGGAAAACTCTCGCGAAAAACCACGGCAGGGCCGCGTCTTGGCGGTCGGCCCCGGCCGGCTGCTCCCCTGCGGAAGCCGGGCCACCCTGCAAGTCAACGAAGGCGACCAAGTGGTCTTCGCCAGCTATTCGGGCCACGACATCGAAGTCGATGGCAATGAACTGCTGATCATGAGCGAAGCCGATGTTTTGGCGGTAATGTAAAGGCATCAACAGCGACAGCTGCGGTGGTCGCGGATGTTTTTCTGTTGCCGCGGATGAAAACGACGGACGCTGTAACGTGGTTGGTGGGTCTCGAAGACTCGACCCACCCTACGCCCTGGGCCCTCCGCGACCATCAAACGCATTGAACCATTTCACCCCCAAACTGCGAAACCGGATCCTGAACAGAGAGCCATGAAGACTGCCCTTTGCCTGTTGGCCATTGCCAGCTTCGTCCTTGCCCAGCCGGCTCACGGCCAGGTTGCACCGCCGACGGCCAGTACGGTTGACGCGGTGAAATACGCCGAGGTCGTGAAGAACGCCGTCACCTTCCTCGTCGAGAAGGGCCAGAACCGCGAGAATGGATCATTTTCAGCCGAGATTGGGCCGGGTGCCACGGCGTTGTGTGTCGCCGCGCTGCTCGACAGCGGCCTGCCGCCGGAGCACGAAGCCGTCGACAAGGGACTGAAATACTTGCTGACATTCGTCCGCGAAGACGGCGGCATCTACGCTCCGGACAGCGTGCTGCGGAACTATGAAAGCAGCATCGCCGTGATGGCCCTCGCCCGGGCGAATGCTGGCGGCCGCTACAACGACCAGATCGCGAAGACCACGGGCTACCTCAAGCTGCTCCAGTGGGACGACGCCGAAGGGCACGACCAGTCAAGCACCTTTTACGGCGGCCAGGGCTACGGCAACAGCCAGCGGCCCGACTGCAGCAACACGTCGTTTTTCATTGAAGCTCTCAAATCGAGCGGCGAGTCGATGGACAGCACCGCGATGCAGAACGCGGTCCTCTTTATGTCGCGGGCCCAGAACCTGGAGTCGCCTCACAATACGGCGGAATGGGCCGCCAAATCCAACGCCGACGACAAGGGCGGATTCATCTACACACCAGCCGGCAAAGGCGAGAGCAAGGCGGGGGAGACGCCGGAAGGCGGATTGCGGAGCTACGCTTCAATGACCTACACGGGCCTGAAGAGCTTTCTTTACGCCGGTGTGAAAGGCGACGACCTCCGGGTCCAGGCGGCTCGTGACTGGATTCGACGCCACTATTCAGTCGATTCCAATCCGGGCATGGACCAGCAGGGGCTGTACTATTACTACCATGTCTTCGCCAAGGCTCTCGACGCGAACGGTGAGCGTTTGATGCCGGATGCCGATGGCAATCTGCACAACTGGCGGGCCGATCTGGTCGAGGCCCTGGCGAAGCGGCAACAGCCCGATGGCTCGTGGGTCAACCCGACCGACCGCTGGTACGAAGGCGACCCCAACCTCGTCACGGCCTACAGCCTGTTGGCATTGCACTATTGCCATCCTGACGCTGCCCGCGACGAGTGATGGGCGACAACCGGCTGCTCGTCGAAGTCTGCTGCGGATCGCTTCAGGATGCGTTGATCGCGGAGGAGGCGGGGGCCGCGCGGATCGAGCTGAACGCGGGCCTGCCGCTGGGCGGGCTGACGCCTTCGGCGGGACTGGTCCGGACGGTGCTTCAGTTGGTCCATCTTCCCGTGATCGCAATGGTCCGCCCACGCGCCGGTGGGTTCAGCTACTCGCAGCGCGAGTGGGAAACGGCGCTCGCCGAGGCCGAGTGGCTGCTCGAAGCGGGCGTCGCGGGCCTCGCTTTTGGTGCCCTCGATGGCGGTTCAAGAGTCGACGTCGGCCGTTGCGAAGCAATGCGGCGGCTGGCCGGCCATCGCCAGCTGGTTTTCCACCGGGCCTTTGACCTGGTAGACGGCTGGGAAGAAGGTCTTGAACGGCTAGTCGACTGTGGCGTCACCCGCGTGATGACCAGCGGCCAGGCTGCAACCGCGCGCGCGGGCGCATCGACGATTCGCGCGATGCTTGTCCAGGCGGCTGGCCGGATTGAAGTTCTCGCCGCCGGGGGAGTCCGCGCCGACCATCTATCCGACTTGCTCAGCCTCACAGGCGTGACGGCCGTCCATGGCAGTTTTTCGGTCCCCGTCGCTGAACCCGGCTACCCGCCGGCCAGCGGGTTTCGTTTCGCGCCCAACGACCAGCTGACGATCCCGGATGCCGAACAGATTCGCGCGGTTTGCCGCCAGTCCAGCGGCCGCGATGATTGACGACACTTAGCCTGTAAGCTATATTCGACATGTGGGCCGTTGCGACTACAGCCTTGTTTGACAGCTGGTTTGCGGAGCTGGATGGTTCTGCCCAAGCCGAAATCATGGCCAAAGTCGAGCTGCTCAAACTGTTGGGTCCTCAGCTGAAACGCCCTCACGCCGATACGCTCAAGGGTTCGCGGCACTCAAACATGAAAGAGTTGCGGGCGAATTCACGCGACGCCGTTCTCAGAATCGCATTTGCGTTCGATCCGGAACGGAACGCCCTGCTCCTGATTGGGGGCAACAAGGCGGGCGTTGGCCAGCGCCAGTTTTATCGCGAGATGATTGGCCGGGCGGACGGGCTGTATGACGGACATCTGGCGCGAATCCGGCTGAAAAAGAAAGAAGGAGGGTGAGCGGGATGGCGAAGTCTTTCGATGCCCTGGTTGCCCGGACGACCACCAAACGAACGCGAGACCAGGCAATGCGACGGACCCGCGAGCTGCTCGGCGATCTCTTGCTGGCAGAGTTGCGTGAAGCACGCGGCAAAACGCAGGCCGAACTGGCGAAGCTGCTGGCTATCCGGCAGCCGAGCCTGTCCAAGCTGGAACGTCAGTCGGACATGCAGATTTCGACCTTGCAGCGAATCGTGGCCGCCTTGGGTGGTGAACTGGAGATCGGTGCCAGATTTCCGCACGGCATGGTGAGGATCAGGCAGTTCACGCCAGGCAATGGCAGGTCCCGCAAGAAACGGATTTCGCAACGGCCTGCTCCTGTCAAGTAAAACGAACTCCAATCGCCCCGTTTCCGCAGCGAACGGACCGGAGTCAGTGTTCAAGTCATGGGCAAGACACACGACGAGCTGACACCCGAGCTGGTGGACTGGCTGAAAGGGCAGCATCTTTTTTTCGTCGCCACGGCACCGCTGGACGGCGACGGGCTGGCGAACTGTTCGCCCAAGGGAATCGACACATTTCGTGTACTGGGTCCACGCGAGGTGGCCTACCTTGACCTGACCGGGAGCGGGATCGAGACGGTGGCGCACTTGCGGGAGAACGGGCGGATCGTGCTGATGTTCTGTGCGTTCAGTGGCGCGCCGAAAATCGTGCGGTTGCACGGGAGGGGAGATGTACACCAGGCCGGTTCAGCCAGTTTTAAACAGTTTGCCGTGCATTTTCCCGGACATCCGGGTGCCCGGGCGGTGATCCGGATCTGCCTCAGCCGGATCAGCACGTCGTGCGGCTTTGCCGTGCCACTGTTCGAGTACACGGGCGAGCGCGACACGCTCTTGCGGTCGGCCGAAAAGAAGGGACCGGCTGGCTTGCGGGCTTATCAGCGGGAAAAAAACGCCCGCAGCCTGGACGGACTGCCGGGGCTCGACGGTCCCTGATCCTGAACGCCGTTGGAAACCTTGGGCAGCGCGAGTCTAGAATGCCGTTGGGGCAGCGTTCTGGAAAGGGTGTTGTGATGGGCCGTTGCCTGATTGCGCTCGTCGGACTTTCCGCGCTGGCATTTCCGGCCAGCGGCGTCTCGCTTCAAAACCAGCCGCCACCCCAGGGGCTGACCGTTCAGCTTCCTGTTCAGGGCGTCGCGATCGACGCCAAGGGGGTTCTTTCGGCCCGGCTGTTTGACGATGTCGACGGCGAGCTGGCGCAACAGCGGCTGGCCGCGGCGCGAGTCCGGCAAGCCGGACCACTGCAAGCCGTTTCCGCGGCGCGAAAGGTCTCATTGCGGCGTTTGTCGGAAGCCATCGCTGCGACACCGGACGGCAAACCCGATGACGCGATGCGGCATCTGGCCGGGCTGAAGCGGATCGGGTTCGTGCTGCTTTGTCCGGATGATCGCGACATTGTGCTGGTCGGCCCGGCGGCCAACTGGGTCGAAGACCTCGCGGGCCGGTCGCGAGCGGTCGACGATGGCCGGCCGATTCTGCAGCTCGATGACCTGGTCACGGCGGTCCGGGCGGTCGGTGAAGAGGCGGGGCCCGCGCCCTGGATCGCCTGCTCGATTGACCCAACTCGCGAAGGAATGGAGTCCCTGCAACGGGTCCTGCGGCAGATCCCGCAACTTGCCAACGCGCAGCAGCAAGCCGAGCTGGCCCGGATTGTTCCCGGCGAGATCGCGGCAAGCCTCGGCTTGGCCAATGTGAGCGTCTGGGGCGTCCCGGCCGATTCGCGGCTGGGCAGCATCCTGGTCGAGTCGGACTACCGAATGAAGCTGATGGCCGTCGGCCTCGAGCCTGCTCCCGATCCGGTGATCACGTTTGTTGAAGCGATTGAAGGCGCGGTCTCGGGCCTGCAACGCTGGTGGCTGACGCCGAAGTACGACCTCGTCCGGGAAGCCCCGGATGGCTTTGGGCTTCAGCTGGCAGGGCAGGGGGTTCAGCTTAACACCGAAGACGGTGTCGTGTTGCCCAACCGGCAACGTCAGGGAAAACCCGAAAAACCGCTCCGCGCAGCAAGACGATATGCCGAGTCCTTTACCGAACACTACGAAGCGGTCGCACGGTTCAGCCCGGTCTTCGCCGAGTTGCAAACGGCGATCGACCTGCTGGTTGTGTCGGCGTGGTTGCACGACCGTCGGGCACTGGAAAAAACTGGCTGGGACGGTGGCTGCCTGTGGGATCCGTACGGTGTGCAGCCCGAACCACGGATCGCGCCCCGGCAAGTGCCTTGTGTCGCGAACTCGGTCTGGAAGGGCACGTTGCTGGCTTTTCCGGCCGGTGGAGGTGTTTTGATTTCGCCGATGACGGCCCTGGAGGCGGAGCATCTGCGAATCGATGATGGGGACGTTATCGGCCGGCAGCGATTGCGTCTCACGCCCCCGCCCCAACACGAATCGTGGTGGTGGGACTGACGAGGCGAGCGGAAGGGCGTCAGCCCTCCGTGTTCCCCGTTCCAAACCGGCGCGGCCACAAGCAAGGGGGTCGGGAGTCGTTTT
>JANOFL010000400.1:0-11906 GCA_031405895.1 Planctomycetota bacterium
CCCTGCCGCAGGTCGCCTCTTTTTGCGCCAAACCGGACCAGTTCCGGGCCGCGGGCTGGCCGTTATTTTTCCGGTCGCCGCGAAACCTGGGCCGATCCGCGCGGTTTAATTTCCTTGTGGGATTCCGTTGGTCGCAGGAGACGCACCCGGTATCAAAGTGACGCATCCCACTCCTCACCCCAACACCGGGTGCGGCTCCTGCTTCCAACGGTGAATCTGATACGACCGGCATACGAACGGCATACGGCCGGCATCTTGGCGGCAACTCGCGGATTGAGCGACGTGTTCCAGGCGAATGAGACTGGCCGCTCAGGCGGCCAGCGACCAGACTGGACAGGATTCCGCCTCACTGCGGTGCGGCCGGGACCGTCTGTCGGCTGGATCCAGCCGGCCTGCGGGCCTTTCGTGCTGGGCCAGTGCGGATGCCATCCCGGACGCGCGAGGATCGAACCGTCTTCTCTCCGGAAACTGACTGATGGACCTTGGCCAGATTCTCGTCTCACGCAATCTGCTCACGCCCTGGCAGGCGAGTGCCCTGCAGGAAAGCGGCCAGGATGCGCTGGGCTGGCTCGCCTCCACGACCGACGTCGATCGCCCCGCCGCATTGCAGGCGATCGCCGGTGAGCTGGGCATGGAGTTCCTCGATCTCCGCGACGCCGATGTCGATCTCTCGTTGCTGGCCGGATTTCCGCACAAACTGATCTTTCGCGAGTCGCTCTTTCCGGTCCGCCGGGAGCATGGCGCGCTGATTGTTGCGACCGGCGACCCGTTCAACTTCTATCCGCTGGATGAAGCCAGCGCCGCGACAGGCCTGAACATCCGGCCGGTCCTGGCCGACCGGAGTGAAATTGCGCGGCTGGTGAAGACCCACCTCGGCGTCGGTGGCGAAACGATTGGCGGGCTGGTCGAACAAAAGGCCGAGGAAGGCATCGAACTGCTCGAGGACATCGAAAGCGATGGCTCCGAGCTGAGCGAGATGGCCCAGGAGGCGAGCGTCATCCGGCTCGTCAACGAGATCCTGCTGGAAGCGATCGAGAACCGGGCCAGCGACGTTCACATCGAATCCCAGGCCCGCGGCGTGGTAATCCGCTACCGGATCGACGGCATTCTCCATCACCAGCCGACGCCGCCCGAAATCAACCACTTCCAGGCCGCGATCATCAGCCGTCTCAAGATCATGGCCCGCCTGAACATCGCCGAGAAACGGCTCCCCCAGGACGGCCGGATCAAGCTCAAGGTCCGCGGCCGCGAAATCGACGTCCGGCTCTCCGTGATCCCGATGATTCACGGCGAAGGCCTCGTCATGCGTATCCTCGACAAGGGGGCGATGAAGTTCGACCTGCAGGGCCTCGGCATGTCGGACCGGACTTACGAGCCGTTCTCGCGGCTGATCCAGATGCCCCACGGGATCATTCTCGTCACCGGTCCGACGGGGAGCGGCAAGACGACCACGCTCTACAGCGCCCTGATCCAGATCAACAGTCCCGACACCAAGATCATCACGACCGAAGACCCGGTCGAATACCAGCTCGACGGGATCAACCAGATTCAGGTTCATCCCAAGATCGGGTTGACCTTTGCCGCCTCACTCCGCAGCATTCTCCGCCACGACCCCGACGTCGTGCTGGTTGGCGAAATCCGCGACCTGGAAACAGCCGAGAATGCCATCCAGGCGTCGCTGACCGGCCACCTCGTCTTCAGCACGCTCCACACCAACGACGCAGCCAGTTCCTACTCCCGGCTGGTGGACATGGGGGCCGAGCCCTTCCTGGTGTCGAGCACGGTCGAAGGAATCATGGCCCAGCGGCTGGTCCGGCGGTTGTGCGAAGATTGCCGCGAAGCTTACCGGCCCGCTGGCACGGATGTGCCCGACGATTTTCCGTGGGACCAGCTGGGCGACCGGCAGCTGTACCGCGCGAAAGGCTGCCGCTCCTGCCGCGGGTTTGGCTACAAGGGCCGGCTCGGGATCTACGAACTCCTGCTCGCCAGTGACCGCATCCGGCAGCTGGCCCACGACCGGGGCAGCAGTCATGAAGTCAAACGCCAGGCCATTACCGAAGGCATGACCACGCTGCGTGATGATGGCTGGGTCAAGGCGATTGAAGGCCGGACCTCGGTCGACGAAGTCCTGCGAACTACCAAATCCGATCGCGGATTCCAGCGCACCAGCGGATAGTGCTTTGTAGAGGATTATTTTTCGGGCCACATCCATCAGCCGCCACGCGTTAGCGACCGGTTTCCGGGGTTTCAACCGGAGGCTAACGCCCGGCGGCTGATCCAGACGTCAACCTGTGCCAGATCACTAGCCGATGCCCAGTTTTGCCTACACCGCCCGAACTTCTACCGGCGAACGCGTCAGCGGATCGATGGTCGCCGCGACCGAACGCGATGTCCTTTCGTCGCTGGCCGCGCGGACACTGTTTCCGATTTCGGTCGCGATTGAAAGGTCGGTCAACCAGCCAGTTTTTGGCGGCCGGATCAGCCAGCAGCGGATTGCAACGTTCTATTCCCAGCTCGCGTCGCTGATCAAGAACGGCGTACCGCTGATCAAGTCGCTGCAGATCCTGCGCGAGCAGTCCGCCCAGCCAGCCCTGCAAAACGCTCTCGACGACATCATCCGGCGAATCGAGGATGGCGAGCAGGTCAGCGACGCGTTCGCCCGCCACCCGCGCCTGTTCAGCGAGATGGCGGTCAACATGTCACGGGCCGGAGCCGAGGGGGGATTTCTCGAGGACGCCCTCGAGCGGGTCGCCTCGTTCACCGAACATCAGGCCGAGCTCAAGGCCCGCACGATCGGTTCGCTGATCTATCCGGTCATCCTCGCCTCGTTTGGCCTCGCAATCATGACGCTGCTGCTGGTGTTTGTGGTCCCGCGATTCGAACCGATGTTTGAGCAGATGCGGCGGCTGGGAAGCATGCCGATGCTGACCGAATGGCTGCTCGCTTTCAGCGGCTGGCTCAGCCGCTGGGGCTGGATCATCGGCGTCGTGCTCGTGGTTCTGTTCTTCCTGGTCCGGGTCCAGCTTCGTTCGGAATCCGGGCGCATGCTGGCCGACCGGTTGCGGCTCAAGCTGCCGCTTTTCGGGCTGATCTTTCGCAACCTCGCGGTCGCCCGTTTCTGCCGGGTGCTCGGGACGCTCCTCAAGAACGGTGTTCCGATTCTCAAGTCGCTTGAAATCAGCCGCCAGGCCACCGGCAACCGCGTCCTCAGCCAGGCGATCGCCAATGCCACCGAGAACATCAGCTCCGGCCAGACGCTGGCCGCACCGCTGACCGCTTGCGGCCATTTTCCGCGCAACGTCACCGAGATGATCGCCGTCGCCGAGGAATCCAATTCGCTTGACACCGTGCTGGTCAACATTTCGGACGGCCTCGAACGGGAAACGACCCGCCGGCTTGAGCTGATGGTCCGGATGGTCGAGCCGCTGATGCTGCTGGTCATGGCCATTGGAGTGCTGGTCATCGTCCTCTCGCTGCTGATGCCCATCATGCAGATGAACCAGACGATGCGGGGAAGCTGATGCGAGGGGCGCTGCCACGCCGTCCGCTGGGCACTGGATTGGCGGTGTCTCCAGTGGGACTTGGCTTGTGGCCCATTGCCGGCATGACCACGCTCGGCACTACTGACGGGGACAGCCTCGCCACGATCCGGGCCGCCATCGACGCCGGGATCAATTTCTTCGACACCGCCTGGTGCTACGGCACCGACGGGATCAGCGAACGGCTGCTCGGCCAGGCCATTTGCGATCGCCGTGACCAGGTTGTGATCGCCACGAAATGCGGAATTCACTGGGCAGCCGAAGGCTCCCGCATCAACGACGCTTCTCCGGCCCGGCTCCGCGCCGAATCAGCCGAAAGCCTGCAGCGGCTGGGTGTCGATTTTGTCGACCTGCTCTACCTGCACAGCGCCGACGGCCGGACGCCCGTGGCTGAATCGGCGGGCGAATTGGGCAGGCTTCGCGAGGAAGGCCGCTGCCATCTGGTAGGAGCCTCCAACCTGTCGTTCGCCGACCTGCAGCAGTTTCACGCGACCTGTCCGCTCGCCGCGGTCCAGTATCGCTACAACCTGCTGCAGCGGGAACTTGGCGATGAGATCATCCCGTGGTGCCGTGAACGGGAGATCGCCGTAGTCATCTATTGGCCGCTGATGAAAGGGCTGCTGGCGGGCAAGCTTCGCCGCGACTGGCAGTTCGACCCGGCCGACCGCCGGCTCGAGTATCCGATGTTCCGTCCGCCGGAATGGGACTGGAACCAGGACCTGCTTGATGAGCTGGAAACGATCGCGCATTCAGAACGGGTCACCATCGCCCAGCTCGTCGTGGGCTGGACGATCCGCCAGCCAGGCATTACCTCCGCGCTTTGCGGTGCCAAACGTCCGGGGCAGATCCGGGAGACCGCCGCCGTGCTGAACCAGTCCCTTTCGCCAACGGCCCTCGGGGCCATCGAAGCCGCAGCGGTTCGCCGTTTGCTGCGGACAGCGGAGGGCTGACGCCAATGTCGCCTTTCGCTCCGCGAAAGAACCGCTGCTTTCGCGGAGCGAAAGGCGACAATCAAAACCGCATTGTCAGCGCGAAACGGTGGACCACCCGGAGGCCATTGCCGGCTGAATCGCAGCGGCCGGAAACGGAACTTGGGCGTGCGGCTGGGGTGCGTTGGGCAATTCGACTCCCGTGGCCTCGCGCAGCGCCCAGTGTAGCTGGGCCAATTCAAAGGGGCGGGACAAGACTGCCCGGACGCCCCAGCGTTGCTTCAGTTCGTTGACTTCGTGCTTGCGCGGAAAGCCCAGCACGCAGACGAGCGGAGTCGTTCCGCAGAACGAACGAACGAGGCTGAGCCGCTTCTCAAAATTGGCTGTCAGCGAATCACCATCGACGCAAACCGCCGCGATTTCTTCCAGCGGTTCGGCGTTCCACGTCATCTGTTCGAGCCAGACCGGCTTGCCACCCAGCGCCTTGATTGCGTCGGCCAGCATTTCGTACTGCGTCCGGGTGTAGGCGCTGATTGCGAACCGGGTCGCCGAATCGGGGCGGACTGGTCCCAGCTCGACCGGAGGCACTGTTGGATCCGTCGCCGACCGGACGGGCAGGGCCGGGTTGCCAACCAGGTTCGCCAGCTGCCCGTAGTGACCCTGCCATTGATGCCAGAACAGCGAAGTGACGCCGGCCAGCGGCTGACCCGAGCGGAATTCGCCTTCACACAGGCTGCCAAGCAGCGCCACGATGGGCGTTTTCGGGAACAGCTGGGCAAGCCCGTCGATCGTTGCCTGGCTGACCGACCCGCGCCGTTCGCGGCAGACGATGATCAGGTCAAACCGCGAGTCGCACTGACCTGCTTTTGGCAAGCGTTGGTCGCGCAACAGAGTCGTCGGCACGGTCAGTCCGTTGACCAGATCGGCGAACTCGGGGTGCCAGAACTGGCCCGTGACCAGCAGCCGGGGCTGGGCGTGGCTCGTGCCGCTTGTGTTCATGCAGGTAGCTTCCATGGTTCAGCGTCCGCGCGATCCTTCGGGACTGTCGAGGCCCTGTTCGCAGCTTTTGGTCAAATCGAGGATTTCGGCGGCCGACAGCAATGAGCGGATGCCAGCGAGGTAGTCAGGGAGCGCAATCAGCCGGCTCAGTCTGGCCAGCAACCGCAAATGGGATGCTTCATCGGCCGAAGCAAGCAGAAAAAAAACATCGGTCAGCGCTCCGCGCGGTCCACCGAAGGGCAGTCCCCGGGGAGTCCGGGCCAGCCCGAGAAATGACTGGCTGAAGAGGCCCGGCTGGGGCCGGCGCGGATGCAGCAGCGCGACGCCATTGTCGAGTGCCGTCGGGTGCATCGACTCGCGCGCCTGAATCGCGGCGGCGAATGCGGTGGGGTCCCACAGCCAGCCCGCGTCAGCCGCAGCGCGGCAAAGATCGGCGACAATCGCGTGCCGGGTGCGCGCGGGAAAGTCCAGCCAGACCAGATCGACATCCATCTGTCCAGCCACGCCGGTCGAAGCCGCGAATCCAGCTGGACCGGCGAGCACTTCCTCGATCCGCAACAGCGAGGCTTCGTCAGCTTCGCCAATATGCGTTTCCATCCAGTGGAAGACTTCGGCTCGCTCGAACCGCCAGTGGCCGCCGACGCGGCGGCCCGGCAGCTGGCCCCGCTCCGCGAGCTTGCGGATGTCGGCCGGATTGCGCTGGAGGTGCGCGGCCAGGGACTGGATATCGAACGAATCATCCATGCCGCGGAGCAGTTTGGGGTCTGGGCAATCTGCACAAAGTGTAGCAGTCACGCCCGAAGCTCCGAAAGTTCGATCCGGCCGGCTTGTGCCGGCACCATGCTTGCACGCTGCAAACCACTGCCTGGTGATCGACCGGCCGGTGAAAAACTTGCGGCAATCGGCGGTCCATGCGGTGCAATGCCGAATAATGCAGGCGGAGTTTCCTGGCACTTCGGCCGGGCGGAAAAAGTGAGCCTGAGGCGCTAGCCGAGAACGCTGATTCAGCCAAGACCCCACACCCAAGGAAATCGGCTAACGCCTCAGGCTCAAGGAAATCGGCTAGCGCCTCAGGCTCAAGGAAATCGGCTAGCGCCTCAGGCTCACAGGAAATCGGCTAGCGCCTCAGGCTCACAGGAATTCGCCGTTTTATCAGTCCACCCTGAGGGCCTTTGGGGTGACTGGCTTTATTCGCCTTGACGGATTCCGCCCGCGGCCGGAAAACAGTGGCCGCCTGGAAAGGAGTTCCAGGCTTCAGCTGACGCAACGGGCAAGGAGGCCTGATGGATATGTCGATTGCTGCCGGCCGGACGCGCGGGCTGTCTGTCCGTTCGGTTCTTCCCGCAGTTCAGGCGATTGGATGCGAAGACCTTTGCGTGAGCTCCTGCTGCGGGCACTGGTCGCAGTGCCAGCCCGGCGACCTCTTCGTTGCAATCGATTCGCCGCTGGGTGATGGACACGACGACGCGGCCCACGCCTTGAAGCGGGGAGCGGCGGGCGTTGTGGTGGAACGCCGGCTCGCCATCGACGGCCCGCAGTTTCTCGTCAACGATTCACGGCAGGCATTCGGGCTGCTTTGCCACGCCCTTGCGGGTCAGCCCTCTTCGCGATCAGTGACCGTCGCCGTGGCCGGTTCGGATGGCAAGACCGTGACCAGTCACCTGGTCGAGGCGGTGCTGGCGGCGGCCGGCGAGACGACTGCAATCAGCAGCTGCTTTGGCGCGGAAAGCGGTCGCCCGCGCTGGTCGTCGCGCGTGGACGGCTGTCCGGCGGCCCTCGCGGGCTGGCTGGAGCAACAGGTTCGCGGCGGACATTCAGCCCTGATCGTGGAAACGGGCTGCCAGTCGCTGGCCCAGCACGCCCTGACTGGCGCGGCCTTCGATCTGGCCGTCATCACCAACCTCCGCCACGACGGGATGGACTGGAATGGCACCAACGGCAACGGCTGCCGACTGTTCGAGCGGATCGCGCAGTTCATCAAGCCGGGCGGGATGGCCATTCTCAATGCCGACGACCCGCACTCCGCCCGCTGGCTGGAAACGCTCGAAGTCCCTGCCTTGACCTTCGGGATTCGTCAACCAGCCGACGTCGAAGCCCGGTTGATCGAATCGGACGACAGCGGGCAGATTTTCTGCCTGAGTGCCGGCGATGAATCGGCCATTGTCCGCACGCCCGTGATCGGAATTCAACAGGTCCACAACTGTCTGGCGGCGGCGGCGGTTGGGCTGGGGCGCGGGCTTCCGTTGCAACAGATTGCGCGGGCCCTCGCCGGTGCTCCGGTCCTTCCTGGCCGGCTCGAACCAGTCCATTGCGGCCAGGAGTTTGGTGTCTGGGTTGACGCGGCCCGCCGGCCGACTCAACTGGCCGCGGCTATCCAGGCCCTGCGCGGTGTGAACAAGGGACGGTTGCTGGTCGCCGCCACGATCCAGCCCGGTCAGTCGGCCGACCAGCGGCGGCGGATCGGTGAAGTGCTTCAGCGGCGAGCGGACCTGGCCGTGATCACGCAGTCCCACTGTGGGCTGATTGAAGACTACGAGCCGGCCCACCAGATGCTCGACGGGTTCGACCAGCCTGGCAAGGGCCGTCTGATTCCCAACCGGCTGGACGCGATTGAATGGCTGCTGGCGGAAGCCCGCCCTGGCGATGCCGTGCTGCTGGCGGGAACGGGCGAACTGCCCATTGCGACGGCGAGCGACGAAGACCTTCAAATCTGCGACCGCGATGTCGTGCAGGCCTGGCTTCATGACCGCCCGACGCTCGACGCGGCTTCCCAGCGCCGTGCCTCGATCTACCGGATGCAGGATTATCTTCAGTAAAACCAGCTTGGCAGGCGTAGCTCGGTGCCAAAAAAGTTCTGGCAGCAGCATCACGGAACTGGCAGTCAAATCTCAAAGCTCAGATTTCAAAGCTCAGATTTCTGATTTCTGATTTCTGATTTCAGACAGAGCACAGATTTCAGCGCCCCAAATCTCATTCCAGCCTGCCGGACGGTGCCGGCACCTGTTTGGCTAATGGAGCCTGCTTGCGGGCGGGACGGGAAAACACCGGTCCGCCAGGGCTTTTTTCCGGAAACCGTCTTGCGGTCACTGACGGCATTCAATACCTACCCCACCGCAAGCAGACTGGTTGAAGTTGGACTTCAACAGTCCTTGCGGGCTCGCACATCGCAGGCTTGGCCGGATTGACGACCGGCAGCGGGAAACCGGTCGTCAGCCCACCCTCCTGGGTTTGAGTAACAAAGTTGCTGGTCGCACGGTTACTGGGTCAACCAGACCGGCAACCCACTCCCGGCCAGGTCATGTCTGGGCACTGGGCTGTTCCGCAAGGGCCAGCCCAGTGCCTGAACACAGCGCAAACCGGTCGGCAATTGCCGGCCGGTTTGTTTTTTGGGGTTGGAGATGGAGGCCATGCAGAATGAACCTCCGCGATGCGCGATGGGCTGGTAATGGGGCCCGAGAGAGGCGGGGGGTGGACTGTCAAAACAGCGAACTCTTGTGAGCCTGAAGCGCTAGCCGATTCCCCAAGGTGTGAGTCAATGGTTGAATCAGCGTGCTCGACTAGCGCCTCAGGCTCACTTTTTGTCAGCCCAAGCGGGGGGAAGGCGGAGCCTTGAAGACAGTGCGTTCCACGGCGGGAGCCGTGGAACGAGTTGGACACGGCGGGAGCCGCAGAACGGGCGACTAAAGCGTGGTTTCCAGCTCGAGAAGCTGGCGCTTGAGCCGCAGGCCGCCCGGAGCGGAGTAGCCGCCGAGGCCGGCTGTGCCGACGACGCGGTGGCAAGGGATCAGAAGCGGAATCTCGTTGGTCCGCATGACGTTGCCAACGGCCCGGGCGCCGTTGGGACAACCGGCCTGGGCGGCGAGCTGGCCGTAAGTAATCTGGCTGCCCCAGGGAATCTCGCGGCAGAGTCGCTGCACGATCCCGGTGAACGTGTCGGCCGCAGCCACGCGGACGGGCACATCGCGAATGTCCACGAGTCGTCCATCCGCCAGTGCCACGAGGGTTTTTTGCCAGCCCGCGCCATCGCGCGGCGCTTTCCGGGCGACTTGCCAGGCGTCAACACCCAGCGCCTTGATCGCCGACTCGCGGGCGTCCTGGCCAAAGCGAAGCCTGACCACCTGTTCGCCATCGGAGGCGATTGCCATCCAGCCGAGCGCGGTCTCGAAGGCCCAGCTGACTTCCGTCGCCTGTCTCGCTTTCGCCTTCGCACGCAACATCGTCTGTTCCTCCGGGTGGGCAACGGTGAACGGCAAGCTGATCCGGCGCGGTGCATTCTATCAGTTGCAAAGCGACCGACGGAACCACCAGGGCCGCGCCCCATGACTATCCACCCGGATGAGTCGCGACGCCAAAACCGATCGCCCCTTGTCGCCGCGGCCCAACGTCAGGACCGGCTGATATACTGCGGGGCTGTCAGGTTCGCCGGTCCGGCCGGATCGCAAACGGCTCCGGCCAATCGCGACCTGGAAGACCAGACCGGCTGCCCGCGAATTCCAGCGGTTGCCCGCCCTTTTCACGGCCCCCATCGCGCGACATGGACCTCAAGACGCTGGCCGACGGCTATTTCGTCAACGTCAACCTGACGACCGAGCTGGAACTCCCTTCCAGCCGCGACACGCTGCTGCATTTTTTCGAGCAGATCAAGAAGCTTTACCCGGAAATGCGGAATTTCTACGCCCGCGAGGCGAACGAGTATGTCCTCGAGCAGGACAAGGATGCCGGACATTACCGCTGGACCAGCATCGAGTCCAAGCGGATTTCATCAGGCTTCGCCAATCCCGAGTCGGTCGACCTCGCGATGGAGCAGCATTACGCGATCTTTGACCTGATGCCCTACAGCCTGAGCGTCAGCCCGCTCGACTGCGAGTCGCTCAATTTCATGTACGGATTTGATTTCACGTTTCGCGGCAACCACCACCAGCTGATTGCCGAGACGCTGGGCGTCGCGCCCGGTCTGGAACGGTTGATGGGGCTGCGTGGCTCGAAGCTCGTTTCCGCCGACCAGGCCCTGACCGTAGCTCTCGATGACAGCTGCCGGACCCAGTTCCGGCTCCAGATCGAGCCGCGGACCACCGCCTTCCAGATTCGCGCGGGCGAGTTTCCCGAAGACCCGCTCAGCGTCTACCTGACAGTCCGCCGCTACGGCAGCCTCGACCCGGGCGTGACCTTTCGGTCGGAAATCGAGCGGCTTCAGCGGATCGGCTCGGAGGTTCTGCAGGAGTACGTCGTGGAACAGGTCCTCTTGCCGCTGCAACGGGCGATCGCCATACAATGAGCCGCCTGGCTCCAAAGTAGCAGGCACATTCCATGTGCCGTCCGCAGGTCCGCATTGCCTCTGGCGAACGGCACATGGAATGTGCCCGCTACCATCAAGGCCAACCCAGGGTGCGCCCGGAAGCCCTCGCGACCCAGGGCTTTGTGATCCAGCGCCGTCGGAGCAGAAGGATTCTTCCCGTCACCGCTCCTGGCGAATGGGCATCGGCACGGGCGGGGCCTCGTCGGGGAAAATCGAGGTGCTGCGCTGATTGCCCTCGGCATCGAGTTCAACTTCAACGACGCAGCCCACCACCACCGTGTCGCCGCTGATCATGGTCGGAATGGAGAAGCGGACCTGCATCCCGCCATTCGGCAAACCCGTGGCTGACGACAGGTGTTCCGGAGAGACTTTCAGTCCGGCACCTTGCGAATCAAGACTCTCTTGTGCCGGGCCCAGGCACGCCTTCAGCCGTTCCGGTCCGCCCACCCGCGCGAGGGCGCAAAGCCGCTGGCAGATCAGCTCGATCCGGCGAAGTTCCTGCAAGCCAGCGACTTCGGGGTACGCGCTGGCACAGAACCCCACGGCATACAGTTCAACTGCGTGTTCGCGATCGTCCAGCCGGACTTCGATCCGCGTGGTCGGACCATCGGCAAGTGCAATCGGACGACCGGTGTCGGCAATCGCCTCGGCAATCACGGCCTGGTCGAGTTCCAGGAACTTTTCACCTTCGACAATCTTGCGCATTTCGTCGAGCAGCTGTTCCTCGTGGAGACGGATTTCGTGCACCGGCAGATCGGGATGGTTCTGGCCGGTGACCACGCGGCCGTCGGCGAAGACCCGCAGGCGCGGCGTCGGCTCGAAGCCCTCCGGCAAGGTTGCCCGGAATCCGCCGCTGTAACCGAGTTGCAGCACGATCTGTTCCGGGTCCATCGGCAGCTTCAGCGGCCGGGTTTCCGCTGGAACGACGGGCGGCTGGGCATCCACTGTCCCATCTGAGGCAAGCAGTCCAAACAACAGACTCGTGATGAAGGTCTTCATCGCGGGTACCCTGGGAACGTGGGTCAGGCTTGCACCCAGTGGCGGGCGCGCGCGGCGTCAGGGGGGGATCCAGTACCACCGGAGGGAGCCAGTACCACCGCGAGTAACCCCCCCGGGAGTTGTTCTAGCGCGTGTGGGGATAGA
>JANOFL010000018.1:0-23257 GCA_031405895.1 Planctomycetota bacterium
ATCCGTGACGCGGCCTCATTGAAGCCGATGGGTTCGGTGTGGTACTGGCAACCGAACAGCATCGTTTCCGCGTCATCCGTGACGCGGCCTCATTGAAGCACGGACATCGGGCGAAGCTATTGAGGGCGGCCAATCGTTTCCGCGTCATCCGTGACGCGGCCTCATTGCAGCGCCGATCCCATACGGCGGATCGGTGACAACGCAATCCACGTTTCCGCGTCATCCGTGACGCGGCCTCATTGAAGCTTCGTTGTATTTGATTTCGCCGTCAGCCCCCCGCGTGTTTCCGCGTCATCCGTGACGCGGCCTCATTGAAGCTGCCCGTGGCCGGGAAACCAGCTTCGCGTCACGATGTTTCCGCGTCATCCGTGACGCGGCCTCATTGAAGCAACGTCCACCACGCCACGGGCCTGACTCCCCGGCAGGTTTCCGCGTCATCCGTGACGCGGCCTCATTGAAGCTTGTCCTTGTCGAACTTCACCCCGCCCGAGGTCCCGTTTCCGCGTCATCCGTGATGCGGCTTCATGCTGCGCGGTGAAGTCATCGACCCAGCGGACGGACCGGTCTGGCGCTGGGAGCTGCAGCCGGAACCGCAAACGACGGCCTGAACCGGCGGGTTGCCGGTTGAAGCAGCTTCAGTGTCGCCTCCAGATACAGGTTCAGGTCGACGGGCAAGCTGCCGCCGAACCGCGGGTTCAGCTCAAAAATCAGGGGCCGGCCCCGGGACAGCTTGTAGTTGAAACAGCAGGTCCCGCGAAACCCGATCCGCGCGAGGATCGGACTGAAAACGTCTTCGCAGGGCATCGCAACGACCTGCATGCTGATGCCACCGCTGGCCTGGGTCTGCACGCCGCGGAGGTAGAGGGGTTGACTGGAATCGAACTGGATGCTGACCTGATGATGGATCCCGCAGTCGAACAGGAAATGCGTTGTGTACTCGGACTGGCCCTCGACATATTCCTGGCAGAAGTAGCCGGGGCTGGCCAGCTCGGTCGCCCAGACCTGTTCGTCTTCCGGCCCGCGGATCAGGTGCGAATGTTCGCCGCCAGCGTCGCGGTTTCTCTTGAGCACATAGGGCCAGGGCAGACCGGTCCCGGTTCGCGGAACCAGCGCCCCAAATCCCAGCTCGTGCAACCGCTGGTTAAAACGCGGCTTGTCGTGGGTCAGCTCGACCATCGGCCAGTCCGGCGCAATGAAGCGGACGCCGTTGAGGGCCTGGCAGTGGCGGTGCAGATGCCAGAGATCGGGCAGCGTCAGCGGCACGATCGCGTTGTACCGCTCCCAGTCGGGCGGCGGATCGAACGGCAAATACCCGGCCTCGAACCGGCTGGCGTCGATCTTGCAACGGATCGTGGCATTGCGGACCGGTTCCCGGCCAAACAGGATCTTGACCATCGGCGTTCGGGACCGAAGCTTCGGGACTGTAGGCCAAAGAGGCTTGCTCTTTCGGTCGATCCTGATTCGCTCGGAAGCAATTGCAAGCGGTTGCGGGGGAGGCTGGTCCCGAATCCTCCGGCCCGGCGCAAGCCGCGCTCCGTTCGGGCCGGTCCTGCGCAGGACTTCTGACCTGTTTTCCCGGCATGTTTTGTAGCGGAGCGGCGTGAGCCGCCCGACGGCGGCGGGGCAAGAATACCAGTGCCAGCCGGTCGGCCGGATGTGCGGTCCGGTCGCTGGTTCCCGATGACCAGTCAAGCGGCGCGCTGTCCCGATTAAAATGTCCGGTTCTGGCGCGCGGGCCGGATCCCGGCGCGCCGGGATTCCGCTAACAAGGGACTACTTGTCGTCCACCAGCTTCAGCGATTCGTCCGTGGCGACGACGATGTTGAGGCTGTTGTCACCGGCCAGTTTGGCCATCTTTGTGCCGGCGTCGCTGCCATCGCTGAACGGCTTTTTGCCGGCGAGCGCCTGCTGGTAGAGCGTGAAAGCCTCGCGAACCGGCGCGATGACCTTGCTCAGCGGCGTGATGAACTCGTTCTCGGTGCTGTCGGGCAGTGTCGCCAGCTGGTCGAGGGCCTTCAGCGCCGCCTCGATGTCAATCTTGCCGCGCGCGTTGTCAATTCCGGTGATCGATTTGTCAAACGCCGCGTCGTCGGTCATGAAGCCGATCTGCGAACAAGCGTCGCGAACCAGCAGCTTGGCCGCTTCCATCGCCGCCTTGTCGACCTTGATCCGCCCTTTGCTGGCCGTCGACGAGCTGCCTGATCCTGTGCTGCCGCTGCCTGACGAACTGGCTCCCCCGGCTGTCCCGGATGCCGTGTCCGACGCCCCACGGTCACAGCCGCTGGCAAACATCATCAGTGCGACGGCTCCAACAAGGGTGAACCGTGTAAGCCCAACTGACCATGCTGTCCGATTCACTTTTGATTCTCCGGAAAAAGAGCGGGGCTGGTTTCGGATGACTCGTGGTGGCGACCCTGTCGGCCACGGCAGCAGTGCTGGTCTTTTCCCAGTCACGATTCATGGCCAACGGACAGGGGAGGGGCACTTCAAAAACCGGATGCGGGTGGGACCAGGATTTTCCGGGAAAATGTGGCGCGGGAAAAGAATGCTGAAAATCGTGGCAATCACTGTCCCTGCTGCCTGGCGGGCCTTCCAGCCGGTACTTGGCGCGATATGGCCCAACAACAGGCATTTGACGGTCTCGCCGTGCACCGTGCGCGAGAGATTCGGAACGGTTTTACTCTTCTTTTTCCAGCCCGTCCAGTTTCCGTTGCCATTCGCTGGCCTTGTCGGAATGCCCCTTGCCGGGTTCTTCCAGTTCCAGGGCCACATAGACCGCGACCAGGGATTTCAGCAGCTCGTCCTTGCGATCGCGTTTGAGGGTTGGCAAGTTCCGCAGCAGCTGTTCGGCGCGCAGCAGAGAAGCTTCGGCATCGCGGATCCGCTGCTGCGACAGCCGGTTCTGGCCGATCCGGAGATGGACGATGCCCAGTTCGGAGTGTTCGGGGCCGCGGACCGTTTCGATGCCGGGAAGAACGACCGTGAACAGTTCTTCCGCGGCAGCGTGGTCGCCCTTAAGCCGCAGGAGGTTGGCGAGATCGAACCGGGCGTATAGCGTGTCGTGCGATTCGGGACCCTGGCTTTTCGTCCAGCTGGTCATGCATTCCCGGCGCAACGGCTCCGCCTCGTCGAAGCGTTCCAGTTGCTCACAAGTCGTGGCCAGCCCGGCGATCACGGTCAGCGTGAGCGGGTGGCTGTCGCCGAGGACCCGTCGGCTGCGTTCGAGCAGCGTCCGCCGGAGGGCGAGCGATTCTTCCAGCCTTCCCGTGGCCCGCAGCAGATTGGCCACGTTGTTGCCCGCAGTGATGCTGCTCAAGTGCTCGGGGCCAAGCGTCCGCTCGAAGCGGGCTGCCGCGTCGCGAAGCAGTGGCCCGGCGTCGTCAAAACGCTCCATCGACATCAGCGTCCGGCCGAGGTTGACCATCGCGGCCAGCGTTTGGGGGTGTTCATCGCCCAGTGCCTTGCGGGTGACTGTCAGGCATTCCAAAAGGACGGCCCGCGACTCCTCGTAGCATTTAAGGTCCTTGAGCAACGTGGCGTAATTGTTCATGGCCAGCAGCGTTGAGCGGTGGCCTTCGCCGAGGACCCGTTTTCGCGTGTCAAGAACTTCCCGCGCCAGCGGTTCGGCCACTTCGGGCCGGCCGCTTTCCGTGATCACGAGGGCGAGGTTGGCGATGAAGTTCAGCGTGTCCCTGTTTTCCGGGCCCAACACGCGGCGTCCCGTGTCGGCCGCCTCGCGCAGGAACGGCTCCGCCTCGGCGAGCTTGCCTTGGGCCCGCAGCAGCAGCCCGACGTTGTTGAGCGCGATCAGCGTGCCGATGAACTCGCTGCCAAAAACCCGCTGTTTGCGTTCCAGCGCCTCGCGGGCCAGCGGCTCGGCCTCGGCCAGGCGGCCGGCGTACTGCAACGTGAGGGCAACTTCGTCGATCGAGGTAATCGTCTTGCGATGATCGTCGCCGAACTGTTTGCGGCGAAGCTCGAGGGCCCGCTGCATCAGTGGCAGGGAATCATTGAAACGGCCGAGCGCCCGGTAGAGCATCCCCAGCACCTGGCGCAGCTCGGCCTCGATTTTCGGCTGGTCCGTGAATTCGGCCTCGATCGCTTCGATTGCCGGCCGGAGAATGTTCCGGTCGATCATCCCCGTGGCCGTGTCGGTCGCGTTGATCTGCCCCAGCTCGCGGGCGAAGGCTTCCAGCCGTGCAACGCGGGCCGCTTGATCCGGTTCGGCTTTCGCGAGGGCCTGCTCGAGGCGGTCGCGAATGTCCGCAAAAAGCGCCTCGCCAGCTTCGTTCGGATTGAGTCCGTCGAGCATGTCGGTTTGAAAGCCGGCGACCTGTTCCAGCTCTTCAGCGCGGGCTTTTTCTTCGGCAGCCGCTTTTTCCGCCAGCTCTTTTTGCGTCTGCGCCTCGCGCCGCAATTCCGCCTCGGACTGGGCCAGCCGTCGCTGTTCGGTCTCGGCCCGGGTCGCCGCAATGGCCCGCTCGTCGGCCCGGGTCGCCTCGCGCCGTGCGATCCCGGACTGCCAGAGCGTGGTCGCAAGGCCAGCCAGGAGCGCCAGACCGACTGCCAGGCCCGTGAACACCGCCGCCCGGTTCTGCCGCACGAGCTTTCGCAGGCGATAGGTTGCGGTCGGCGGATGGGCAAGGACCGCTTCACCGGCGAGATAGCGCTGCACATCGTCCGCGAATCCGTTGGCCGTCTCATAGCGCCGGCGACGGTCTTTCTCCAGCGCTTTCATCACGATCCAGTCCAGCTCGCGGCGAAGCAGCCCCGAAAGCCGCGCAGGCTCTGTCTGCCGCAGCGCTGCCGACGAGGGTGCCGAATCCGAAGACGAAAGCCGCGCCGAGGGCCGGGCCGGTTCTTCTTCCTTGATGATCCGCAGCATTTCATCGAGCGCCGCGTCGCGCATCCGCTGCTCATCCAGCGGCCGCAAGCCGGTCAGCAGCTCGTAGAGGATCACGCCCAGCGAATAGACGTCGGCCCGCGTGTCGATGTCTCCCGGCGCGCCGGGACTGTAGCCCGCCTGCTCGGGCGACATGTACTCCAGTGTGCCGACGACAGCCCCGAACTGTGTCGCCTGGGAGCGGTCGCTCAACCGGCTGCCGAGGGCTTTGGCCAGCCCAAAGTCGATTACCTTGGGCACCGGACGTCCGTCGATCACGGTGACGAGGACATTCGAAGGCTTGAGGTCGCGGTGGATGATTCCTTTTTGATGCGCGTGCTGGATCGCGTGGCAGATGTCGGCGAACAGCCCCAGCCGCGCGCGGATATCGAGCCGGGCTTCATCGCAGAACCGTGTCAGACCGGCCCCGTTGACCAGCTCCATCACGAAGAACGGCGTCATCGCTTCGGTCAGCCCGCCGTCGAGAATTCGCGCGATGTTGGGGTGATCCATCGCGGCCAGCGCCTGCCGCTCGGCCTCGAAGCGGGCCAGCACTTCGCGCGAGTCCATCCCGGGCTTGACCAGTTTGAGCGCCACCCGCCTCGTCACGGGGTCCGTCTGCTCGGCGACCCAGACTTCGCCCATTCCGCCGACGCCGATCCGCTGGACCAGCTTATAACGGCCGGCGATCACGGTGCCGGGGCGGATTCGCAACAGCGATGCGACCCGCGCCTGCAGCTCCGGATCCTGATCGTACGCCTCGTGAAGGATTGCGGTAAAGCCACCCGGCTTGTTGCCCCCGCCGGCCTCGACGGCGAGTGCCCGCTCGACCAGCTCGAGGCCCTGCCGTGCGCGATCCGACCGGCCGGCTGCGGACCCGGAAAGCCCTTCGGCCAGCTGCAAAATCTCCGCTTCGCTCAGCTCGTCAATCCGGCCGGCATCATCCGGTCCCGGTTCGCCGGACCCGGTCCGAAGGGCGTCGGGGTCTGACGCCAATTCGTGTAGTCTTCGGAGCGAATTGGGGTCTGACCCCTTTTCGGGACGCTCTTCGGGCCGGTTGCCAGACGGGTCCGGTTCATTCATGTTTCGTCTGCTCCGCGTGAATCCGCTGCAGTTCGACGAGCGCCCGGTACCAGAGCTTGGCGGCACTGCTGGTCGACAGGTTCATCCGCTGGCCGATCTCGTTGAACTGCAGCTTGTCCCAGTTCCGCAACTGGATCACCTGACGCATTTCGGGCGACAGTTTTTCCATCGAGGCGTGGACGGCGGCGGCGCGTTCGCGGGCCATCGCTTCGCTGCTGGGGGTCAGCAGGCTGTCGGCCGGTTCAAAATGGTCGGCCGACGAGGCACCGGCCGGCTCGAGCGGGCGTTCGTTTCCGGCCGCCCGCCGCTGGGCGCCAAAGTGCCGGTTCATGCCGCGGGCTTCATTGACCAGAATCTGCCGCAGCCAGCCGCGGAACTGTTCGGCGGTCGTGCCGCGAAAGCTCTCAAACTCGCCGGCCGCCTGGAGCAACGTCTGCTGGATGATGTCCGAAGCCCCGATCTTGGCCGCCAGCCGCGGGTTCTGGTGCTGCTGGGCGAGAAAGGCCAGATACTTCTGAAAGTGGGCAAACAGCTCGTTCCGCGCGGACTGCGAACCGCCCCTGGCTTCGTTCAGCAGCCGGCCGATCACCGCGCCATCATCCCCGTCTTCCGCCGGCTGGTTCATCGTCCCGCCGCTCCAGTCCAATAGCCATCGCCTGTTATCCTGGATTCTAGTCCACCGGCAACATCACCATACCAGCCCGCAGCGCCGCGCTCTTGGCCCCGGATGGGGCAGCGCTCTTCGCCCCGGATGGGGCGGCGGAGTGTAGCCACGGGTGGAGCGAAGTCCCGGTCTTCCGGGACAGAGCGGAACCCGTGGAAGGAAGGGACAAAAACATCTTCCGCCCCGGAGCGGGCGGAGGAGTTCAGATTCGCGCGAAGTCCCGGAAACTCCGCCGCCCCATCCGGGGCGAAGAACTCGCTCGTCCGGTCCGGCGTTCCACGGGTTCCGCGATCCCCCAGGGCGGAATCGTTCCACTCGTGGCTACACTCCGCCGCCCCATCCGGGACGAAAAGGCCGTGGATACTTTCCAGCGTCCTTTTCGGGGCGAAGAATGTACTGGCTAATCTTCCACGTCTGCTTTGGGGCGAAGAGTTATGGCGGCGTTTGGTGCGTTGCACGCACCCTACCCAAGAAAACTCAGCGCCGTCAGCCAATTCTCAGGATCGCTTTCTAAGGTTGTGCATCACTGGCCCAGGGGGGCCGTTTGTCACAAGCAAAGGAGTCAAATCGTGAGCAAGAGTCTCCGTTTTTCATGGGCCGTCGCCGCATGGGTGGCCATTGGCTGGTCCCTGAGTCTCACGCGGCCGGCCAGCGGCCAGATTGCGGCGTACCTGCCGGACGAAACGGCAAGCCACGAAGGCACCTGGCTCCAGTGGCCGCATCACTTCACCTATGGAACCTCCTTCCGGAACCAGATCGAGCCGACCTGGATCGAGATGACCCGCGTGCTGGTCCAGTCCGAACGCGTTCACATCATCGCTTACAACACAACCGAACGGACGCGGATCAGCCAGCGGCTGACCAGCAGTGGCGTCTCGCTGGCCAATGTCGATTTCGTGATCCGGGCAACGGATGACTGCTGGGTCCGCGACAATGGCCCGCTGTTCGTGCGGACTCTCGGCGGCTCCCAGGTGATCTCCGACTGGGCCTTCAACGGCTGGGGCGAAGATGCTCCCTGGTACCGCGACGACACCGTGCCGGCCGGTGTGGCCGCCGCGCGGGGATTTCATCGCTGGGACGTCAACGAGATCGTGCTCGAAGGCGGAGCGATCGAAGTCGATGGCGGCGGCGTACTGATGGCCACCCGCAGCTCGATCCTCGAGCCGATGCGCAATCCCGGCTTGACCCAGGCCGAGCTGGAGGCGTATCTGACCGAGGTCTTCGGCGTGGTCAAGTTCATCTGGCTTGACGGCGCGCCGGGCGGGTGGTCCGACATCACGGACATGCACATCGACGGGTTCGCCCGGTTTGGCATGTCGGGCAAGCTGGTCACGATGAGCCAGTCCGATCTCGCCTACTGGGGGCTTGCCGCGGTGGACATTCAGCGCCTCTACGCCGCGCGGGACATTCGGAACGTGCCCTACCAGCGCGTGGTCCTGCCGCTCACGCGAAACAGCGTCGTGACGACCTCCGGCTACAATCTGGGCTACAAGGGTTCCTATGTGAACTTCTACGTCGCCAACCGCCATGTGTTGATGCCGACCTACAACGATCCGAACGACGCGGCGGCGCGGCAAATCCTGCAGGCGGCCTTTCCCGGCCGGACCGTGGTGGGCGTCGACGTTCGCAACCTGTACCGCTGGGGCGGAATGATTCACTGTGTCACCCAGCAACAGCCCCGGAACTGGTAGCCGGCCAGGCCGGCATTGAACGATGCGGCCGGGCGGCCCCGGATTCGTACTCGTACTCAGCCCCGGGCGGTACCCGTGCTCGAAATCGATGGAAGACATTCGAGCACGAGTACGAGCACCATCCCGGCGCGCCGGGATTTAGTACGAGTACGGTACGGGGCAAACGAGCGGAACTTCAAAACTGGCTCTGCCGGCTGGTAATGGCCGTTTTCCGGATCGCCAAAGCTCCGCAGCCACCCATCACCACTTTGCACCTCCCATGATCAATCGCAGAACGTTCGTTCAGGGTCTCGCCGGTCTGCCGCTGGCGCTGCTCCTGCCAAATCAGATCAACCAGACAAGGGGCCGCATCATGGCACGCCGTTGGCACCGGGATGAAGAATGGTTCATGCCGGACGAAGGCGATCCGCATGTCCGCACATGGATGTCGTTCGGTGCCGACGAAACCACCTGGGGCAAAAAACTGGTCGAAGAGGTCCGTCGCAACCTGGCGCTGGTCGCGCAGACCATCGCCCGGTTTGAGCCAGTTACCCTCTGTGTCCGCGAGGAGGAGGCCGAACTGGCAAAGAAGTATTTCTCCAGCCTCGACAACATCGAGTGGCTGTTCTGCCCCCTCGATGATCTCTGGATTCGTGACTACGGGGCCGTTTTTCTGGTCAACGAAGCGGGCGACCGGGCCGCGGTGGACTTCAACTTCAACGGCTGGGGCGAAAAACAGGAGTTTGAGCAGGACGCGAAGGTTGCCGCCCTGATCGCCGAACACGTCGATGTCGAGCTGGTCGAAACGGACCTGATCCTTGAGGGTGGCGGGATCGAAGTCGATGGTGAGGGAACGGCCATCATCACCGAAAGCTGCGTGCGGAACGAGAACCGCAACCCGGGGGTGTCAAAGTCCGAATGCGAGGAAGAGCTGATGGAGCTACTGGGCCTTGATAAAATTCTCTGGCTGCCGGGAGTCAAGGATGCCGACATCACCGATGGCCACACTGATTTCTACGCGCGGTTCGCCGGTCCGGGCGTCGTGGTCGCGGGGCTGGAGCCGAACCCGAAGCTGCCGGACCACCAGCTCACCCGCCGGCATCTTGAAATCCTGCAGGGAGCGACCGATGCCAAGGGGCGAAAGCTCAGAGTGGTCACGCTCGACGGCCCGACCAAGGTCCGCGACCCGTTCGCCAGTGACGACTTCTGCGCCGGCTACATCAACTTCTATCTCTGCAACGGTGCCGTGATCGCCACCGAGTTCGGAGATGAGAAGGCGGACGGTGCCGCGCGGGAAAAGCTTCAGGAGCTGTTCCCTGATCGGGAAATCGTGATGCTGAACATCGACGGAATCGCGGCGGGCGGCGGGGGAATCCACTGCGCGACCCAGCAAGAACCCGCAGCCTGACGGGCGGGCCACATGCCGCGCCGCCCAGGAGCATCCATGCGAATTTTGCTGGTTGAAGACGAAACCGAACTGCGCGAGGCGCTGACCCGGCACCTGCGGGGCGAGGGGCATGGTGTGGACTCCTGCGCCGACTGCCGCAAGGCGCGGGAAGCGTCGGAAATCGTCGAGCCGGACCTGGCGATTCTCGACCGGATTCTGCCTGACGGGGATTCGATCCGGCTGGTCGAGGGCTGGCGGCGGGCTGGCAAGAGTTTTCCGGTACTGTTTCTCACGGCTCGCGACAGCGTCCCGGACCGGGTCGATGGCTTGCGGTCGGGTGCCGACGACTATCTCGTCAAGCCATTTGCGATGGCCGAGTTGCTGGCCCGGATATCGGCGATTGCCCGCCGCGGATCGTTTGAGCGGCCCCCGATCATGCGGTGGGGAGCGATCGAGATCGACACGGCCCGCCGTGAAGTTCGCGTCAGCGGCACGCTGGTCCCGCTGCGGCCCAAGGAGTTCACGCTGCTCGAACTGCTGGCCTCGCGTCCTGGCCGGATCGTGTCGCGGCAGAAAATCATCGAGGCCTGCTGGGACGAGGCCCATGAACCGATGTCCAACGTCGAGGAAACCCTTGTCGCGGCCTTGCGGCGGAAACTGGGCGACCCGCGGCTGATCCGCACGATCCGCGGCGCGGGCTATCTGCTGGAGCGCGAGGCCGATGCCGAACCCGCCCGCTGATGAACAGGTTGCCACGCGGCTTCGCCAGCTCTGGCTTCGCCTGACGACGGTTTGGTCGGCGGCCTGGCTGCTCGGCATCGGCGCGTTCGCGGTCACGCTGCTCTGGCTGGCCAGCCGGCTGGAGCGGGAACAAGTCGACAGCCGGCTGCGGATGCAGGCGATTGGCGTTTTTGGCCTCGCTTTTTTCGATGAACAGGGCGTCTTCCACAGTGAACTGCTCCGGCACGAAGACGATTTGTTGCGGCCCGACGACAGCGTCTGGGTCATTCAGCCCGACGCCGACCCGGTTCTCGAACCGGCGATGCCAGGAGTGCGGATTCCCCCCGTCGCGCTCGAAGAGGTGGCCCGCGAAGCAGTCAACCGCGACCTGAAGCTGTTCCGGGACGGCCGCGACGAAGGCGGTCGCTCGTACCGGCTGATCGCGTTCCCGACCTATCAGGGAACCAGCACGATTCCCAAGGCAGCGATCATCGTGGCCACGCATGCCGGGACGACCGCTGCTTTCCGGTGGCTGTTCATGATCGCGACGCTGGGGCTCGCGGCCGGACTGGGGGCGGCCGGGATTGCAGTGGGCGCTTTGCTGGCCAGGTGGAGCCTGCGTCCGTTGGCGGAAACCATGGCCCAGCGCGAACGGTTCATATCCATGGCGGCTCATGAGTTGCGGACGCCGCTGGCGGCACTAAAAGCGATTCACGAATCCGCGGCGGCCGGCCATGAAGCGGCGGAGAAGTCGCTGGCGCGGATGGGACCGCTGATGGACCGCGCGGTTGGCAGCGTCGAAGACCTGCTGCTCCATGCCCGGCTGGAGGCGGGTTGCTTTCCATGTCGCGAAAGCCCGTTCCGGCTGGACTTGCTGGTCGAAACCTGTTTCCCGGAAGAGACCAGCGTCCGGCTCGACTTGCGGGAAACCATCGTTCACGGTGACGACCGGCTGATCGCCACCGCCGTGCGGAATCTGGTGGCCAACGCGCTCCATCACGCGACGTCTCCGGCGGCCGTCCGCGTTCAGGTCCGGGAAGGCTGCGTCGTCGTGGAAGACGACGGGCCAGGTTTTCCGGCGGCGCTGCTGGAACAGGCTCGCAAGGATTTCAAGGTCGCGCCCTCGGAAACCGGCCGCGGCCTCGGGCTTCCCAGCGTCCAGCTGATCGCCCGAATGCATGGCGGCCGCCTGGAACTTTCCAGTCTGAAACCGCACGGCGCGCGGGCCAGCCTGATTTTGGCTCGCGGCCGGCGCGCCGATGAAGTCTGATGTACACGACGCGGCGGACACGCGATCGCGTGGTGCCAACGTGGCGATGCGCTTCGAAATTCGAAACGGAGGCCATTGTTCTGCCACCAGCGGAATTGAATCACGCTTCACCCCGGAGCGGGCGAAGAGATCGCCGAACCATGCATGGGTGGCGGGCCCCGGAAAAGGCGGACCCTTTGGCCAGTGCGTTTCACGGCGGGAGCCGTGGAACGAGTTTTTGCGGGTTGTTGAGTGGCCGTGGAGACAAAGGCGTGGCAACTACAATAAGAGTTGCCCGTCGTTTCACTTTCTCTCAACTCAGCGGAGCGTGAATCATGCTGCAACCAAAACTGTTGAACCGTGTGTCTGGTCAGTTGGCGGCTGGACTGGGGGCCTTGTTGATGGCGTTCGGCGGGGCGATCTTCGCGCCGTTTTGCCCGGACCAGCTGCTGTTTTCGTTTGGTGGCTACTACTACTACAGCAGCAAGGATTGTGCCTCGGGCGCTGCTGGCAATGTGCTGGTCTACTCACAACTGGTGACGACCGGCTGCTCAGACGCCGGCTGCAACGCTGAAGTTTTGCCGCATGCCGAACTGAAGCCGAAGGGCATTGTCGGCGATCCTCCGGGGGGCGAAGGCGCGATTCCGGAAAGCGAACCGTACCGGATTGTTCCGCCAACGGTCGAACTGATGACTTCGTTTGGAAAAAGTCCGGTCTCCATGGCGGGTGGCGCGAGCGACTATCCGCGGATTGTCGCGGCCGACGTCGAGGGCGTGACACGTTATTTCAAGCTCTATCGGCTTTATCCCCAGTCGGGCGGCGAATCGTTCGGCGTGGGTACCGAAGTCTCTGCGCCTCCGGAAGGCACCACTCCCGCGCCGGCGACTGCTTCGTTTGACAGTTACGGCAAGGGAACGCTGTGGCTGAACTACAACGATCCCTATGTCGGCAGTTTCGGGTTTCAGTGCCTGTACGTCGCCCCCGAGACACCCGCGCCTGGGCCGGACGACGGTTCGGACGGCTGACCGGCAAGCGGCGCGGGGCGGCGTATTTGCAGCGGAGCGGCGGGAGCCGCCCCGTTCTGTAGCGGAGCGGCGTGAGCCGCCCGGCTGCAGAGGGGCAAGCGCAACGTTCACGCAAAGGCCGCGCCGGCCCGAAGATTTCCCATCGCGAGCATTCGGGCGCGCTCAACCGGCTTCGGTTTGGTGAACTCCCCGCGCGCGGGCCGGAGGGCTCACGCCCTTCCGCTACAAGACTCAAGCGATGACTTGGCGGCCGGGCGGTTACCGTCCGTAGCGCGGCTCGAGATCGCGAACGACGCGAAAACCGAGTCCGCGAAAACCTTCGCTGTTGATCCGTTCCTGGTCGAACATTCGCGGTCCGAGTGCATACTCGGCCTTGGCGGGCGTGCCGAGTTTGACCGTGTTTCCGCCGCCACAGACGACGCGGATCTGGTCGGGAGGTGGCAGATGACTGTCCGAAATGGCCTGCAAGGCGGCGGCCATCTCGGGGCTGGTATCGACCTCATATCGCTTGTCGCCGGCAAAGTCCGGCTTGCCCGGCGAAGTCATCGTCCACTCAGCGACACGCGAAAACAATCCGCCGACCGGTGGCTGATGAAGGGTCTGATCCCACGCGGGCGGGTCGGGCGCGAGGATTTGCCAGTCGGAAATCCGGCTGGCATCGTCGCCCCACGGGAAACCGGTTGTGCCGCCATTGGTGGCAGCGAACAGATACTCATCCAGAGTCGGCAACCGTGCACCCACACGCTCCGCATACTCGATCGCCTCGTGCCAGGTCACACCGACGACCGGGACATCGAAATTTCCTGGAAGTTCCAGTCTGCCCCGCCGGCCAGGTTCAAACAGCGCGGGCAACCGGCCCATCACGTCCCGGAACTGTGCCAGCGAGACTTCATCGCGGGCGATCAGGAAGGACGGTACCTGGACTTCCTTCAATGGAAACTGTGCCATTAGCCGGCTTCCCGTCGTGAAGGTCCCGCCCTCGATCAACGTGTATTCGTCATCCGGGGCAGAGGGCTTGTGGAGGGCTGGCAGCTCCAGCCGCCCATCATCGAGCGAACGCCAGCCGCTGACCGATCGCAAAAAGTCGTTGCCGGACCACTCGCGGTCGGCCAGGTCCGTGGCGCGGTAAAGCCGTTTGTCGCGGGCAACCATGCGATGGGCCAGCAGTGTCGCTCCGTCCGGCCAGACAGCCTCGACCAGATAGTTACCTACATGCAAGGTGAGGCGAGACGGCCCGCTTGAGTCAACCAGCAGCCTTCGCGCCTGCTCGGGCTGGCCGTTCTCCGGATTGATCGGCACGATGGCCAGCCGCGCGCCGGTCGGATCGGTCCTGATGGCGATCCGGGCGTGGTGGTTCAGCCACTCGACGCGCCAGCGCCAGGCGGCCCAGCCGACGATCAGGGCAGCGACGACCGCGGCACCGCCGACCAGGGGCAGCCAGTTGCGGCGGGCGCGGCGGAGCGTGCGGACCAGCCGCGCCGGCGGGCGGGTCAGCGTCGGCTCGCCAGCAGCAAACCGTTCAAGGTCGTCGGCCAGCTCAGCCGCGGTAACAAACCGCTTTTCCGGCTCGCGCGCGAGGGCCTTAAGACAGATCGCCTCCAGTTCGCGCGCAATATGGCGATTGATTTTGCGCAAAGGCAGCACGTCGGCCTGCGCGATCTGCCGCAGCAGCTGCCGCGGATCGTCGGACGTGAACGGCCGCTGACCGCAGAGCATTTCATGGAGCACCACGCCGAGCGACCAGATGTCACTGGCCGGGCCGGCGGAAAGCGACTGGCCGCGAGCCTGCTCGGGCGACATGTAGGCCGGCGTGCCGACCACCGCGCCGCCAGCCGCCTGAACCGACGATTCACCCGGTGCCCCGCCGCCGACCGGGCCGGCTTGCCACTTGGCGAGTCCAAAATCGACGATCAGGGGAACATCGCCGGCGTCCATCAGCACATTGCCGGGCTTGAAGTCGCGATGGACGACGCCGGCCTGGTGCGCGGCGTGCAAAGCCCTGGCCAGTGTCGCGCAGAGCCGGGCCGACTGCCGCTGATCGGGATGCCGGTCGTGCAGCCACTGCCGCAGCGTCGGGCCTTCGATGTAGTCGGTGACGATAAAGGGCAACCCGCTCGCCGGGTCATGGCTGACTTCGTAAACCCGCACGATGTGGGGATGCCGCAGCTGGGCGGTGGCGCGGGCTTCGCGGAGGTAGTCGGCCGCGAGTTCGGGCGTCAGCCGGTCGACTCGCGGCAGCTTGATTGCCACCTCGCGCTGCAGATCCGGATCGTGAGCCAGGTAGACGGCCCCGAAGCCGCCCTGGCCAACTTTTTTCCGGAGCTGGAACCGGCCGAGCCGGTCGCCGGGAAGCAGTTCTCGATGTCCGACCGCGTCGCCACGGGTGAGAGTTTCGGCGCGGCGGCTTTGGTCAGCGGCTGGTTCGATGAACCCGGAAGAATCGTCATCGATTCCGGCTGGAGTCCCAAGCTCCTGGTTTGTGTTGTCTGTGCCTTCTGTGGCAGAACCTCCACCTTGGCCGGTGCGTTTCACGCACCCTGCCCTTTGACGGCAGGCGGGGCAGAGGTCGCTGCCTGGTGCCGTGTCCGAATCGAAGCTCAACGTCACGTCATCGGCGGAGGAGCCTGTGGCGAGCGGCTGGTGGCAACTGGCGCAGAGACGGCTCATGGCTGAAACAGTTCCGTCAGCCGGGGCAAGAACGACGCCCACTGCCGGGCTGCGGCGCTGAAATCGGCGGCGCTGATCCGCGGCGCGGTTTCCGGCCAGACGCGCGAGCGGGCCGTGACTTGCGCGTGCATTGGAATCTGGGCACTCGCGGCCGCGGCGAGCAGCGCCTCGGTCTCGGGTCGCAGCAGCCAGTCGACCAGCCGCCGGGCGTTGTCCGGATTGGGGCTGCCTTTCACGATCATCAGCGTGTTGGGAATCAGCACGGCTCCCGTTTCACCCGCACCCTGGTCGGGCCAGACGATTTTCACCGGGAAACCCTTTTCGATCTGGATGATGGCATCGTCGGTATCGGTCAGACCCCAGGCGTAGCGGCCTTCAGCAACATGCAGGGCCACGCGCAGGTTGCCGCCTTCGAGCACGGCGTTGTCGTGGACCTGTTGAAAAAACGCGAGGGCCCTGTCTTCGCCCAATTGCTGTCCGAGCAGCATCGCGTGGGTCGCTGTGGTGCCGAGCAGTGGCCGGGCCACGCCGCAGTTGCCTTTCCATTTCGCGTCGGCCAGTTCGCGGACTGAGCGCGGCCAGGCGGCTTCGTCAGGCAAAAGTTTCGTGTTGACGATCAGCACCCGGCCACGGGCGGCGAAACCGGTCCAGAACTGTTCCGGGTCGCGACAGGAGGCTGGAAAAAACTCCGCCTGCGGGCTGATATACGCTTCGGCCAGACCGGCCTCGGCGAGCCGGGCCGAGTGGAGGACTTCGTTGTTCCAGAACAGGTCGGCCCGCGGCCGGTTCCGTTCGGCTTCAATCGCCGTGGCCAGCCCGACCGTCTTGTTCGATTCGATATCGTATTTGGGCAGAACCCGGATGCCGGTCTCGGCCTCGAACTGCTTCAGGACCGGCTCGGAAAACTGGCGGTCGAGCGCGACGTAGACGACGACCTCCGAAGGCGAAGTCCGCACGCAACCCGGGCCGGGCAGCAGCAATGCCAGCACCGCAGCCGAGGCCGTCAGGAGCCGCGCAAGCAGACTGGCGAGCGGCAGGGCGTCAGCCCTCCGTGTCAGCCCAGCCGCCAGGGCCGTCAGGAACCGTGCGGGCAAAGACCGGGTGTCGTGCATGTTGGATGGAAGAGCCGGGGAAGGGCGGGTAACGCGGCGTTGCCTCTCGGCTGCGGCGCGGTCACGATACAGGAATGATTTTAACATCCGCACGATCGGCGACGGACCTTGGCGGCCTTGCGTGGGTCACTTTCACATTGCTGACCGCACTGACGGGTGCCGTCCAGCCGCTCCACGCCCAGCCCACGCGGCTGGAGCGGATGATGCAGATCAATCCGCGGATGCCGGCGCCGATGCCGATCGACGAAGTGGCGGTCGAGGCAGCGGGCATCCGCCGCCTGCCTGGCCGGAATTTCGTCGTCTACACCGACCTGCCGGCCGGTTCGGTGGCCGACGGGTTGCCCGGCCTGCTGGATCAGGCGGTACCGCTCTGGTGCGACTATTTCGGAACTGACCTGGCGACGGCTGGGCCGTGGCAGATCAATGCCTTCGTGATGGCCGAGCCGGAAAGGTTTCTTGCCGCGGGTCTGTTGCCGGAGGAAGTCGTCGGGGTGCCGACCGGCTACAACCTTGGCCACCAGTTCTGGGTCGTGCGACAGCCAGACGACTATTACACCCGGCACCTTTGTTTGCATGAAGCGACGCACTCGTTCATGCAATGGTTTCTCGATGGCTGCGGCCCGGCGTGGTATCGCGAAGGGATGGCCGAGCTGCTTGGACTGCATCGTGTGGATAAAGCGGGCAACCTTGCCATCGAAGCCCGGATCTCGGCGACGGAAGAGGCTCCCGGCTGGGGCCGCGTGTCGGTGCTGAAGACCGCCATCGCGGCGGGGCAGGCCAAACCGCTGGGCGACGTCCTGGACCTGAACCGGATCGACTTCCGCGATGCCGACCTCTACTCGTGGAGCTGGGCGGCCTGCGAGTTTTTTTCCCGCCATCCCGCCGCGCGCGACGTTTTCCGCAAGATGGCTGGCGAAGCCCGCGACACGTCGCCGGCTTTTTCGGCCGGCCTGCGCCAGCGCCTCGGCGACCACTGGCCGGCGCTACAACGCGATTGGCTGCTGTTTCTCGACGAAATGGAATACGGCGCCGATGCGGCGCGGGCAGCGTTGAAGCTGGCTAAAACTGGCGATCCGGTTGCAGACGCCAAAACGTTCCGGATCGTCGCCAGCCATGGCTGGCAGGCGACGGGCCTTTCCGTTTCCGCTGGCCAGTCGCTGGAATTCACCGCGGCAGGCCGGTTTCAGATCAAGGGTGGCGAACGCCCCTGGCCCTGCGAAGCGGGCGGGATCACGATCCGCTACTGGCGCGGCCGGCCACTGGGTCAGCTGCTGGCGGGGGTTTTGCGCGACGATGGGGAGGCGAGTGCCACCGCATCGCCCGTCCAGAACACGCAGGCGATTGGCCTCGGCGGATCGTTTCGCTTCGAAGCGGCCGGCGAGCTGGTGCTGCGGATCAATGAAGGGACCGGTGCGATGGACGACAACGACGGTGAACTGGTTGTGACCGTGAGAAACCGTTGATTTTCGCCGGTCCGCTACACCAACTTCGGCGCTTCAGTCACAATCGTCGGAGCCTGTCGATACCCTCCGCGGTCAGGTTTGAGTGAATTGGGCGAGCGGCAGGGCGTGAGCTCTCCGTGTTCGATACACGACATGGTGTCCGACGGACTACAGGGAGGGCTGATCCCGGCGCGCCGGGACTCGCCTAAACGCCCCAATCGTCACCGCGCCGAGCATGGATTCCAGACCGCCTGAAGTTTTTCGATTCGCCATGAACCAGATGCAGTTGCAAGACCCCGACATTTACGACCTGATCCAGCTGGAGGCCCAGCGCCAGCACGACGGGCTGGAGATGATTGCGAGCGAGAACTACACCAGCCCGGCCGTGATGGAGGCGCTCGGCAGCGTCCTGACCAACAAGTACGCCGAGGGCTATCCGGGGCGGCGTTACTACGGCGGCTGTGAACACGTTGACCGGATTGAAGAGATCGCGCGCGAGCGCGCCTGCCGGCTGTTCGGTGCCGAGCAGGCTAATGTCCAGCCGCACAGCGGATCGCAGGCCAACCAGGCGGTCTACCTGACGCTGGTCCAGCCAGGCGACACGGTGCTGGGACTCGATCTCGCCCACGGCGGGCATCTGACGCACGGGATGAAGCTCAACAGCAGCGGCATTCTCTACCGCTTCTTTCATTATGGCGTGACGGCCGACACCCACCGGCTCGACTTCGACCAGGTCGCCAAACTGGCCCGCGAGCACAAGCCGAAACTGATCGTCGCGGGTGCCAGTGCCTACCCGCGCGAAATCCCGCATGCCCGTTTTCGGGAAATCGCCGACGAGGTGGGTGCGAAGCTGTTCGTCGACATGGCCCACTACGCGGGTTTGGTCGCGGCCGGTCTGCACGACAACCCCGTCCCGGTCGCCGACGTGGTGACCTCAACCACCCACAAGACGCTCCGCGGACCGCGAGCGGGGCTGATCCTGTTCCGCGAGGAGTACCTCAAGGACATCAACCGGAGCGTCTTTCCCGGCATCCAGGGCGGGCCGCTGATGCACGCGGTGGCGGCCAAGGCGATCTGTTTTGGCGAAGCCCTCCAGCCCGCGTTCAAGACCTGGGCCCGCCAGGTGATCGACAACGCCCAGGCCCTCGCCGACGTGCTGCTTTCCGCCGGACTGCGGCTGATCTCCGGCGGGACCGACAACCACCTCGTGCTGGTCGATGTGACGCCATTCGGAATCGCAGGCAAGCAGGCCGAAGCGGCACTCGAACACTGCGGGATCACGGTCAACAAGAACATGATTCCCTATGACACCAGAAAGCCGCTTGATCCGAGCGGCGTGCGGATCGGCACGCCTGCCCTGACGACACGCGGGATGGGCACCGACCAGATGCGCCAGATCGGACAGTGGATCGTGGCAGCCCTGAAGTCGCCGGCTGACGATGCGGCGCTGGGACGCATTCGCGCGGAAGTGTCCACCCTTTGTCAGAGCTTTCCGGTGCCGGCCGCGGCCATTTCGGTTTGATCCGTGACCGGAACAGACAAACCTGCAGTCGGCCGCACGCTGGCCCTGATTGTCTCGACCATGCGGAGCGGCTCGACGCTGCTCAAGGCCCTGCTCCAGGAAGCTCCCGACGTCTCACGGCTGAACGAAGTCGACTTCCAGCGATTTGCCCGGCCGGGGGCCAGACTCGAGCCGATGTGGGCACTCGACAGCCGTCCGATCCTGCTGCTCAAGCGGCCGGCCTGGTATCACGAAGCCGATCGCTATCCGCGCTTGCCGGAAGCACCCTCCCGCCGCGTAATCTTTCTCATTCGCGACTGTCAGCCAACAGTTGAGTCGTTGCGAAGGATGAGTCTCGGACCGCTGGCCAGCCTGGCCAGGCCGCTGGTGGATGGATGGCTGGCCCGACAGTATTGGGGACGCGTAACCGGAAATCTCGTCCGGCTGGCGGAGTCCGGAAGTCCCGGTTTTTGCCTCGTCCGTTATGAAGACCTGCTTGTGGCACCGGTCGACGTGACCGCCCGGCTGTTCGCTTTTCTCGGCAGCCGGCAGGGCACGGGCGTGGCCTCCTATCAATCGCCGGGCGGACGGGGCTGGCGGTGGGGAAAAGACGACAACAGTCCGGCCATCCGTTCCATGACGGTCCAGACTCCGCGGACCCGGACGGCGGGCAATTCACGCCTGGCCGGCATGGTGGAAACCGACTCCCGTCTGGCCGGGCTACGGCAACGGTTGGGTTATCTGCCGGATGGTGCCGGCCCGAGGGAGCTTTCTGACCGTCTGCCCTGGATCTGACCCCCGCCGAACACGCACTGGATCCGTGCGCCGTTTTCGCGTTTTTTGGCGGAAATACCATTGACGAGGCGGGTTTTGTCTGCGATTGTTAGCCGGTGTCGATTCAATTCTGTTTGCTGTTTGGACGAGTTTCCTGCGGGCAAAAAGATTTTGAATTTGTTTCTGGTTACTGGTTCTTTTTGCCAAGGGAAAAACTGTCGTGGCAAACATTTACGTCGGCAATTTGCCGTTTCAGACCACGGAAGACGAACTTCGCCGGGCTTTTGAAGAGTACGGTCAGGTATCGAGCGTCAACGTGATCAAGGATCGCGAGACGGGTCGTCCCCGCGGTTTCGCCTTCGTCGAGATGCCCGACTCCAAGTCGGCCAATCAGGCGATCGAAGCCCTCAACCTGTCGAGCCTCGGTGGTCGCAACATCACCGTCAACGAAGCCCGTCCCCGCGACGCCCGTCCGGGTGGTGGTGGTGGCGGCGGTGGAGGCGGCGGTGGTGGTGGCGGCAATCGCGGCCCGCGCCGGCAGTGGTAGTTTGAAGCCGGCGACATCGTGGCGGCAACGTCCGATTACCTGCGAAATGACAAACGCCGACCGTCTGGTCGGCGTTTTTTCGTGCCGGCCATCAATCAAGGAACCTCAGATTTGAGATCTGAAATCTGAGATTTGAAATTCGCGGAAGCCGGATGCCAGGGTTTCCGGTTCGCATCCTGCGCGGCTCCTCATCTCAATCGGGCTGACCGGCTCCGGCTGGCGTCGATCGTCCGCCGGTATAACTCCTCCAGCCGGTCGGCGATGGCGGGGATGTTATAGTTGGCGGCGAAGAGCATCGCGTTGCGGCCCATCCGGCGACGGCGTTTGGTGCGGGCCGCCATCCGCAACATGCACTGGGCCATCGCCTCGGGATTGTCCGGCTCGAAGAGCAACCCGTTGTGCTCGCTGGCGATCAGTTCGGGCAGTCCCTTGGCCGCGGCCCCAACCACCGGCAGGCCGAGCGCCATCGCCTCGAGAATGCTCATTGGCTGGTTCTCCGTCTTGCTCGCCGTGACGAAGGTGTCACCCAGCAACGGCAGCCGCTCGGCGATCAGCCGGTCGTGATCGATGTGGCCGAGGAAATCGACATAGGGCCGGATACCCAGCTCGGTGGAGAGGTTTTCCAGTGACCCGCGCGACGGGCCGTCGCCGATGATCACCAGCCGGCTGCGGCGGCGGCGGCGCTGGACATGGGCAAACGCCTGCAACGTCACGTCGATCGATTTTTCGGGACTCAGCCGCCCAAAGTAAACGAACGCCGGGCCGTGAATCTGGTGTTTCCGCCGCTGCTGCTTCACCGCCCGCCAGTCAATCGGTTCGGGAACCGGAATGCCGTTCGGAATGATCACGGGTTCACGGCGGATTCCGTGCTGCATCAGCGACTGTTTGACCGCCGCCGAAGGGCTGGTCACGGTCCGGCAGGAGTTAAAGAAGAACACCGAGTACCGCCACATGATCGCCTGCAGCCAGTTCGAGGTCGGCAGGCCAAACGACTTGAGGTAGCCCGGATCGGCGAAGAACGTGTGAAACGTTCCGATCACCGGCTTGCGGAGCAGGCTGCTGGCGACCAGCCCTTCCCAGCCGCAGCCCCACTCGGTGTTGAGGTGCACGATGTCGGGGTTGATTTTCCGCAGCCGGAAGAACGACGAGACGAACGAAGGAAACGTCAGCCGCAATTGCGGGACGCGCGGCACGGGAATCGCCAGCGGAACGTCAAACACCTGGACCCGCTCGGGCAGCTCGAAGGCCGCGATACGGCGCGCGGCGCGGGGCCGGAAAATGGAAATCTCATGCCCGCGCCGGGCCAGCTCAGTCGCCTGGTTCAGCACCGAAAACGTCACGCCGGATGTGAACGGCAGGAAGCTGTCGGTGAAAATGGAGACGCGCATGAACGGGTCAACGACGGTCCAACAGGAGGCAGTCCGGAGCCGCGAACTGCATTCTCATCGGGCCGCGCCGGTTTGAACAGTCGAAACACGCGGACCGGAGGTCTTTTCCCGAAAACCCTGGCCACCAGCGAACCGTTCGCGGGGACTGCGGGGACTGTGCCGTGGATTGATGGTCAGCCTGACCGCCCTTCGTCACAATGGCGGCCATGCTCCGGGACGATGACCCGGCCAATGTCCAATCCACCACCCACGGACCCGAAACCCATGCAACGCTACACGCTCGAAGAGTTCCTCAAGAGTTCGTCGGAAAAGGATCGCGGCCAGGGCACGTTTGAACTGGAGAATCCGCGCCTGCTGGAGGTCAACCTGAATGGCGAAATCTGGACCAAAATGGGCTCCATGGTGGCCTATATCGGGAACGTCAACTTTGAACGGGAAAAGATTCTCGAAAAAGGCCTCGGCTCACTGCTCAAGAAAACCCTGACCGGCGAAGGGGCCAAGCTGACCAAAGCCACCGGGCAGGGCAAGGTCTACCTCGCCGACGGCGGCAAGACCGTCCACATCCTCCAGCTGACCAGCGATTCGGTCTTCATCAACGGCAACGACCTGCTCGCCTTCGAGCCGGCGATCGACTGGGAGATCAAGATGCTCCGCAAGGTCTCGGCGATGCTGGCCGGCGGGCTGTTCAACGTCCGGCTGACTGGCACCGGGCTGGTCGCGTTCACCTGCCACTTCGAGCCGCTGACGCTGCAGGTCTCGCCCGGCCGGCCGGTCTGCACCGACCCCAACGCAACCATCGCCTGGTCGGGCAGTCTGTCCCCCAATCTCAAGGTCCAGGCGACGCTCAAGTCATTCTTCGGCCGGGGCAGCGGCGAATCGCTGCAAATGGAATTCAACGGCACGGGCTGGGTCGTGATCCAGCCGTTCGAGGAAGTCTATCTGCAGGCGGGAGGATAGATTTCCTGCTCCTGTTCTTTTGCGGACTCCAGGTCCGATTCGAGTTCGGCGCGGCTGGACTCGCGGAGAAAGTAAATCGGGTACGAGGCCGGACGGAGGCTGGGCTGGAAGGAGAGAGTATTGCGCGGATGGGATCAAGCAGGAATTGCGCGGGCGAGCAGTTGAGGACAACTGCACTACCTTGAGAAA
>JANOFL010000036.1:0-6299 GCA_031405895.1 Planctomycetota bacterium
GGGCGAACATGGAACAGTCCTCGGAGTTGTTTGAGCGTCGCCAGAAGGGGGACCGCGGTCGCTGTCCGGGTAGCGGACATTCGTCGCAGTGCCGTCCAGTTTCGCCTTAGGCCCAGACGTCAACAAGTCGGCAGGCCGGGCCGTGCCTCGCCAATTGCAGGCCCGCAAGCGGCTGGTAGTCTATAGCCCGCCGTCCGGCCGTTTTTGATCCTGGCCCGGCGCACGGTTCACGACAGAAATCCCAGCCAGCCACGCCGGTGCAAAGCTCATGGTCAACTTTCGCCTGTTCGTGATGATGGTCCTCCAGTTCTTTATCTGGGGCGCCTGGCTGCCGCTGATTTTTGGTTATCTGCCGAGTCTCAAATTCGCTTCGGACAAGGCCCCCGACTGGCTGGCCGGGCTGCTTCCCGACAACATTGAGTGGCTCTTTTCACAGCAGAGCCTGATCCTCAACGCGTTCCCGCTGGCGGCGATCGTCGGGATGTTCTTCAGCAACCAGTTTGCGGACCGGAACTTTGCTGCGGAAAGGTTTCTCGCGTTCAGTCATTTCGTCAGCGGGCTGGCCCTGATCGCACTTGGTTTCGTGACGGACTACAACCAGTTCCTCGCCCTGATGCTGGTCCACTGCCTGCTTTATGTGCCGACCATCTCGATCACGAACTCAATTGCCTTTGCCCACATGCGCGATCCCCAGCGCGAATTTGGGCTGATCCGGATGGGCGGGACGATTGGCTGGATTCTCGCCGCGTGGCCGTTTGTCTTCATCATGGTCGACTGGGACGCGGTCAGCGCCCGGCCTTCCGACGGCATTGTCAAATGGCTGGCGGAGGCGCTGGGAACATCGCTGACCGGCGATGCGGCACTGAAAGCAACCCGTTTTGCCTTCGTCGTCTCCGGGGTCGCGTCACTGGTGCTGGCCGCGTTCAGCCTGATGTTGCCGCACACCCCGGCGAAGAAAGCGGTCGAAGGGGAAGTCAGCCGGCTGGCGTGGTTCGACGCAATGAAGCTGCTGGTTCACCCCTATATCCTGGTACTCTGGATCGTGGCCCTGATCGATTCGTTTGTCCACAATTCCTACTTCGCCTGGACAGGTGAGTTTCTCAAGAGCGAACAGGTCGGCGTCGCGGCAAACTGGGTGACGCCTGTGATGAGCATCGGGCAGGTCGCTGAGATTTTGACGATGTTTGTGCTCGGAAGCGTGCTGGTCCGGATGGGCTGGAAGTGGACGATGATTGTTGGCGTACTTGGTCACGCTGCGCGGTTTGCAGTCTACGCCTGGTTTCCGGAAAACCAGTGGATGATCATCGGGATCCAGGTGCTGCACGGGATCTGTTACGCGTTCTTTTTCGCGACGGTCTACATTTTTGTAGATGCCTACCTGCCGCGCGAATCGCGAGCCAGCGCCCAAGGACTTTTCAATGTCATGATCCTGGGGTTGGGTGCCCTGCTGGCTTACGCGATCTGTCCTTACCTCAAGGACAAGGTTTACACGGCGGGCGGTGTGGTGGACTACAAGGGTCTGTTCCAGATTCCGATGTACTGCTCGCTCGCCGCGGCGGGACTGTTGTTGCTCCTGTTCTGGCCGCCCAAAGAGTCTCTGAACGAAACGCCCGTGCAATGAGAGCCTGTCCGGGAACCGCCGGGGTTTGACGGCAAATCGCGCGGTCTTCGGCGCGATTTGAGGTCTGACCCCCTCTCTTTGCGGTTATTGGACAGGCTCTGTCATTCGCCAGGACGGGGGGCGGCAGGCTAGACTTCTTCGCTGCCGGACCGGCGGTCCGTGCCCGCATTTACCCGGAATCCCAATTGGATCTGAACATGTTTCGTTGCATTGGCGTTGCGCTCCTCACGATGTCTGCTCTCCTGCTGATCAGGCCGGTTGGTGCCCAGGACTGGTCCTGGCGCGGACCGACTGGAGATGGGCATGCAGCGCCCGATCAGAAGCCGCCCACTGAATGGTCGGCGGAAACAAACGTGGTCTGGAAAACGGAAGTCCCTGGTCGCGGACATGCCTCGCCGGTTGTCGTTGCCGGAAAAATCTTGCTGGCTACTGCCGACGAGGAAGCCGAAACGCAGTCAGTGGTCTGTTTCGACTTCGCGACGGGTGAACAGCTTTGGATCACCGAATGCAACCAGGGCGGTTTTTTGCCGGAGATCCACCCCAAGAACACCCATGCTTCGCACACCATCGCAACTGATGGCCAGCATGTCTTCGCGGTTTTCACGCACCGCCAGGGAGTGCATGTCTACGCTCTCGACCTCGACGGCAAGAAGCTCTGGGACCGCAAGCTTGGGCCGTTCGCGCCGGCCCAGTACCAGTTTGGCTCCGGCCAGAGTCCGATTTTTTTCAACGGCCAGCTGATCGTGACCAGCGAAACCGAAGCGATGCCGACCATTCAGGCGCTTGATCCATCCAGCGGCGAAACCGCCTGGAAAATCGACCGCCCCAAAGCCTGCAACTACGGCACTCCGGTGGTCACGGAAATCAACGGCAAGCCGGTGCTGCTGATTTCCGGTGGCAAAGAGGTGGCCGCCTACGACGCGAACAGCGGTCAACGGCTGTGGCGCGAGGGTGCTGCCTGGCTTGTCGCCTGTGGAACGATGGTCTGGAACAGCGACAAGTCCCTGGTTTTTGCGAGTGGCGGCTTTCCGGCCAACCAGACCATGGCCCTGCGGACCGACGGCTCGGGTGTTGCCTGGGAAAACAACATCAAGTGCTACGAGCAGTCGATGATCGTCGTCGATGACTGCCTGTACGGATTTAACGAAGGCGGCGTCCTGTTCTGCTGGGATGCGAATGACGGTCGCGAACTGTGGAAGAGCCGGCTGCGCGGCCCGGAAAGCGCATCGCCCGTCTTCGCCGGGGGACACCTCTACATCATGAACGAGAAGGGCAAGACCTGGGTCATTCAGCCGGACCGGTCCGAGTGCAAGCTCGTTGCCATCAACGAACTCGGCAATGAAACATTTGCTTCAGCTGCCGCGATCAACAATCAGCTGCTGATGCGGGTCGCCGACGACTCCAGCGGTGCCCGACAGGAGTATCTTTACTGCCTGGGCATGACCGAAACGTCGTCCCGCTGACTGGACAGGTTCCAGCGGCGAACCATACTCGGCGCGGTGACGGTTGAAGTGTTTTGGCGAGCGGCAGGGCGTCAGCCCACTGTGTCCGATAGCTCATGCGGACTACCCGGAGGGCTGACGCCCTGCCGCTCGCCCGATTCCATCAATCCTGACCGCGCAGAGTATGTTTAGGCATCAGCCCTGGTGCCGGGTGCCGCCCGGCACGAACATGGTCACCAGCCAGACCAGGACTGCCGATGCAGTGACCAGTGCGGCCGCCAATGCTCCGACGACCAGCACGGGCGCCAGCAGCGCGGCCAGCTGTTGCAGCACGGCCCGTGCATCGAGCCGGAGGACTCCAAACGCGATCGCACTGGCGATCAGAATAGCCAAGCCAACCAGCGAGGCTCCCCGCCCGGCACCGGCGTAATCGCTGCGGCTGGGAGCCATGTGCGATCCGACGCAGGTCGCGAGCCAGGCAAAGAGCCAGAATCGCGGCCGAACCAGGTTTTCCGGCTGGCAGAGTTCCGCAAGCGTCTGAAATACGAGCTTCGGCAATTCGCGCAGCAGGTCGACGCCACTGCCTGACAGTGTGCGGACCGACTGGAAAACTCCGCTGACCAGCGCGGGATAAAAGAGCAGCAGCAACCCCGTCAGCACGATGGCTCCGCCGACCAGCGGGGCCGTGCCGATGAAGACGTTGCCGGTTTCTTCAAACCAGTTTCCCTTCCGCCAGCTGTGCCGGACGTAGCCCAACCGGCCTTCTTTCACGTCCGGATCGAAAAGCTGAATCTCATCGATCCGGTGCCGGAACAGCAGACATGCCGCCGCATGGCTCAGCTCATGCACCGGCGTCCCCAGCCAGCCCGTCACGAGGATGCTGCGCCAGCCAAAGGCCCGCGCCATTCGCCGCTGGATGAACTGTTCCAGCGCGTGAATCCAGAGCGCGAACCCCAGCGGAGGCAACAGCAACAACACCCAGAACCAGATCACATCCATGCCGAAAAAAGGTGTCAGGAATCTTTTTCAGTAACCAACGGCACCGCTCGGCCACCGTTCAACTTTGCCACCAGCAACGAGCCGGAAGCGTCAGCGACGGAGACCGACGGATTGAGGCCACCATTCAATACTGCCACCAGCCGTACAGCCACGGGTGAACCCACGGATTTGCCTGGGCCACCATCGCGCTCAGCACGCTGGCCGCCAGCAAGGCCAGGCAAATGGCCCGCCCCCAGCCCCACCGCGCCAGCCATTGCACCACCGGAGCCATGCTCACCAGCCAGAGCGGCGCCAGCCAGAGCAGCCACCGCGCACAACAGCACTGCCCGCCGTAATTCCGGTCAGGTGCCGCTCGCGTCAGATAAAACGCAATCACGATTCCCGTCACGCAAATGGCGATCCAGCCGATTATCCCTCGACCCAACCAGCGGCTGGTCACCAAGGGCACGAATCCTGCAAATGCCAGCAGCCAGACCGGGGTCAGCGACAAAACGCCGTGATGGCCGATCAACAGGTGGCAGGCGTACGTCGCGAGGTCCGGCTCACCACGATCGATAGGCGACTTTCGCGCGTTATCCACGCGCCAGTAACTGCCCGGATAGTCGTACCAGTTGCCCCATTCGCGGACTGACAGCCGCGAATGCCCGGACTGCGTGATCGCAGCCAGCCCGGCACCCTCCTGGTCGCTCACGATCCAGCGCCGCATCGATGCGCCGCCATCGCTGCTCCCCGGCCACAGTCCTGGCGCGACGGTCCAGCCGGCTGGCGGTCCGGTCAACGGGTTGGCATTCGCCGGAACGCGCAACAACTCCGCGACCGTCGCGGGCAGTTTGCCTTCGTCCAGCTCAGCCGCGAGCTCACCTGGCAACGACGCGATCTCCGCGCCATCATCCCGAAAGGAATAGGCTGGCCGGACTGTTCCATGCGCCCACCAGTTGAGCCAAACAAACGCTGCCCCAACGACCAGGACGCCCGGCAAAAGCCCCACAGTTCCCCGCAGCGGTTGGCGTGCGACCACCAGCACTCCAACGGCCGCCAACAACGCCAGCGCCGGAAGTTCAAACGCCACCGTCAGGCTCGCTACGAAACCCAGTCCGAGCAACAGCATCGGCCGGCCGCGCCCTTCGCTCCGCCACCAGCGGTCGAACAGCCACAACGTCGCCATCGCCAGAACCGCGGCGGGCAAGTGGTTGTTAAGTGTGTTCGCGAACGTTGTGAGAAACGTCCCCCAGCCGGCCACGGCCACGATGAAGTACCGCGTCCAGTCGGCCAGCAACATCGGCTCGAGCAGACTGGCCAGCAAAACCATCAACAGGCCCAGCCCGAGGACGTGATTGAAAGTCAGCAGGGACCGGACAACCGGCAGAGGCTCTCGCGACAGCTTCCATCCGGTGATTTTGTTCAGCAGCCAATACTCGGCCGCGACGATGGCGGAAAGCACGGGTGGCTTGCTGCTGTAAGCGTGAATCCGGCCATCCCGGCCGCGATGGACCACCTTGTCAATCGTGTCCCACTGGATTGCGGCTGATTCCGGGACCCCCGCCTGCGCCGAAAGCGATCCGTCAATCACGCGGTCGATTTCCCACGTCCCGAGTTCCACCAGCGCCGCGACCGAACACCAGCGGCTGCGGTCATTGGCCGAGAAAAACGGCGATTCACCCCGCGTGGCCGGATTGATCACCGTCGCTGTCCGCCAGGCAACCGGAGTCAGCGCCAGCCCGATCAGCAGCCAGTAAACCGACCAGTGCCGCCGCGCACAGAACAGCCCCGCATCCGCCGGACAGCCGGGTTCACCGGGATTTGTCGAGCGAGAATTCATGGAGCAGGAATCCCCAGTTGCCGGCAGATTCTATTCGCCAGGAAATCATCGATCTCGACATGTCGTGGAATAGATGTCCGCTGGCGGGTAACCGTATTGCGCCACCAGGAGTGCTTGCTGCCTTCGCGAACCAGTTCGCAGCCATGTGTGATCAAGTGGCGAATCAGGTCGCGGCGTTTCACAACAAGATCGCCACTTCCTCGAAGGACTCACCAGCTGCAGCCCGGGCTTCTTCGCGATTCATGAGCAAAGCCTCTCCCAGCGCGTCGCGAAGGTTATCGATCAGCTCGTCGCGGCGCAAGCCGGGTGGCCAGTTCCAATTGGGCGACAGCCTCCGGAAACCGGCGCCGCGCCTGAAGGACAATTCCGCGGTAGTAATGGGCGCGACCGTCTCCGGGCGCCAGTTCGAGTTCACGTT
>JANOFL010000058.1:0-20674 GCA_031405895.1 Planctomycetota bacterium
CGGCGAGCCCGAACGTGAAGGCGCGATCCAGAACCCGAAAGGCATCGACCTCGAACAGCTGAAGGCCCACCGCAAGGCTCCCGGCACGATCATGAACTTTCCCGGCTCCAGCCCGCTGCCGGAGAGAGCCGCCGGACTCGAAGTCGACTGCGACATCCTGATCCCGGCGGCGCTTGAAAACGTGATCCACGACGGCAACGTCGACCGGATCCGGGCCAAAGTCATCGGCGAAGGCGCCAACGGCCCGATCACGGCCGGCGCCAGCGAGAAGCTCTTCCAGCGCGGCGTGCTTGTGATCCCCGACGCCTACATCAACGCCGGTGGCGTGACGGTCTCGTACTTTGAGTGGCTGAAAAACCTCTCCCACGTCCGCTTCGGCCGGATGGAAAAGCGGTTCGAGGAAAACGCCTTCCGCCGCCTGCTCCGCGCGGTCGAAGGGGCCACGGGCAAGACCTTCACCGACCAGATGATGGCCGAGCTCTCCCACGGGGCCGACGAAAAGGACCTCGTCTACTCGGGCCTTGAGGAAACGATGTGCTCCACCTACCAGTCGCTGCGAACCACCTTCAAACGGCTCGACAAACAGGCCGACCTCCGCACCGCCTCCTTCATCGACGCGATCGACAAGATCGCCCTCTGCTACACCGACATGGGCATTTTCCCGTAGGGCCTTCGCCCCGGAGGGGGCGGCGGACTGTAGCCGCGGGTGGAGCGATGCAGCTTTGGGCATCGCGGAACCCGTGGAAAGCCGTCACGAGACTTCGACGCCCCGGATGGGGCGACGGAGTCTCTTTGCTGCCCGGCGCTTTCCCGGACATCGCCGGGACCCGAACTCCGCCGCACCCTCCGGGGCGGAAGAAAAAGCCGGAACCTCTTTCCACGGGTTCCGCTCCGTCCCGCAAAGCCGGGACTTCGCTCCACCCGTGGCTACACTCCACCGGCCCTACGGGACGGAAATCGGAAGACCCGGCATGGCGCGTCGTGCCTACAATGTTGATGCCGCGCGTTTTGGTCGCCAGCCCGGATCAGCCTGGTCGGGTCAGGGACACGGAGAAGCCACGGAATCAGCCCATGACCAGCAACCCCTACGAAAGCCCGCATCTTGATGGCGGGGCCCAGAAGCCGGCGAAAGGCCCGTGGGGATTGTGGCTCAAGCTCGGGCTGTTGGCTCTTGCGGCGATGATTCTAGTTGGGCTGCTGCTTCCCGCGCGGCGCAACATGCCTGAAGCGGCCCGTCGCACCCAGTGCCTGAACAACCTGAAACAGATCTCGCTTGCACTGAACAACTTTGAATCGGCCCATAAGACCTTTCCGCCGGCCTATACGGTCGATGCCGACGGCAAGAAACTTCACAGCTGGCGGGCGCTGATCCTGCCCTACCTGGAACAGCAAGAACTGTACGACAAGATCGACTTCTCCAAATCCTGGGACCACCCGGCCAACGAAGAGGCCCGCAAGGCCTCTGTTCCAAGCTACACCTGCCCCTCCCTGCGCCGGCTCCCCGATGGACACACCACCTATTTGGCCGTCGTCGCCCCCGACAGCTGTTTTCCGGGCAGCGAAACACGGACATACAAGGACATCACCGATGGCACCAGCAACACGCTGCTCGTCGTGGAAGTTTGTGCCTCACAGGCATTGCACTGGATGGACCCCACGGATGCCAACGCGTCGATGATCTTTCGGGCGGCCGCACAGGATGCAACCGCAAAAGAGGATCAACCGCCGCATTCAGCGGAAATCTTCAACTGCGCCCGCTGCGATGGCAGCGTGCAGTCGGTTGCTGCGGAGAACGTCACTGACGCGACACGCCGGGCACTGATCTCGATCAACGGCAACGACAAGGTGGAATTCGAATACTGAAGGGAGAAGACCGCAGGCCCGGCACGCATCTTCGCCCCGGAGAGGGCGCCGGGTTGTAGCCACGGGTGAAGCGATGCAGCTTTGGGCATCGCGGGAACCCGTGGAAAGCAGACGTGAGAAATGACTCGCCCCGAATGGGGCGATGGAGTTTCTTCATTTCATATAGCCGGCAAGCAGCCCCAGTTCCACCGCACCCTCCGGGGCGGATCAAGACTCTCGAACCCCTTCCACGGGTTCCGCTCCGTCCCCCAAAAGCCGGGCCTTCGCTCCACCCGTGGCTACACTCCACCGGCCCTTCGGGACGGAAAACGAATGGACGAAGCGTCATTCGCGCCCAGTCAACCGCGCGTCTCGACGCCCTATCGCCCGCACCACCTCATACCCCACCAACGGCAGCAGCCAGCTGGCCCAGGCCGTTGCCGGGTAGAGCCACCCGGCCTCGAAGCCCGCGACTGTGGCGAGGCCGGCCATCATCCGCAGCGCGATCGCTGAACAGAGCAGCAGGTAACAGCGCCACATCCTGACCCGGTGAATGGCAAAACGGCGCTGGGTCGCCGCGCGCCAGCCGAGCGCGGCGCAGAGCGCCGTGAGCAGCGCAAGGCTCGCGAAGCCGGTCCCCGCCACAACTCCCGTCGCGGCGCGAAAGGCCATCACCAGACCGCTGGGCGTGACCAGCAGCAGCACATTCAGCACTTGCAGCTTGCCCAGCTGCCGGTGCCAGGCTGGCCAGCGGCGGCGAAAGGCTTCGTTGACGAGGAACAGGCCCAGCACCAGCGCTACCGGCCCGGAAAGAATGTGCGTGTAAAACGCGGCCCGGTACAGTCCGTGAAAATGGTCTTCACGGCCAAGCAGAAAGTCGGCTTGAAAATTGGCCGGAAAATAGTCGCGGTAGCTCAGCACGACGCCGACGACAATCCGCAATACCAGCAACCCGGCCAGCAACCGCAGGATGATGGCCGGTTGGAGCCAGTCGCGAATGAGCGATGCGAAACGGGACACGACTAATGGCCGATTGTGGTTCGAGTCGGGTGCGTCTGGTTGCACTCAGGCCTGCAGGTCAATGGCCATGGTATCCCGTTAAAGAGCCCTTGCCGGTCAAGGAGGGGAACCCATGCGGTCGCCCCTCACCCCCGGCCCCTCTCCCACAACGGTTCCGCCAGGAACGGAACCGTTGGGGAGAGGGGGGAATACATGTTGTTTCGTTTGGGGCTTCGAATCGGGGAAAGTCTACGAAAGTCTTCGTTGACAACTTACGAAGCTGTTCGTAGAATCGGCCAACGCGGGAGAAAACGCCGCGAATTCGGGCCTTTATTGCGGGAGAACTCCATGAACCGATCCGGACTGCCCAGACCGACCGACGCCGAACTGGCGATTTTGCAGGTCCTCTGGGAACGCGGGCCCTCGACGGTGCGTCAGGTTCAGGACGAGCTCGAGGCGACCCGCGGGACGGGCTACACGACCACGCTCAAGCTGATGCAGATCATGTTCGAGAAAGGACTGCTCGTCCGCGACGAGTCGAACCGCTCGCATGTCTACACCGCCGCTGTCAGCCGGCAGAAGACCCAGCGGCAGATCGTCGGCCAGCTGCTGGACCAGGTCTTCGACGGTTCGGCCCGCCAGCTGGTGCTTCAGGCGCTCTCGGCGAAGAAGTCGAGCCGCGCCGAACTGGCGGAAATCCGGCGGCTAATCACGGAGATGGAAGGAGGAGCGTCATGAACACGCTGCCTTACGTAGAGCAATTGTCCCCAATTGCTTGTCTGCGCCGATTCCCGGGAGAAAAATCATGACGACGTTCCAGGATACAGTCGCCGGAGGGCTCACGCCCTTCCGCTACGAACAGCTCGCCGGACATCCGTTGACCGAAGTCGCCGGCTGGACGCTGGTCCATTTTCTCTGGCAAGGCCTGCTGATCGCCGGGTTAACGGCCGTGCTGCTCGCCGGACTTCGCCACCGCAGTGCCGCGGCCCGTTACTTCGTCGCTTGCTGTGGCATGGTGGCGATGGCGATAGTCCCGCTGGCCACGGCGGCATGGCTGACGCAGGGACTCGACGCGGCCCGCCCAGCGCAGATTGCCGGCCTGAACAACCGTCAAGCTGTCGATCCGGCTCAGCGGCCCGCGCCGTTTGAGTTGCTGAACCTGCCATCTGCGATTCCGTTTGAGAGCGGCTCGACGGGGACCGAATCGGCCGCCGCGATTCCGGAATCGATTCCTTCTGGCGAATCAGCCTCGGCCGGTCCTGTCTGGCGCGAATCGCTGCGCAGAATTTTTCCGCTTTTCGTCGCGTTCTGGTCCGTCGGCGTCCTGTTGCTTTCGCTGCGACTGCTGGGCGGATTGTGGCGCGTGCGGCAGTGGCGACGGCGCGGGGTCGCGGTTGAAGAGGCCGGGCTGAAGCAGATGACTGCGCGGCTCGCGGCCCGGATGGGGCTGAAGCACCGGTTCGATTTGCTGGAGTCGGCCCAGGCCGCGGTACCGGCCGTGATTGGCTGGCTCAAGCCGGCCGTGATTGTGCCGGCCAGCTTCGTTTCGGGCCTCACGCCGGACGAGCTGGAGTCGCTGCTCGCCCATGAGCTGGCCCACATCCGGCGGCACGACTATCTGGTCAACCTGCTGCAGACCGTCATCGAGACGCTGCTCTTCTACCATCCGGCTGTCTGGTGGCTTTCGGGAGTTGTCAGATCCGAGCGCGAGAACTGCTGCGACGACCTCGCTGTAGCCGCCTGCGGCAACCGGCTGGTCTTCGCGCGGGCACTGGCCCGGATGGAAGAGCTGCGTTGCGGCGCGCCAGGTCTCGCTTTGTCGGCCCGCGGCGGCTCGCTGCTCAGCCGCGTCCAGCGGCTGGTGTTGCCCGCCAACAACCGTCCCGCCACGTGGTGGCCGGCCGGTCTCGCAGCGCTGGTCTCGGTCGTAACGGTCGCCAGCGGGATCTGGATGGCCGGAATGCCCAACGTCCGAAATGCGATCACAACTCCAGAAGCCGGCTCAGCCAAGGTTGTCGCGCCAGCGCCAAGCGAGCCGGAAGACGATGATGAATTCGCCACCCATCAGCCTGAAGTCAGGGTCGTGGACCCGGTGACCGGTCAATCGCATAGCGTCCTCGCCGGCGTGAAACTTGCGCATGGCGACCAGACGACGGCCCGGCTGGACATGAAGTACTCCAACCTGATGCCCTACACCTTTATTCCGGCCCGGATCGCGAAAGAGCTGGGGGCCACCGACCTGGGAGAGCTCGATTTCGGCGCCGCCGCGCCGCCCAAGATCGAACCGCAGCAGTTTGCGATTCCGTTGAGCAGTCTTGTGCCACCGCCGCCGGGGGGACAGCCCGCAGCCGGCTCCCCCGAACAAAAACCCGCGGAGGAAGAGCCTGTCTTTGTCGACGACCTCGATGGTCCGGCCGGCGAACGAAAAATCGTGCCCTACGCGGTCGACCCAATCTGGGTCCCCGACCACCTGGCTTTCTACGGCGTCAACCAGACGCACCAGACGAAGTTTCGGGTCGTCCGGATTGACCGCGTGGATCTCGGCCTCGGCCCGCGTTTCGGCCCGGTCAACGCCCTCGTGCTCGATGACGCCAACACGTCGCTCGGCGTGCTCGGTTCGAACTGGGCCCGTATCCCGCGCGGTCCAAAGGGCGAATCGTTCGTGCACGCGGCAGTCGACGGGTTCTGGTTCATGGCGCTCGAATCCGGTGCAGTAGAGAACAAGCCGGCCGCGAATGCCGAAGAAAAAATCCTTGCTACCCACACCTATGACATGTCCCGCCGCGACTCGACGGGCTGGATCGAAGTCGATGGCGTTGGCCTGCCGGTCGACGACGGACCGGAAGCCCACGGGGTCAAGGTCCATGTCACGCTGATGATGGACATCCTCGCCGTCGAGTCGGCGACGGGCAAAGTCCTCTGGCACCACGACTGGGGCAAACAGAACCCGGCCTGGAAGACCGCGTCGATCATCGAACTCGGCCCGGACGTCCCGGCGGAGGAACGGCTTGTCGCGGAGTTCGTTTCGGCCAACGGCGAGACCCGGCGGCGGTTTGATCTCCGGACGGGCAAGGAGATTGTGGCGAGTGCTCCGGCTGCTCCGGACGAACCGGCTGACGACCTGGTCCGGATCATCCGCCGCGATGGCGACCGGGTCACGCTGGCGGAGGCTGAGAGCGAGCGGGCGGGCCGGTCGCCGGTCGAACTGTTGCAGCGGCACGCCGATGTGCTGACGCGGCACGGGATGCCGGCTCCGGGCGTTTGGGTCACGGACCAGGAGACGCTCGTCTCGGCCGAGCAGCCATCGATGTTGCCCGTCGCCGAGGGAGAAAAATTCGCGGCCCTCGATGCCCAGGAAGTCATCTTCAACCTGCCCGAAGGATCGGGGATGCGAGCCGAGTTCACGGGCGAGAATATCGAAATCACGGACGCGGAGGACCGAACGACCGTCGTCGTGACCAACGGGCGGGTGAAGCTGTTTGACTCCAACGGCGTTGAACGGGCCGACGCCTCGCCCGATGGCGGGGCCGAGCTGCTTGTCGTCGATGTCCGTTCGGTCAATGGCGAAGGCGTGTTGCGACTGCAAACCCGGCGGCTCAAGCCCGATCCCGACTGCCCGCAACGACCGGTTCAGGTGAAATGCAATCTCGTCACCGGCGAACCGGCTGAAGAAGAGCAGCCACCCCACGGCGCTGTTCGCTTTGCCTTCGAGAACTCTGAAGCCGGCGAACCGGCCCGGATGAAAATCCGCTGGCACTACGACATGCAACGGCTGGTGGAAGAAGCCGAGCGTGAATCGGGGCAGAGCTGGGAACAGCTGTTGAACTCCAGCGCCGCGCCACTCCAGCCGGCTGGCGAGGTCCCCCACCAGACTTTTGAAAACCCCACCGCTCCTGGTGGCCACCCTGATGAAATCGAATGGGGGCCGATGGCCGAGGCATCCGGCTTGCAGTCGCGGCTGACCCTGCAGACGGAACGGCCGGCGGTTGGCCAACCCTTGTTGCTCAAGCTGGAGCTGCGAAATTCGCGGCTCGAGCCAACCGAGGTTGACTTGCAGAACTATGCCCCCTTTCGCGTCCTCCGCGCTGCCGTGACGCAAGCCGATGGGACAAAGGAATGGGCACCCTTCATCGGCATGACTCCGCAGACCTCAGGCGGACCGCAGGCACTGGCTCCTGGTGAAGTGATCACGGTCTGGAAGAACGTGGATGCGACAACACTGTTTCTCCTCGATCAGGAGGCCTGCGAGTTGTTTGTTGAGGGCGGAGAATGGGCCGCAGCGGCGTTCACACAGGATTCCAACCACCTGGAAGTCCTGTTCCAGCCGGGCCGGCTTCCACCCAATCAGGCCCTGATCGCAAGCCTGTCCAAGCTGGAAACCCGGCCCGCGGAATGGGCCGTTTCCAGCGGCTTCGGCGCGATCTACCTGTCGCATTCGCCAACCAACCTCAAGCGCGACGTGACGACGATCCAGCTTTGGTTCACGGATAAACCGCTGCCGGCGGACTACAAGCTTGGCGAAGGTCCGGGCCGGCAGGAAGTCACCACAATCGCGCCCTGCGAACTTGGCCACTTGCACGTGGCCGCGCTGCCGGGGGCCAAAGATCTTTGGCCCGAGTACGTCCGCGACATCCGGATCGCTGCGGCACGGGCCTTGAACTTCAGTGCCGTGCCGGATAACGGCTCGAACGAACCGGCTGAAGACGACGAATCGGCCAGCCAGATCCGCGATCTGCCTTGGCAGGCCATGGGGCGGGTCGCCGATCGCGACGGCCGGCCGCTGGCCGGGATGACGGTTCATGCCCATTGCGGGGCGGGGTCACTGTTTGAGACGGGGACGGCGGTGACGGATGCCGAGGGACGGTATGACTTGCGGTTTGGGCCGGGAATCTGGTCCGAGAACCGCCAGCTGGTCCAGGCGGCGACGATATCGGTTTCGATGGCGGGACATTTTGAGCAGAACCTGCATCGCCAGGGGGATCTGGTCGCAGCGCTGGAGAAGCCGGAAGGGGACGATTTGGGCTGGGGTGACAAGACGGCCGATGACCTGTTCCTGCCTGGTGAGCCCAAGACGATTGATTTTGTGATGGTGCCGGCCACGAATCTGTCCGGTGTGGTGATTGGCAAAGACGGCGACCGGCTCGACGGTGTCCGGGTTTCACTGACTGGTCCCGACCTTCCGCCATCGAGCAGCGTTGTGGCGGCCACTCGGACTGACAAGGGCGGGCGGTTTGAGCTGACTGACTTGCCGACCGGGTTCGCGTATCAGCTGCTGATCGAGCCGGCCGAGGCTGAATCGCCCTGGCTCGGCTGGGCCAGCCCGCCGCTGACACTGGGGATCGACGAGCATGGCCACAACTGTTTCACGACCGAACACGATGGCCGCGAGCAGTTCTGGACGATTCAGCAACTGTTTATCCAGCTGGAGGGCGACGGGATCAACTGGAAGGAGGCGCTTGCGTCAGCGGCCAGCGAGGAAGTCGAGATCCAGTTCGACGGCCTCACGACCTCCGACCAGAGCCAGACAAGTGCGGGCATGGCGACGCTGATGCTGGGTTCGAGGCAGGAGTGATGGGCCGGGGTTGATGGATTTGTGATTGGATTGGGGCTGGGAATTCGGGGTGGCTTCTCTGCGATTGACTTGCAGCGATTCGACACCGCCGTTCCCCCCTCCCCAACCCTCCCCACCGAGGGGAGGGAGCCGGAATGGATTCTTGGGAGACCCCCCACCGAGACAAGGAAGCCGCAAAAGATTCCTGAGTGGCTCTCACCGAGGAGAGGGAGCCTGAAGTTTTTTCAGGAGAGCAGAGCGCGCCAATACCCCCTTCTTGCTCCCTCCCCTCGGTGGGGAGGGTTGGGGAGGGGGGAGACCGCATGAAAAAAAGCTGTCGGTCGCTTCCCAACGCGACCAGTTCATGCGTTCGAGCCAATCCTGCAACCGTCCCTTGCTTGCGCCGCGGGCTGGCATTGAGCATTACTGTTTGTCCGTTCGCGCGGGCACGCCCGGGGAGGGTGGTCCGGCTTCCTCCGCGGCGATGAACTCGTCCAGTTTGCTTTGCCATTCGGCGCCTTTGGAGTCGTAGCCCTTGTCCGGTTCGGCGGTGTGCCAGTCGGAGTAAAGTTCGATCAGCCGGTCGATTGATTCCGGGATGCGGTCCTGCGCGGCTTGCGGCGGGATTGCCAGCTCGCGCTGCTTCATCCCGTTGTAACCGGCCAGCAGCAGCGGTTCGGCTTCGGCGTACTTCTTTTGGCCCAGCAGCGCTCCGCCGAGCATTGACTGGGTGTTGAAAGTCGTCCAGTCGTCGGGTTGCATTTTCTCGCGGATGGCCAGGCACTCGCGGAGGATCTCCGCGCTGACGTCGTGCTGCCGGCATTTCAACAAATCGAGCGCAATGTTGGCCAGCATACTTGCGAATTGACGATCGTCCGGTTTCGAGAGTTTCCGCATGCCGACGACAAGTTCCATGAATGTCGCCGCTGCATCCTCACCCCGGCCGGCGTCGCAGTACGCTTTGCCGAGGTAGCTCATGCTGGTGAACGTGTCGGAATGTTCGGGGCCGAGGCTGGCTTTCCTGAGCTTCAGCGTCTCCTCGAACAGCGGCAGGGCCAGGTCCAGCTGCCCGGCAGCCTGATACGCCCTGGCGAGATTGGTCATGCAGGTAAGCGTGTTCGGATGTTCGGGGCCGGGCTTGGCTTTCAGCAGGTTCAGCGTCTCCTCGAAGAGCGGCAGGGCCAAGTCCAGCTGCCCGGCAGCCTGATACGCCCTGGCGAGGTTGTTCATGATGAGGAGCGTTTCGGGATCTTCGGGGCCGAACCCGGATTTGCGAAGCGTCAACGTCTCCTCGTACAGCGGCAGGGCCAGGTCCAGCTTCCCGGCGGCGTAATACGCCCCGGCGAGGTTGGCCATGCACGTAAGCGTGTGCGAATGTTCGGGGCCGAGCTTGGCTTTCTGCAGGTTCAGCGTCTCTTCGAAGAGCGGCAGGGCCAAGTCCAGCTGCCCGGCAGCCTGATACGCACTGGCGAGGTTGTTCATGATGAGGAGCGTGTCAGGATGGTCGGGGCCAGGCTTGGCTTTCCTGACCTTCAGCGTCTCCTCGAACAGCGGCAGGGCCAGGTCCAGCTGTCCGGCAGCCTGATACGCTGCGGCAAGGATGGCCATGCTGGTGAGCGTGTCAGGATGGTCGGAGCCAAGCTTGGCTTTCCTGAGCTTCAGCGTCTCCTCGAACAGCGGCAGGGCCAGGTCCAGCTTTCCGGCAGCCTGATACGCCGTGGCGAGGTTGTGCATGGTGATGAGCGTTTCGGCATGATCGGGGCCGAACTTGGCTTTTGTGAGCTTGAGCGTCTCTTCGAACAGTGGCAGGGCCAGGTCCAGCTGTCCAGCAGCCTTAAAGACCATGGCCAAGTTGTTCATGATGGTAAGCGTTTCGGCTTGGTCGGGGCCGAATCTGGCTTTGCGGAGCGCCAACGTCTCCACGTACAGCGGCAAAGCCAGCTCCAGTTTCCCGGCAGCGTAATACGCCCCGGCGAGGTTGCCCATGCTCATGAGCGTGTCGGGATGGCCGGGGCCGAGCTTGGCTTTCCTGAGTTTCAACGTCTCCTCGTACAGCGGCAGGGCCAGGTCCAGCTGCTCGCCAGCCTGATACGCATCGGCAAGGTTGTGCATGCCGCGCAGCGTGTCGGGATGGTTGGGGCCGAGCTTGGCGTTCGTGAGCCTCAGCGTCTCCTCGAACAACGGTTGGGCCAGGTCCAGCTGCCCGGCTTCCTGATACGCCACTGCAAGGTTGTTCATGGCGATCAGTGTGTCGGGGTGGTCGGCCCCGCGTTTTTCCTTGCCGAGCCTCAGGCTTTCCTCGAACATTGGCAGGGCCAAGTCCAGCTTCCCGGCAGCCTGATACGCGTCGGCGAGGTTGTTCATGCCGGTGAGTGTATGGGGGTGGTCAGCGCCCAGCTTGTCCGTCGAGATCGCCAACGCCTCCTTTAACAGCGGCTCGACCAGGTCCAGCTGCCCGGCCGCCCGATACGCTGCCGCCAGGTTGTTCATGATCGCGAGCGTGTCGGGGTGGTTCTTTCCCTGCTTGTCCTTGCTGAGCCTCAGGGATTCTTCCAAAAGCGGTAAAGCCAACCCCTGCTTTCCACCGTCCAGGTAAGCGCTGCCCAAATTACTCATGCTCATGATTGTGCTGGCGTGGTTTGTCCCCAGCTTGTCCTTCCTGAGCGCCAGGGTTTCCTCGAGCAGTGGCAGGGCCAAGTCCAGCTGCCCAGCAGCCTGATACGCCTGGGCGAGGTTGCTCATGCTCGAAAAAGTGTCTGGGTGGTCGCCCCCTCGTTTAGCCTTCGTGAGCCTCAGGTTTTCCTCGAATAGTGGAAGGGCCAGGTCCAGCTGCCCGGAAGCCCTGTAGGCCCCAGCCAAATGGCTCATGCTAAGGAGCGTGTCGTGATGGTCGGCCCCCAGCTTGTCCTTGCTGAGCGTCAGGGTTTCCTCGAACATTGGCAGGGCCAGGTCCAGTTTCCCGGCAGCCCGATACGCCGCGGCAAGGTTGCGCATGACATTGAGGGTGTCGGGATGGTCGGGGCCGAGCTTGGCTTTCGTGAGCGTCAGCGTCTCCTCGTACATCGACTGGGCCAAGTCGTATTGACCGTCCTGACTGTATCCCAAAGCCAGGTTTGCCATGCTGACCTGCGTTTTGGGGTGATCTGGCCCCAGTTTGGCTTTTCTGAGTTTCAGGGTTTCCTGCAAGAGAGGCAGGGCCAGGTCCAGCTTCGTCGCGGTCACGTAGGCCAACGCCAGGCCGCCCATGCTCATGAGCGTGTCGGGGTGGTCGCCTCCAAGCAGGGCAGTGCGGGTTTCGCGCGCTTTGACGAACAGAAGGATCGCCTCCTCAACAAATCCGAGATTCATCAAAGAGATGCCCAGGCTGTCCTGCAGGCTGGCCGCCATCAACGGATCGCCAACAGCTTCGCCATCGAGTTGCCCGGCAGCCTTCACCAGCCGCCTGGCCAGCACTGCCTCGAGCGGGTCCGTCCCTTCCTTGACCGTGCTCATGTCCAGATCTTCGAAGATTGAAATGAGCACGGCGTTCCCCTTCTCGATCTGCGTCAGCCGGGTCTGGGCCTGTGCGTTGGCGGCCTTCTCCGCAGCGGCGGATTGCTTGGCCTCGAACATTCCCCAAGTCGTGCCGGCTATGCCCAGCAGCAGGGCCGCAAGGACCGTCGCGACAGCGATCACCTGCCCGCGGTTGCGGCGGATGTACTTGCGAAGCCTGTAGGCCGAACTCGGCGGACAAGCCTCCACCGCTTCGTCATTCAGGAAGCGTTCCACATCGCGGGCCAGGCCGTTGGCCGTTTCGTAGCGGCGACTCCGTTCCTTGTCGAGGGCCTTCATCACGATCCAGTCGAGGTCGCCAATGAGTGATCGTTTCAACTGATTCGGATCGATGCTCCGCTGGGCCGCGATGCTGGGGAGGCTGGCACTGCCACTCAAGCGGGTACTTGGCTTCTGGGGTTCGACTTCCTTGATCAGCCGCAGGATTTCGTTGAACGCCGCTTCCTTCAGTTGCAGTTTCTCCAGTGGCGTGCTGCCCGTCAGCAGCTCATAAAGGATCACACCCAGCGAATAGATGTCGGTCCGTGTGTCGACATCCAGGTTGTTGTGCTCCGCCTGTTCGGGGCTCATGTACAGCGGCGTGCCAACCATCATCCCATGCGCCGTGTGCAGCGAATGCTCGGTCAGCGACTGGTGGATCGCCTTCGCGAGGCCAAAGTCAATCACTTTCGGGACCGGTTTGCCGTCATACAGACAGATCAGGATGTTCGACGGCTTCAGGTCCCGATGGATGATCCCTTTTTGATGGGCATGCTGGACTGCCTGACAGACCGACGCAAACAGGATCAGTCGTTCCCTCAGCGCGAGCCGTGCCTGGTCGCAGTACTCGGTCAGCGGTACGCCTTTGACGTACTCCATCACGAAGAACGGGCGACCCTGGTCCGTCATCCCGCCATCGAAGACCTTGGCGATGTTGGGATGGTCCATCAGGGCCAAGGCCTGGCGCTCGGCTTCGAAACGGGCCAGCACCGACTTCGAGTCCATCCCGGCCTTGATCAGCTTGATCGCCACCTTGCGCCGGACCGGTTCCTTCTGTTCGGCCAGCCAGACGCTCCCCATCCCTCCTTCACCGATGGCTTCGATCAGCTTGTAGCGGCCGGCGATCAGCGTGCCGGGATGTTCCGACGGCCGGGCCTGCGCCATCGTCTCGGGCATCTGCCGCGCCTGCGGCGGATCGCCTGATTCGTGCAGGAAAGTCGCCGATTCGAAATGGGCTCTGAGCAGTCCTTCGACCTGGCCGCGCAGTTCCGGATTGTCGCGGCATGCGAGATCCAGCAGCCTCACCCGTTCGTCCGCGGACAGTTTCAACGCGGCCTGGAAAAGTTCGCTTTCGTCCATTCGAATCCCCCCAACTGGTTCCGGAAGGTCCCGTGCCTCCAGGACATCATGCGGGAAACCGGTGGCCAAACCGAAAAGAATCTCCGGGGTCGGCTGGATTATCTCCCGGAATGGCTGCCATTCCATTCGCGTCGCAGCCAGGCGCGGGCGAAAGTCCAGTCGTTTTCCGCCGAATCGGCGGAAACTCCCAGCACCGAGCCGATTTCCACGAACGTCATCTGGAGGAACAGCCGCAGCTTGGCGACCTCGGCCTGGCGGGGGTGTTTGGCCGCCAGAAGATCGAGCAGTTCGTGAACGGCGATGGTCTGGTCGACTTCCAGCCCGACATCGGGAACGTCAGGGAGTACATCAACACGATTCCAGTCGCCACCGTGCCGGACGCTTTGCTTGCGCCGTGCCTGATCGACCAGAATTCGCCGCATCGCTTCAACAGCAGCGCCGAAAAAGTGTTTCCGGCTCTCAAAGCTGGCACCGCCGTCGTTCCCGATCAATCGCATCCAGGCTTCGTGAACCAGGGCCGTCGCTTGCAGCGTCTGGCCTGGCTTTTCCTGGGCCAGTCGGACGGCCGCGAGCCTGCGGAGCTCGTCATAAACCAGCGGCAACAACTGGCCGGCCGCGGCTGGATCACCCGACTCGATCTGCGAGAGGATGCGGGTGACGTCGGACATGGCCCGGAAGCCTTGTGTTGTCGACAACCTGACGGAAACTGCCGCTGCTCCGGCCAGACAAGGCAGGGCGCTTGCCGTAAAGACATCGCTTGCCGTTCAGTAGCTGCCCGAATTCTAGTCCAACAGGTTTGGCCGGAACCGTACGCGGGTAACGATGGACTGGGGGAAGCCGGGAGCAGCCGGGTATGCCTGTTAATGGTTCATTGAGGAGCGTCAAATGCCTTTAATGCCCGGCCGCGATCTTGGACCGAGTTCTCCTTTCCCCAAAAGCCCGGTCCAGATTCCGGAAATGACGATCCCGGTGCCGCAAAAGCACCTCGGCCCGCCGACGATCCGGATGGGGTCGGGCGGGTTGTGGGTTGCCTATTGCCAGAACCTGCTCAACGCCCGGCTGCCGCAGCCGCCCGTGCTGTGGGTCGATGGCATCTTCGGCCCCAAGACGGACGCGCGGGTCCGCCAGTACCAGGCGATGCGCGGGCTGACCGTCGACGGGATCGTCGGCCCCGAAACCTGGACCTCGCTCGAAGCCGGCCCACCGCCGATCAAGAAGCGGCCGGCGTAGGGCCTGCGCGGACGAGCAGTTGGGACAACTGCTCTACACTGGGTCCGCCGGGCTGGTTTCCCCACCGCCATTTCCTGACCCTGCTTCGCCTTCCTTGTCCTCGGGCAACGGCGTTACATGCCGCTCTTCGCCCGGTTCGGCAGCGTCGCGGGAAAGGTCGGGCTCCGCGCCCAGTTCCCGGAATGCTTCCAGCCAGCGCCGGGTTTCAGACAGCGCGGGCTCAAAACCCGAGGGGCCCCGTTCGCCTGCCACTGCGAGACGCCCATCGGCCCGGACCAGAAAGATCCGGTCGGGATGGGCGAGGTAGGCCTGGTTGACCAGATTGTCCATTCCGTCGATCACACAGGGAATGGTCAGCTCTTTGTCCTTGAGCAGTTGGTCCGCGACCTGGCAGCGGTCTCCGTACTCCTGGTGTTCGAGAATGTTGAGCTCGCGGGCGTAGTCAACCGGCCGGCGTCCATCGGCGGCATGAGCTTCGTTGATGTAGACGAGACGGAACTCGGCGAGGTCGCAGAACTCCTGGTAGAGGGCTTCCAGTTCGCCAACCTGGCGAAGGAAGGGCGGTCAGGTATACGAGCCGAAAATCAGCACGACGGGCCGGTGCCCGCGGCTGGTGCGAAGGTCGAATGTCTCGTCGCCGGCCAGTGACTGCAGGGTAAATGTCGGTGCAAGCTGTCCGGTCTTGAGGGCGTTCTCCTCTTCAGGTCGAGGCCGCCGGCGCTGGTCGCGCGGCCGGTTGCCCAATTCGTTCTCCTGCGCCACACCGGACGCGGCCACCAGCACACTGGCGAGAAAGGCAATCCCTAACGGCCAGCTCAAGCCTCTGGTTCCCATTCACATTCTCCTTTTGGATATCTGGTTGTTCGGCTCCGAACCAGTTCCCTGAACGAACCGGTACCCTTCATTCTACAAAGCGGGAAAACGAAGGTTCCGGCAATAACACCGGGACTCCCGCCGAAAGCGCGATGATTCCGCCAGCCTGTTGTCCAAGACCTGCCGCGAAAGTTCTGACGTTGCGCTTTAATACCAGCCCGCAGCGCAAGCAAGGGAAAACCGCCCCCAGACTGGTCCTTGCTTGCACTGCGGGCTGGTATTTCTGAGGCAAAAACCACAAAGCGCAACTTCAAAAAGCGAAAGCCGGGACAAGACCCCTCATGGGGCGCGAGCGGACTTCGCGCGGTCGGCAATTCGGGTCATGGCTTGCGGGTGTAAACCACCTCAAACCAGCCGTTCGTGGCGGTCGAGTCAAAGTTCGCCGGAAACGACTTGCCGGTCATGTCGTAACAGATCCGCATCTGGTTTTCCGACGGGAAGTCGGCGATGGCGAGCAGGGTCTTGTCGGCGTTGGGACCTTCCGTGCCGGTGATCGTCATCCGGTGGGGTGTCTGTGTGGTGTCCGTGACGCAAGTTCCCTTGTCAGGCTGACCGCCGACATTGACCTCGTATTGGTCGCCCGTGATCGTGAGCGAAATGGTCTTCGTCATTTCGGCAGGAAGCGCCGCGCCGGCGAGAGTGGCCGACACAGCGGACCAGGAGCCTTCGTGACGAGGTAGAGCTGGCGTTTCGGCCTGAGCAGTCGGGGCGGATGATTGACCCGAAACTGGAGCCTGCTGCCGGTCGCAGCCTGAAGCGAACAGCACCACGGCCAAGGCGACAGCCGGACAGGATCGGCAAAAACACAATTGCAACCAGTTCGACATTGGAGCGGGTTCCGGGAGAGGAGGGTGAATTGAATTCCGGTGGTCGGGATCTTCTTTATAGCGGAACGGCGCAAGCCGTCCGGCTGCGGTGGATGGAAGCGCGACGGCGCGGGATTGCCGGTTCAACAAGACGATTTCCCAACAGGGTGTTTGGATCGCGATGGACCGGTGGGGGACGGAGTGTTTCAAGGCGCGCGGGCCGGAGGGCTGACGCCCTTCCGCTACAGAAAGCGGGGAAACGGCTTCGATCATTTTTCCGACTCACAGTATTGCTTGACCCCATCGAGGTCGGCGAGGAGTGCTTTGCGGACCATGCCGAGCATCAGGGGGGTCAGGAGCCGTGCGAAGAATCCGCGCGGGCGGGCCGTGGTTTCGAGGTGAACGTCGGTCTCTCGGTCCACCGGTTCTACCCGGAACAATGTGTCCCATTCCGTTCCGCCCGCGTCGCCCGCAATCCGGATCCGCTCGTTCTCAACCAGTTCCCTGATCGTCAGCTCAGCCACTGCCTCGCGACTGCCCCTCGTGCGGGTTTCGCGGAAGCGGGTCGCGGCCCCGTAGTGTTTGTCCGTCAGGAACTCGATCTTCTTGATGCCCGGCACGGCGCGGGAAAACTCTTCGGCGGTCGCCAGGGTGCGGAAGACCTTTTCCAGCGGTGCCTTGACCCGGCGACTGCCGTGGATCACATGTTCGCGCAGCGCGGCCAGGCCGAGGCCGAGCAGTGCGCACAGGACGCAGGCAATCGGCGCCGCGATACTGAGCCAGAGTACATGGCTGAACATCGTCAGCACCATGATGGTCGCCGCGAGCATGAATCCGCCAGCCAGCAAACCCGGCCAGGCGCGACGATCAGGAGCAAGCACGCGCCCGACGAACGCGGAGCCGAGGCTTCCGAGCGACCAGCCGACCAGCAACAGGACAAAAGCCATTTGCGGCAGGCCGCGGACAAACTCCACAAACCGCGTCTGCTGGGCCGGGTCGGAGCTGTAGGGATCGAGGTCCTTGGGAGGCGGCCAGATGACATGGCTGATGGACTCGACCGCAAACACAGCGAGCGAGCCTGCGGCAATGCCGAGGATCACCGCGAGGATGTAACGAACGACTCGCATGGATCAGGGTCCTTGTTGGTCGACGGTTGGACTGGATGGGCTGGCGGCCGGACCGGTAGACGACAACGCCTTCCGGCACTGTTCGAGCAGTTCTGTGCAATCAACCGCCTGGCGGGGCAACTCTTCGTTGAGCCGCTGGCATTCCTCGAGCGCGACGATGGCTTCTGCGTATTTCTTCTGGCAGAACAGGGCCTCGCCGAGGCAATGTTGGGCGCGCGGTGCACGGCTGCCGAGACGAATGGCTTCGCGCGCCGCTTCTTCGGCCGCGGCCCCATCGCCAAGCTTCAGCCAAGTCTGGGCCAGATCAATGAAAATTGGCGCGTGATCCGGGTCGAGGGCGGCCGATTTCTCCAGCGCTTCCCGCGAACGCTGGAACTCGCCGTTCTCGCGGTAGGCCTTGCCCAACGCCCGCCAGATGCCCCCCACATCGGGCCGGATCGCCGTGCAGCGCAGAAAATAGCGGATCGCTTCCGGCCAGTTTCCAAATCCGGCCTGCATGTAGGCGAAGTCGAAGTTGACCATGAAATCGGCCGGATTGTGGTCGAGAGCAAGACGAAACACGCGCTCGCATTCGGCAACATCGCCCGCCATCGCATACATGCCGGCGAGCCAGGAGAGGGTTCGCGAAGAAAGCTGGGTCAGCTCAACGTCCTTGACGATGGCATGGACCTGGTCGGTCGTGGGGGCCTTGCCGGAGTAGAGCAGCTTCCGGATACCGGTCCGGACCGGATCATCGTCGGCGGCATACATCGCATCGGCCCAGGGCTGCATCGTTTCCGCGGTGGCCGGCGATCCGCCCATCGCGGCCATCTGCCCCAGCGTGCCGATGTACAACTCCAGCGCGTCACAAAGCCGCCCGCTGGAGGGATGGGCCTTGATCCGGCGCGCGATCTCGGCATGCGGCAGCTGGTCAAAATCGATCCCCTGACTGGCAAAGAGTTCGCGGAACTCGCGTTCCATCCGCTGCCAGCTTTCGAGGTCTTCGTGGGTTGCGCTCATGATCACGACGCGTTCGATCTGTTCCGCGATCCGGCGATCCGCGTCGGCGAGGGCAAACCGTTGCATGAACTCGTTCGCCTCGCTGCTTGCGGTGCCGCTGACCGCCCCCATGGCGAACAGCTCACGAACGCGGTCGGACTGTCCGCGGGCTATGATCCATTCCGCGTCGCGTCCGATCGACGCGGTTTCGGCGATTCCCAAAGCCTGGCCTGCTTCGCCAACAGCAGTTGTGACCCGATCCGAACGCTGTTCATTTTCCAGCCGGTCCTGCCGGAGCAGCCACCACGTCCCCAGTCCCGCCATGCCGAGCACGCATAGTGCGACAACTGCCAGCGCGAGGCTCCGCCGGTGTTGCCGAGCCAGCTTGCGGAGGCGGTACCACACGCCTGGCGGCGCTGCGAGAACGGCTTCACCCCGCAGATATCGCCCGATCTCGTCTCCCAGTCCGCTGGCCGTCTCGTAGCGCCGATTGCGGTCTTTGTCGAGCGCCTTCATCGCAATCCAGTCGAGCTCGCCGCGGACCTGCGAAGCCAGCCGGCCCGGTTCGATTGCCCGCGACGCGGCGAGGCCCGGCAAGCCCTCGGCCGTGCTTAGCCGCTGGCTCGGGCAAGGCGGCTCGTTCTCGCGGATCATCCGCAGCGATTCGAGCAGTCCGCCCCGTTTCAGCTCGGCAGCCGGCAATGGCGGGCTGCCGGTCAACAGTTCGTAGAGCAACACGCCCAGCGAATAGACATCGCTCCGCGTGTCGACATCGAGCTGGTTGAAGCTCGCCTGTTCAGGGCTCATGTACTCGATCGAACCAACGACTGCGCCGAATCCGGTGTGCAGCGTCCGCTCGGTCAGCTGCTGGCCAGTCGCCTTGGCCACGCCAAAGTCGATCACTTTCGGCACGGGCCGGTCATCGTAGAGCGCCACCAGCACATTGCCCGGCTTGATGTCGCGGTGGATGACGCCTTTGCTGTGGGCGTGCTGGATCGCGGCGCAGACGGCGAGGAACAGCTCCAGTCGCTGGGCCACGCCCAACCGCTGTTGGTCACAGAAGGCCGTGATCGGCACGCCCTTGACCAGCTCCATCACGAAGTAGGGCCGCGCCGACGCCGTCGTCCCGGCGTCCAGCACGCGGGCGATGTTGGGATGGTCCATGATCGCCAGCGCCTGGCGTTCGGCCTCGAAGCGGGCGATGACCTGTCGCGAGTCCATCCCCGGCTTGATCAGCTTGAGCGCCACCACACGCCGGACCGGCCGTGTCTGCTCGGCCATGAAGACAGTCCCAAAACCGCCTTCGCCGATCTGCTCCAGCAGCTTGTACGGCCCGATCTGGTCGCCGGTCTGTTCCAGCCGCGCCCCGCAGTCAACTCCTGCCGTGTCATCCAGTTGCAAAAAACTGTCATCCCCTTCCGCCGCGCCAAGCAACGCCTCAATCCGCCCCCGCACTGCTTCGTCTCCACCGCAAGCCTTGTCCAGAAACGCGACCCGCGCCGCCGCGTTCGCAATCCCCCGCGCCGCCGTGAAGATTTCGCGTTCGTTCATGGTGGTGAACACATCTGCACAGTTTCAAATCTGGGCCGACGCAACCGCGCGCGCTATTCTTCCTCCCTCTCCCCCCGCTGCTTTGAGCGTGGGGGAGAGGGCCGGGGTGAGGGGAGCGAATGCGGCCGGAATCACCAGCAACCATTCCGCAGGTCTCAGTTACTCAGGACTGGATTTACTCCCCCGTTTCGCTCCCCTGCTCTTTCGTGCGCAGCTCCGGCCACTGTTCGGCAGGATTTTTCCCAGAATTGTGACTCGCCGGTCAAAACCCGGCAAAAAGCAACCGGAACCTCGTACTCGTACTCAGTCCCGGCTCGCCGGGACGGTACTCGTACTCGTGCTCTACGGGAGCTTTGGCGAAACGGAGCGCGAAGCCGAGGACGAGCACGAGTAGAGGCTGAACCTAACCCTTCAGCCGGTCTTTCAGCCACGCCCGGGCATAGGTCCAGACCTCATGTGCCCCGCGAACCGAAATCCCCAGCAGCTCAGCCACCTCATGCGTTTTCAACCCTGCGAAGAACCGCAGCTTGACCAACTCGGCCGCCTGCCGGTCAGTCGCGGCAAGCTGGTCCAGCACATCGTGCACGGCCAGCAGCTCCTCGTCTTCGGCCGGCGCTGCGACCACACATTCGTGTACATCGAGCGGCCGGGTCCCGCCGCCCCGCTTGGACGCCTGCCGCCGCCGGGCCGCCTCGACCAGAATCCGCCGCATCGCCTCGGCTGCAGCGGCAAAGAAATGCCCGCGGCTGTTCCAGCCCGGCTGGTTCTCCGGGTCGGGCCCGACCAGCCGCAAGTACGCCTCATGGACCAGCGCCGTTGCCTGAAGC
>JANOFL010000084.1:0-3221 GCA_031405895.1 Planctomycetota bacterium
GACGTCTCGCACGCCGAACTGCGCGAAACTGAAAACCTTCTCAACGACCGCCCCCGCGCCTGCCTCGGCTACCGGACTCCACGTGAAGTTTTCTCCGAAAATCAGCCGTCAACCAATTGCGATTGAGTTTGGAGACCGCCATCAGCATCGTCGCCATCATCCAGATGAGAACAAACAGAAATGCTATTCCTGCCCGGATCCAGATCGACTGTCCAGCAAAGAACTCTTCATTGACTATGGTGACAAGGCTAGTAGCCAACACCGCGCTCACGACCGTGTAATGATTGGTGTAGTCTTGCTTGCTCGGCATTCCGGTCATCTGTTTCTCCATTGTTCGAGTATGGCGTCGTACCGCAAATTTACAATGACCGGCCCCCGCCGCCGAACTCTTTATTCGCAACCAATGATCCGTTGAGAAAGCCCGCAAGGGGACTTAAGCAACCATTGTGCGATGGATAAATTTTAGGCAGACGCAGGGGCTTGTCCAGCTGGGGCGTTCCAGCAACCAGAGGCCGGCAACTCCTGGAACATGCAGCTTTTGATGCGCTGATTTCTGTCCCGGCAGGACGGGACGATGGTCACGAGGTTTACCAGTTTGCTGAAGGCGACCCCGTCGCGTCGGGAAACGCATGTCAGCAAGCTGGGGGCAAACAAGGGCCGCAGTCCGCTCGACCGGCTGTTGGACTGAAGTCCCGGGCTGACGGGGCAACTCTAGAACCGGACAGTGGGCAAGCTGGCCGAGGGCTGCCGCGGCCAATAATTGAACAGTCAGTGATATGTCACCAAATGGCAACATGTTTTGGATGCCGGAGGGGCTTGCGGGCGGAAAGCAGTCAGAATGCAGGGCCAGCGTCCTGAGGTGGCCTAGGGCCATTCGCACTGTTGTTGAAGCAAGCATCAGGTTTGCGGATCCTGATTGACTCGCTGGCCGTTGGTCAGGATCGCTGCGGCAGCGTGCGTGTGCGGACGCCCCCTCCCCCTGCCCTCCCCACGCCGCTCAAAGCAGCGGCGGAGGAGGGAGCCGGAACAGGAAATCTGACGCTGCCACTTGCCCCGAACGCCGCGCAGTGCTGCGATGGAGGGGGCCGGAACAAGATTGGATAGGTGCCCTGCCTGCGCCGCGTGTATTGCGTCACTGCCGGAAAATCAGACTGGACGCAGCGCGTTGGGTGACGGGCAACTTTTTGACTCAGTAAGTCCATGCAGTCCTGTTGCGCGGACACCCCCTCCCCACGCCGCTCAAAGCAGCGGCGGAGGAGGGGGCCGGAAAAGAGATGTCTGCGTCCAGCCTCCAGTCTGCACCCTTGGCGGATGATCGGTCAGAACAGGTTGGCGATCCGGAAAATGTCGAGGCTGAAAACAAAGACCATCAGTCCGAGAATGAAAAACAGCCCGAAATAGGAGAGCGCGATCTGGACTTTTTCGGTCACCGGGCGGCGGAAGATGCCTTCGTAGGCGAGGAACAGCATATGCCCGCCATCGAGGACCGGGATCGGGAGAAAGTTGATGATCGCGAGGTTGGCCGAGAGCATGGTCAGGAAGAGCAAGAGCCGCGAAGTCCCCTCGGTGGCCTCGCTGGTTGCGACCACGGCAATCGTGCCTGGCCCCCCGAGATTGGTTAGCGCGATCTTCCCCGTCACCAGCTTGCCCAGCGTCTTCCAGATTCGTCCCGCGTCAGTCCAGGTCTGGCGGGCACCGAGGGCCAGCGACTCGCTCCAGTCGCGCGAGTGGTACTCCGAAGTCAGTTCTGTCAGCGTCAGGCCACGAGTCGGCAAAAAACTGTCCTCCGATGCCTGGCTGGCCAGCACGACCGGTGGCTGAAGTTTGCCGTCACGCTGCACAGTCAGTTCAAAACGGGTGCCCACCGGCAAGTCGCGAATGATCTGCAATCCGTCGCCCATGACCGGCTTCTGTTTCGCCTTGTTGGTCTCTTTGATCGACTCGATGCAGAGGGCCATGCGGCTCTTCGGATCAACCTTGACTGGCGGCAAGAGCCGGATTTTCTTCACCCGGTCACCCGCCTGCAGCCCCGCCATTTCGGCGGGACTGCCCGGCACGACGGCCTGGATTTCCGGAGTCGGATGGACCGCGATGCCCAGTGTTGAGATGGCCAGCGGTTCCGACGAGGCCATCGACGGTTCGACCGGCCAGCGCGGCGAGACTTCAATCTCCTCCGTCGCGGCGTTCGCAGCCGCCGGCTTTCCGTCAATGCCCCGGGCGACCGTGATCGCCAGCTTGGCCGGGCTCGCCGGGCCATCGTAGTTCTCGCGCATCCAGCGGACGATCATCAGGTCGGTGTCCAGCGGATCGGCCACCGGCTGGCCGTCGATTGCCGTGATCCGGTCGCCGGCCAGCAGACCTGCAATATCGGCGGGCGAGTCCTGCTGGACCGCCCGGATATCCGACCAGGCGTGGACGAGTCCAAGTGTCGGGGCTGGATTGGGCGGCACTTCTATTGCCAGCTCAGTTGCGTCGCGGCGCACGCTCAAGACTATGGAGCGATCGGCGTTCTCGGCCACCATCGCCCGCATCGTCGAGACGGGAACCAGGCGGCGGCCATCGCGTTCAAAATGCGGCAGCTCTCTGCCGTTGACGCGAACGATTTCATCGCCCGGAAGGAGCGGTGGCACGGCTTTCGACCCGGCCTGGCCGGGGATGATCGAGGTCGCATCCGAACTGATCTTTGCAGACATTTCCTGACTCATTCCCAACAGCGGCAAATCGATTCCGGGAATGATTCCGGCTTGGGGCATGACCTCGACCGACAGCACCTCTTCCGAGCCGGGCCTGACCAGTTCCAGTGCCACCGGCCCGTCTCCACCACTCAGTGCCGTCTCCTGGCTCAAGTCGATGAACGGGAAATAACGGTCAGTCGTCGATTTGCCATTGATCGACTGGACGATGCTTCCGCCAAGATTGGCGCGCCATGCGGGTCCGCCGACAATTGTGGTTCCGATCGCCGGCGGGACATAGATCGCACCGGAGCGGAACGCAAGGCCGGCGAAGAGGACCGCGAAGAAAAGATTGAAGATCACGCCGGCCGAGATGATCGCCATCCGCTGCGGCACGGACTTGGCCATGAAGCTGCGCGGGTCGAGCCCCTGGGGCAGTTCCACGGTTGCCGGCACGTCGGGGCCGGCATCGTCTTCTCCCCGTGCTCGCCGGTTTTCCTGCTCCATGTTCGACGGATTGTCTTCCTGCCCGAGCATTTTGACATAGCC
>JANOFL010000086.1:0-3598 GCA_031405895.1 Planctomycetota bacterium
GACGTCTCGCACGCCGAACTGCGCGAAACTGAAAACCTTCTCAACGACCGCCCCCGCGCCTGCCTCGGCTACCGGACTCCACGTGAAGTTTTCTCCGAAAATCAGCCGTCAACCAATTGCGATTGAGTTTGGAGACCGCCAAGGCCGCGCGGCTTGCGAATGAAATTGGCCGTCGTGGCAGTGAGGAATTGCAGCCGCAGGTTGTCCGCATTGCTGGTCCCGTCAAACCACAACAGGTCCACCCCGCTGCCGCCATTGAGCGAATCGTTGCCCAAGCCTCCAAACAGCTGATCGTTGCCATTGCCGCCATCGAGACTGTCATTGCGGGCATTACCGTATAAATGGTCGTTTCCGGCACCGCCCAGAATCGAGTTGAGGCCGGTTCCCCCCCACATCACATCGTTTCCGCCGAGCCCATTAAGGGTCAGGGCCCCGCTGTAACCGACACCGATCAGCGTGTTGTTTCCGCCGCCACCGTTGAGCGCTGCCCGCTCGACTTCGTCATGCAGGATGAATCCACCGCCGGTACTGGTCACGCGAAAATCGTTTAACCGATACTCGGTGTCGCCGGTCACCGCCAGCCTGTCGCTGCCCGCGCCCCCCTCGAAGAGAAACACGCCGCCCGAGACCGGCAACCCCAAGTCAACACCGTTGACCACCAGATTGTCCCCACCCTTGCCCCCCAACACCGTCAGGTTCTGCATGCCGGCGGCTTCCAGACTGCTGCTGAAAAAAACGATGTTGTCATTCGAACTGGCAAGCAATCCGTCCCGCGCGCCCACGTCGATAATGGCACGGGTGCAGTTGCTCCACGTCATGGGAACAATGGCCACGCCGTTGCTGGTTCCCGTGACCTTGCTCGCAATCGCACCGCCGATTCCCGTGGCACTGGCGACGGTTAATGAATCGGTACTGCCTTGGGTCTCCAACGTCACCGTCCCGAAATTCGAGACCAGCAACGACTCGACTCCCGACAGCTGGATCGAACTGCCACTGGCTTCCAGAAAGCTGATTCCCGCAGCCACGGTTGCCGGGCGATAGAAGGGGCTCTCGCCACCCGATCCCACGACGCTCAGGAAGTCTGCTCCGGACCCTCCCAGGAACCGGATTCCATTGGGCAATGTAAACAGTCCGCCAAAAAGAAAATCAACGGTCAGGTGATCGGCACTGCCGTCCGCTCCGTTGACCTGGACGCCCAAAATCAGGCTGGCAAACCTTTGGGCGATCACCGAACTGGTCAGCTTGTCGAAAACTTCAATCGAGGCTCCATTCTGCCGCAGGACCCAGCCGGCGGCCCCAGTCGGGGGAGCCTTCACAACAAAATCCTGGGTCAGTTTGGAAACGAAGAAATCATCGTCGCCGGCGTTGTTCAGGCTGAATGTTCCAGCACCGGGATCGAAGTCTGCCGTCCCCTGAAAAATCCCCGTTGTAAACACGTTGCCCAAGGCATCAATCGCGATGCCATTACCTCTTTCAAAACTGGTTCCACCGAGCTTTTTGGCCCAGACAAAATTGCCGGCGTTGTCAAGTTTGGAAACGAAGCTGTCGGCGGAACCGGCACTGGTCAGATGGAAGGTATTGTTACCCGGATCGAAGTCTACCGTCCCCTCAAAACTTCCGGTTGTATAAACGTTTCCAGCGCCATCAAGAGCCATGCCGTTTGGAAATTCGGAACCGGCTCCGCCGATTGCCCTGGCCCCGACGAAATTGCCGGCGCTGTCCAGTTTGGAAAAAAAGACATCGGTGAAACCGATACCGGTCAGGTTGAAGGTTCCAGCGCCCGGATCGAAGTCTGCCGTGTCTGAAAACTGGCCCGTTGTCAACACGTCCCCCAGGCCATCAATCGCGATGCTAAAACCCCTGTCGTAACCAGCACCCCCGACTGCTTTGGCCCATGCGAAATCGCCGGCGCTGTCGATTTTGGAAACGAACGCGTCGCTGTCGCCGGCACTGGTCAGAAAAAATAAATTGGCGCCCGGATCGAAGTCTGCCATGCCTGAGAACTGGCCAGTTGTATACACGTCCCCCAGGCCATCAATCGCGATTCCGGTAGAGGTTTCGACACCGGTTCCACCAAGCCTGATGGCCCAGACAAAATTGCCGGAGCGGTCGAGTTTGGAAACGAAGCTGTCGGTGAAGCCGACACTGGGCAGGGTTACAAGCCCTGGGCCCGGATCGAAGTCCGTCGTCCCTTCATAATTGCCTGTGGTACACACGTTCCCCAAGCCATCAATCGCGATGTCAGAAACCAGATCGACACCGGCTCCGCCAAACTTCCTGGCCCAGACGAAATTGCCTGCGCCGTCGAGTTTGGAAATGAAGATGTCGCTCGCACCGGCACTGGTCAAAGTGAAGCCTGCAACACCGGGATCGAAGTCAGCTGACAAGCTAAACCGCCCCGTTGTGTACACATTTCCCAAGCCATCCAGTGCGATTGCCGCACCGAACTCGAAACCGGCCCCACCCAGATTCCTGGCCCAGACGAAATTGCCGGCGCTGTCGAGTTTGGAAACGAAGATGTCGGACTGTCCGGCGCTGGTCAGGTTGAAGGTTCCCGCACCTGGATCAAAGTCCACTGTTCCGGAAAAGTCCCCGGATGTGTACACGTTCCCCAGAGCATCGGTGGCAATCGCCGCGCCGAAATCTGTTCCGGTTCCACCGATCCCCACAGCAAACGCAAAATCACCCGAAAGCATGCTGCGGCTCTCAAGTCGTTCGATTCCGGGCTTGCTGAACTTTTGTCGAATCACCCGACGGGGCCAAACTGTTGCCTGATCATGGCTGCCCGGCATTCCCCGAAACAACCGCCCAAGGTCTGATAACGATTTCCTGAGGCCGGTCATTTTTTTCACCGCTGGTTGTCTGATTTTGCCACTTGGATAGTCCAGTCGATGACTGAAATTCTGGTTTGTCAAGGGGGCAAGGATACGGCGAAAGAAGCGGGGGCCCGTCCAGTTTTCAGTTTGTTGCTGGTCCCGCTGGAAGAAGGCCAGACGCCCGGACCTTTTCCACCGCATCGCCGGCGGGCCTCCTCCACAGTTAGCCGACCGGCAAACTGCATGTGGCTGGCTAGCAGCCCGTTGAAAAAGGTGTCTGACCCTTTGGAGACCCGTTCCGAACGCGACGATTGTGACGGGTCGGAGAGGGTCAGACACCTTTTTCAACGGGCCTGATTTTCGACGGGTGTCAGGGCTTTTTCGAAGGCAAAAAAGCTGTCAGAACCCGGTCGAGTTCCGCGGCGGCGTGGTGCGCGGTGCGGGTGGCGAGCAGGCCGGCGCGGCCTTGTTGGCCAAGGTGTCGGGCGGCTTCCGGATCGCGCAACAGGGTCGCCAGACTGGACATGTAGTCCGTGGTGTCACCGTGTTGGAAGAGCTGACCGCCGCCGGTGGCGGCGAGCAGTTCCGGGAAAGCTCCGTGGGCCGGCAAGACAACGGGCACTCCCGCCGCGAGGGCTTCAAGCGCGAAGAGACCCTTGGGTTCGGCTTGCACCGCCGGGACGGAAAGCAGGCTGATCGAGCGGAAGAAATCCAGCTTCTGCAACCGGTCGATCACGCCGAGGTACCGAAACCGGTCTTCCAGTCCAGCCGCGCGCAAACGC
>JANOFL010000254.1:0-16412 GCA_031405895.1 Planctomycetota bacterium
CACCAGCACGGATAACGTCGAAGCCCCCGAAAAGTTCGCTCCCTGATACTTCTTCACACACCCTGCAAACCAAATCCACCGCTTCCCCGTACACTCGACACCAAATTGTGGGTAAACCTAAGCGCTAGCCCCGGTTTCTTCAGGTCAACCGGGGCTAGCGCCCATCGGCTAATCCATTTGATCGACCAGTGACCGACCACCAGCCATGAATCAGCTCTGTTCTCCCGCTTACAGGAGCTTCAGGCAGTGATAGAATCCCCCAGTCGTCAAGGTTTCGTTGAAGACCGCCAGGCACTTGGGGAACGCTCATGAACAAGGGTAGTAGCAATCCATACTCAAGCCCGATGACCCAGTCAAAGCCGATGGAAGGCTACGGTGCAGGGCAACTCGCTACTTTGCTCGAGAGGTTTCTGGGTGGGTTGGTCGACGGGATCGTCGTCATGTTGGTGGCCGGACCGGTGATTGGAATCCTGCTTTTCCTGGGCATTCTTAACTTCGGCAGCATTTTGGGTCTGATCATCTACAGCATCGTCGCCAATGCAGTGGGCGCAGCGGCTTTCGTCGCGATCAACTGGTTTTTGCTTAACACGCGCGGTCAAACTGTCGGCAAGATGGTCATGAAGACCAAAATCGTCAGTGAAACGAATGGCGGTCAGCTTCCGGCCGCGGATGTGCTTTTGAAGCGGTACGTTCCGATTTGGGTGGCTGGGGTGGTACCCTACCTCGGCGGCTTGGCCGTACTGGTGGACGCCCTGATGGTCTTTCGCCAAAACCGGCATCGCCTGGTCGACGACCTCGCAGGGACCAAAGTGATTTCAGTCAAGTAACTCAGGCGGCACGGCATCCATGCGGGAATTCAACGAGATCACGCCGCGAACCAATTGACTGCGTTCTCGAAGATCAGCCGTCCGTCGGGTTTGCGGTCGCGGCTGAGGCGGGTCCAGCGCGGGTGGTGGGTAAGGTGGATGTTGCGTTCGGGGTGCGGCATCAGGCCAAAGACCCGGCCGCTGCGGTCGCACATCCCGGCAATCGCCCGCGTTGAGCCGTTGGGATTGCCGGCCAGCTGGCCTTCGACGTAATGCACGGGAAGCTGACCGGCGGCGGAAAGTTGGCTCAGCGTCTGTTGATCGCGGACCACGAAACGGCCTTCGCCGTGGGCAAACGGCAAGTCAATCGCTTCGATGTCACGCAGGAACACGCAACGCTGGTCGGGCTCAACGGCCAGGCGAACCCAGTCGGCGGTGTAGCGGCCGTTCGTGTTCCAGGTCAGCGTCGCGGCAACGCCCTGGCCGTCTTCATTGTCGAGCAGTCCGGTCTTGATCAGCACCTGAAAACCGTTGCAGATCCCGAGGATCAGCCCGCCCCGGTCGCGAAAGGCCTGCAGGTCATCGAGCAGCCGGTGGCGCAGGGTGATCGCGAGAATCTGGCCGGCCGACAGGTCGTCACCGTGGCTGAAGCCGCCGGCCAGGCAGAGGATCTGGAACTGGCCAAGCAGGGCCGGGGCGTCGAGCAGCGTGTTGACGTGCAGGGCTTCGCACCGGGCCCCGGCCTGCTCAAAAGCAAACGCAGTCTCCGCGTCGCAGTTGGTTCCAGGTGCCCGCAGCACCAGTACATCGGGCCGTGCCATCGTGTTTCAGCTCCAGTCTAGAGTCCCACGCCACGCGGCCTGCAGTTCGTCGATCGCGAGCTCGACCAGCACCATTTGTCCGCCGAGCATTTCGAGCTGGGGTGCGGCGAGCACGGTTCCGATCATGGTGAACGGCGTGCCGGTCAGCGCGGATTCAAATATCGGGGCGTCGGCTGGAGCGACTTCACAGACAAGGCGTGAACAGGATTCCGCGAACAGTCTCTCCAACTCGCCTGGTGCTTCGCCTTCGATTGCTACCATCCGGCTGACATCGACCGATGCACCGAGGTCGCCGGCGATTGCCATTTCGGCCAGCGCCACGGCGAGGCCGCCTTCGCTGCAGTCGTGGCAACTGGCGACGAGACCGGCCTGAATCGCACAGTGGAGACCGCGATAGATCGCCCTCGCCTCAACATGATTGACCTGGGGTGGCCGGCCGGCACCATGTTGACCGCAAACCAGCAGCGCATGCGAACCGCCGAGAGCAGTTCCGGTCCGGCCGAGCAGATAGATCCGGTTTCCGGCCGCCTTGAAATCCATGGTCACGCAACAGCCGGCATTGGGCACCTGGCCGAGGGCACTGATCAGCAGTGTGGGCGGAATCGAGATGGTCCTTCGCTGGCCGTCGGCCGCCGTATAGCTGAACTCGTTGTTGAGACTGTCTTTGCCGCTGACAAACGGCGTCTGCATCGCCACGGCCGAATCGTGGCAAGCGAGCGCCGCCCGGACCAGCGTTCCCAGCGTCGCCGGCCGGTCGGTGTAGCCCCAGCAGAAATTGTCGAGAATGCCAATCCGGTCGGGATCGGCACCCACAGCCACAACATTCCGGATCGCTTCGTCAATCGCGGCCGCCGCCATCGCGCCGGGATCGAGATCGCCGATCAGGGTCTGGATACCGCAGGCGACGGCGATTGCGCGTTCCGAATCGAGCACCGGGCGGACGACGGCCGCGTCAGACGGTCCGTCGCTGCGGTTGCCCACCAGCGGCTTGACCACGCTGCCACCCTGGACCTCGTGATCGTACTGGCGGATGACCCAGTGTTTGCTCGCGACATTGGGGTGCGCAAGAATCTGCAACAACAGGTCCGCGTGCGAAACCCTGATCCCGGCAAGGTCAGGCTCGCGGAATTCCGGCAGGCGAAACGTCGCGTAGCGAACCACAGGCGGCCGTCCCTGGTGGAGGAATTCCATTCCCACCCGTCCGGCTTCCTCGGCACCATACTTCAAAACCAGCTCGCCACCTGCCTTGAAGCGGCCGATCACCGTCGCCTCGACGCCCTCCGACTGGCAGAGATTCTCGAGTTCGCCCCAGGCCGCTTCGGGAACCGCGAGGACCATCCGCTCCTGAGCTTCGGAGATCCAGATTTCCGTCGCGGTCAGCCCGGAGTACTTGAGCGGGGCCCGGTCCAGCCAGACCTCGGCACCGATCGCTTCGCCCATTTCGCCGACGGCACTGGAGAATCCGCCGGCACCGCAGTCAGTGACCGCGTTAAAGTGCCGCCGGTCGCGGGCCTGAAGCAAGACGTCGGCAACCATTTTCTCCGTGATTGCGTTGCCGATCTGGACCGCCCCGCTGCTGACGGTCACGCTCTCGTCATGGAGTTCCACTGAGCTGAAGGTCGCGCCATGGATTCCATCCCGTCCGGTTCGGCCGCCCAGCACAACGATCAGGTCATCGGGCTGGGCCTGCTTGTGCTCGCAGCCGGCAGGCAACAAACCGACGTTGCCGCAGAAGACCATCGGGTTGCCGACGTACCGGGCATCAAAGCAGATCGCGCCGTTGACCGTTGGAATCCCCATCCGGTTGCCGTAGTCGCGAACGCCGGCCACCACGCCCTGCATGATCCGTCGCGGATGAAGCACACCCGGCGGCAGCTCTTCGTGCAGCAGGTCGGGGGGTGCGAAGCAGAACACGTCCGTGCTGCAAACCGGTTTTGCCCCGAGGCCAGTCCCGAGCGTGTCGCGAATCACGCCACCCAGTCCCGTGTTGGCACCGCCATAAGGCTCGATCGCCGAAGGCCGGTTGTGGGTCTCGACCTTGAACGTCACGTGGTGCCGCTCATCGAATTTCACCACTCCGGCGTTGTCCTTGAAGACACTGACGCACCAGTCGTCCGCCCCCAGCTGTTCACGGATCGTTTTGGTCGCAGCAAAGATCGTTTCGCGGAGCATGTTGCCAAACACGCGGTAGCCATCCGGACCGTCATAAACCACGCGCCCGCCCAGCGTCTTGTGGCTGCAATGCTCACTCCACGTCTGGGCGATGGTCTCCAGCTCGATCCCGGTCGGATCCCGATCGAGACCGCGGTAGTGAGCCTGAATCGCAAGCATCTCAGGCAGGGTCAGGCTGAGCGTCCCGTCGCGGCTGATCTGCATCAGCCGCCCATCGTCGGCGCTCCGCAGAGGAACGACCACGCGTTCAAACGTCCAGGTCGATCCGATGGCCAGACTGTCGGCCGCCAGTTCGCCCTCGACCAGCCGCTCGATCGACTCGTTGAGCAAGGCCCGTTGCCTCAAGGTCTGCAGGGCCTCTGCCGGCAAGCCGGCAAACTCATAGCGGCGAAAAGTCCGCACGGCGGTCGCCGGAAAACCCGACAGGTGCATGGTAGCCAGCGCGCTTTCGGCCTCGGGATCAGTCACACCGGGTCGCGGCAGGACATGCCAGACCACCGGGTCGACCGCAGGGTTCCTGCGCCCTTCGCGTTCGCGGACCTCGCGGACCACGATCCGCTGGACGATCGGTTCGGCCAGCAGCTCCCGGGCCGCGGCTTCTGCCTGACTCGCCGATTCGAGTCCGGCGATCAAAAAACCGCGCGATGCAGCGACGCGAAAAGACGATGCAATGCCCAGCTCGCGCGCTGCGGCTCGCACGACATCGGCCAGCCGGCTGGAATAGCCTTCCGCCGCGTGCAGTTCGATGGCGAACAGAGTTCCCGAATCAGCGCGCGGCACTGGTTCAGCTGACTTCACCGCTTGATCCCGCAACCCCGTGGCCATCCCTGCGATCCTGAAAGACTACCTGCAACGTTGAGAGCCCGCCGTGGTGACAAAGCTCCCGCTTTGTCAATCCGCACCAAACCGCAGCCGAAATCCGATTGATCCGGGAGCTGACCGACAAAGCAGGAGCTTTGTCGCCACTTCATCCCTGTGACGGGTCCCACACTGCTCATCCGGTTTCGCCCCGCGACTCACCAGATTCTGATTCGCTCTTCGGCCGGCTTGTACAATCCGTCCCCGGGTTTCAGCTCAAACGCTTCAAAGAACGCGTCGATGTTCATGACGGGGCCGTTGGCCCGGTACTGCGAAGGTGCATGCGGGTCGGTCAGGAGCCGTTTGACCATCTCGGCGTCTTTGTACTTCCGCTGCCAGACACGGCTCCAGCCGACGAAATAAAGCTGGTTGCCGCTCCAGCCCACGACCGGCTCCGGCTCGACGCCCCGTTTGGCCAGCTGATAGGCCTTGTAGGCGATCGCCAGCCCGGACAGGTCGGCGATGTTTTCGCCCAGGGTCAGCTTGCCGTTGACGTTTTTACCGTCCAGTGGCTGGTAACTTTCGTACTGGGCCACCAGCCGGTCGGTGAGCTGGCCGAACGCGGCGTGGTCCTCGGGCGTCCACCAGTTCCGCAGGTTGCCCTTGCCGTCGTACTTGCTTCCCTGATCATCGAAAGCGTGGCTGATCTCATGGCCGATCACGGCTCCGATCCCGCCATAATTCAGCGCGTCCGGTGCTGCGGCATCGAAGAACGGCGGCTGCAGGATCGCGGCCGGAAAAACGATCTCGTTCATCGACGGGTTGTAATAGGCATTCACTGTCTGCGGCGTCATGCCCCATTCCAGCCGGTCGACGGGCTGGCCCAGGCGATCGACGTTGCGGTGGTGCTCGACGATCCGGCTGCGCAGGATATTGCCGATCAGGTCGTCGGGCTTGATCTGCAGCGCCGAGTAGTCGCGCCACTTGTCGGGATAGCCGATCTTGGTCGTGATCCGGGCCAGCTTGTCGCGGGCTTCGGCCTTGGTCGCGTCGGTCATCCACGCCAGCTCATCGATGCTGGAGCCAAAGGCCGTGAGCAGGTTCTGGACCAGCTCGTCCATCCGGGCCTTGGCCTCGGGCTTGAAGTATTCTTCCACGTAGAGCCGGCCGAGCAGTTCGCCCAAGACGCCAAAATCGCCCGCCCCGCCGCCCGAAATCGCTTCGACGGCCCGTTTCCAGCGCGGCTCCAGCTGCTCGATCCCGGCCAGCTGCTTGCCGGCGAACTCGAACTGGGCGTCGACGAACTCACGGGAAAGATACGGCGCCAAACTGTCGGCGATCCGGACCTGAAGATAGAGCCGCCAGGTGTCGACCGGGATTTCACTCACGAGCTTGTCGAGCCGCTCATAGTAGCTCGGCATCGCCAGGTTGACAGCGGTCACTCCCTCCAGACGCGACTGCTGGAAAAACAGCGGCCAGTCAAAGGAGGGGACGCGGGTTGCGAGTTCCTCGAGCGTGTGCTTGTTGTAGGTCTTGTCCGCGTCGCGCGATTCGGTCCGCGACCAGCGAATGGCGGCCAGCCGCGTCTCGAGGTCGAGCACTTTCTGGCCCGGCTGTTCCGCCGTGATCCCGCACAGCTCCACCAGCCGCTCGACATAGCGGACGAGCGCCGCCCGGTGCTCGTCGTAGGTCGCGTCCAGCCGGTTGAGATAGTACTCCCGGTCCGGCAACAGCGTCCCGCCCTGGACCAGATTCGTCAGATACTGCTCCGAGTTCTTTTCGTCGACACCGACGAACAGCCCCACGGGCGACCCGACACCCATGACGCCGACCCGGGCGAAAGCCAGCAGCACTTCGTCGTGCGTCTTCATCCCCTCGACGGTGGCGAGCAGGTCGTTGAGCGGCAGGGCCCCTTTTTCGTTGACCGCCTGCTCATCCATGAAGCTGCGGTAGAAGTCGCCGATCTTCTGTTCGTCACTGCCCGGCGCCGACTGGGCTGCGGCCGCCCGCTCAATGGTCGCCCGGATTCGTTCGCGGGACAGGTCGTCCAGCTGGATGAACGAGCCGTAGTTCGACTTGTCCGCCGGAATCTCCGTGGTCTTGAGCCACGTCCCGTTGACGTGCAGGAAGAGGTCGTCCTGGACGCGAACGGACGTGTCGATTCCCGACGTGTCCAGCGAGTAACCCTGACCCGCGGCTTTCTGCACTCCGCCAACTGCAGCGATCATCAACGCCCAAACCAGAACGGTTGACCGACTCATCTCCACGCTGCCTCAAAACGGAACCGGGACCCCCTGAGGCAACCAGTCTGTGCAGGAACTGGCCGGCTTGCAATGTGGCATGGAGAACGGCGTGGAATGCGCGCGGCACATGAAAAAACCGGAGCCTTCGCTCCGGTTGGTGGTTGGGTTTTTCGTACTTTTCTGGCCGATCAGAGTTGCGCGGACGAGCAGTTGGGGACAACTGCTTTACCTTCAGCGCTGGATGGTCACGGTGCTGTCGACCTTGGCCATCAGCGCCTGAATCGGACCAAGATTGGAGGCCCGGGCCGGCCAGGTGGTGCCGACATCGTGGCCCGCGTCGTTGCGAACTCCGCCGTCGTACCAGAACCAGCCGCCGGAAATCACGCCGACGACCTGCTGCTCGAGGTTGAAGACCGGCCCGCCTGAATCGCCGGCGAGCAGCGTCGCGTCGGCATAGATTTTCTGTTCGGTGGAAGGCGACGAGGCGACGGCCTTGAAATGCCGCAGGCAGCAGCTCAGGTCCGATCCGCCGCCGAGCCCCGCGAATTCAAGTGTTTGGCCGCTGGTGATCGAATCGCTCGCCAGCTGGGCCGGTTCGATGCCGGGCGGAACCCAGACATGAATCAGCGCTACGTCAGCCTGTTCGTCGTGGGCCACGACCCGGCAGTCCTTGGCCTTGCGGCCATTGCGATAATGGACCGCGACCTTGCCTTCTTCCTTGTCGTCGGCCACGACATGCCAGGCGGTCAGGCAGTAGCCGAGATGGCCGCTTTCGGTTGCCTGGCTCTTGTCGAAGCCGATGATGACGCCCGTTCCGGTCCCGCCATTGCAGGCGACCTGAACGACGGCGTTGTGGTGACCGGAGTCTTCGGACCACTCCCAGAGCAGGGTGTCCTTGCCGGTCTGGGCACAACAACAGGGTGCGAGCGTGACCGAAAGTGCCAGAGTGATGATCGCGGCAACAGTCCCAACGCGGTTCATACCTGCTCCTCCATGTGGTCGGGAGCCGGCACGCGGTCAATGACGTTATGCCGGCTCAGCGCGGCGTGTGCTGCGGGGCTTCCTGCCCTGCATGGCCCGCAGGCCATTCGCAGATCTTCGCGCCGGAAAGTCGCAGCCGTCGGGGTTCAGGTCAAGTTCGACCGGGATGGTCTCTGTCAAGCCAGCGGACTGGTTCCGCCAGCATTCCTTGCCGGCCCTTGGTGACTGCGTTTTCTCCGGCCGCATTGCCGCTTGTCAGTCATCGGCCACGCCTGCGACGGAAATGCAGTCAAGTTTGGCGAGATGCCGTTGATTCATGCACAAGGGTGCGGGCTGCCCCTTTAGATTGACAACTTGAAGTGATGGCACCCGGTGCAACGGATGTGCCGGCGGGCGAGGACTCGCTTGTCGACTTGGCCAACCTGTTTGCCACCGCGTTGTTCGCAATCCAGCCTGCGCGCCTCAAAGCCGCATTACGGGCCTTGGGATGGAAGCCCGGGAGTTCAAATTTGAGATTTGAGATTTCAAACTTCGGATTTGAGATCTGAGTTCTGAGAGCTGAGATTCCCGCGCCGCTTTCTTTACTTTAGTCCCCGCCGCTCCAAAAGCGCATCGACCGCCGGTTCACGTCCGGCGAAAGCAACGTACAGCTCCATCGGCTCGGCCGTTCCCCCGCGCGCGAGGATCTGTCGCCGGAAACTGTCGCCGCTGGTCCGGTTCAGGCCGCTGCCGTCTCGAACATGGACGAAGGCGTCGGCCGCGAGGACTTCGCTCCAGAGATAGGCGTAGTAGCTGGCTGAATAGCCGCCCGGCCAGACGTGCGCAAAGTAGCTGCTGCGATAGCGGGGCGGCACGGCGGCCAGGGCCACGCCGTTCTTCTCCAGCATCCGGGCCTCGAAAGACTCGACCGCGGCAAGTTCGCCGGGCGGAGGAACATCGGCCGCCGCGAGGCCGTGCCATTCGAGATCGAGCAGCGCCGCGGACAGATATTCCAGGGTGTCGAATCCCTGGTTGAACTTCTTCGCCGCGAGCACTTTCGCCAACAGGTCGGCCGGCAACGGCTCACCGGTTTTGTGATGCCGGGCATAGTTGGCCAGCACCTCCGGATGGATGGCCCAGTCTTCCTGGAACGTCGAAGGGAACTCGACAAAGTCGCGCGGCACGTTGGTCCCGGCCAGCGTCGGGAAGGTCACATCCGAGAACAGCCCGTGCACGGCATGGCCCATCTCGTGGAACATCGTCTGGACGTGGTCAAAGCTGATCAGCGCAGGCTCACCCGCTGCCGGTTTCGGAATGTTCATCACATTGATGATCACGGGCCGGCGGCCGAGCAGATGGCACTGGTCAACAAAGGAGCTCATCCACGCCCCGCCCCGCTTGGAATCGCGCGCAAAATAGTCGGCGTAGAACAGGCCAACCGGCTTGCCATCGGCCTCCAGCACGTCGAACACCCGGACTTCGGGATGATAGACCGGCAGGTCAAACCGCTCGACGAACTGGATGCCGAAAAGGCGGTTCATGGTGAAGAAAACGCCATTCTTGAGCACGTGGTCGAGCTCAAAGTACGGCTTGACCTGGCTCTCATCGAAGTCGTACTTCGCGAGCCGGACCTTTTCCGCGTAGTACTCCCAGTCCCACGGCTGGATTTCGCCCCCGAAGCCATCGGCCTGCAGCGCGGTGGCGATGTCAGAGGCTTCGCCCTTCGCCCGCGCAACGACAGCGGGCGCGAGATCGGTCAGCATTTTTCGTGCGGCGGCCAGATCGCCAGCCATCTGGTTGTCGAGGGCGTATTCGGCGTGGTTGGCAAAGCCGAGCAGGGCGGCTTTCTCCGCCCGCAACCGGGCCATTTCCAGCACCAGTGGGCGGTTGTCGACTCCGCCGTTCTCGCCGAGACCTCGCCGCGCCGAAGCTTCCCAGACCCGGCGGCGGAGTTCGCGGTTTTTCAGCGAAGCCAGCACCGGCTGACGCGTGGTGTTCGTGACCGGAATCAGGAACTTGCCTTTTCCGCCCCGCGTCGATGCTGCTTCGGCGGCCGCCGCCATCGCGGCCTCATCCATTCCAGCCAGTTCGTCGCGTGAAGCAACCAGCACCGCCCGCTCCTTCGTGATCGCCAGCAGGTTGTCTTCGAACTGCGTGGCAAGACTGGCCAGCCGTTCGTTGATGGCGCGAACGCGGGTCTGTTGTTCCGGGCCGAGCTGGGCACCAGCCCGGACAAACCGCTCGTGGATTTTCTTCAGCAGCTGGGTCTGCTCGGGCGAGAGACCGGGAGTTCCCGTTGTCCTGAAAAGTCTGTTGACGCGAAAAAAAAGTCCCGGGTTGAGCAGGATCTCGTCGCCATGTGCTGCCAGCCGCGGGGCCATTTCAGCCTGTAGTTGCTGGATGTCAGGATTGGTGTGGGCTGAAGTCAGACTAAAAAAGACATCACTCACGCGAGTCAAGGTCGTGCCCGACCGTTCCAGCGCTTCAATCGTGTTGGCAAATGAGGGCCGCTTTTCGTGCTTCACGATGGCGGCAACTTCCGCCAGCTGTTCTTTCATCCCCGCTTCAAAGGCCGGCAGGAAATGCTCGTGCCGGATGCGCGAAAAATCCGGTGCCCCAAACGGCAGCGGGCTGGCTGCCAGAAACGGGTTGTCATCGACGCGGCTGGTGGCGGGCGGGGTCGAGCTTTCGGACGCGGGCATCGGCGGGCTGGTCTGGGCGAGGGAAACAGAAACCACGCCGGCCAGGCTGGCGGCGAGGATCAACAACTTGCTCTTCATGGTCGGCTCCGGCGGAAGTTCACGGGCCACCCGATTCTCGATTCACGCGGCTGAACCCGTCAACGGGCTCTCTGGTCACTGCTGCGGAAGACGGGGAAATGGTAGGGTGCGAACGTGCCCCGCGGGCCGCGATCGCGCGACGGCGGCTCAGGAGCTGGCAAGCCAGACGACAGGCAGGACAGGCGATGACATTGGCCTTCACGATCCGGCAAGCGACCGAACGGGACATCCCCGTCGTGGTCGACTACAACCTCGCCCTCGCGCTCGAATCCGAAAACAAGCAGCTCGATCGCGCTACGGTCGAACGGGGCGTGGCCCGCGGGTTCGATCAGGGAACGGAGGTGACCTACCTCGTGGCCGAACTGCCCGACCTGTCGCTGGCTGGCCAGATCATGCTCACACGCGAATGGAGCGACTGGCGCGACGGCTGGATCATGTGGCTGCAGAGCGTCTATGTGCGGCCCGACTGCCGCAGCCAGGGGGTCTTTCGCCTGCTGCTGGACGACGCAGTCCGGCGATTGCAGGCCGATCCGGATGTGGTGGGATTGCGGCTCTACGTCGAGGTGGAGAATCAGCGCGCGATGGACGTCTACCTGCGAAACGGTTTTGTCGACGCCAGCTACCGCGTCCTGGAACGGATCTTCCCCGTGGGATAGGCTTCCAGCCTGTCGTTCCTCCGGTCAATCGGGTCAACGACGTCAATCAGGTCAATCAGGTCAGAGCACGTTTCAATGACAGGCTGGAAGCCTGTCCCACGTCAGCGCGCGGCCGCGTTGGCCTCCAGCTGCCCGTAGACTTTCCCGGCCCGTTTCCAGCGGGGCCAGTCGCCGCGGAGCAGTTTCATGCCGGCTTCGATCCGGCCCTGTTCGACCCACTTGTCGAGCGTTGACTTGGGGATCGGGCCGAACTCGTGATCTTCGTCGTTGCGCACGACCCAGGTATCCCACGGCGGAGCGGCTTTCCAGGGGTCGGCCGCGGCTTCGACTGGAATTCCGGTTCGCAGCACGCGGGGGCGGTCCATCCGGACGATCCGCGCCGGCCGGTGCAACTCTTCGGGAATCGCCTGCGAGCGGTCGGCGAGCCACTCCAGGATCCGCTTCGACGGGCGGTGCCCGGGATGGGCATGGAGAATTTTTTTCAGGTCGCGTTCGGCGGCCGCGAACTGGCCGTGCTGGACACTGGCCAGCGCACGGGCATAGCGCGCCGTCTGCCCGGCTCCCGCGTCACCCGAGACGAGATGCAACACGGTCGTGAAGTCGGCGACGGCACACGCGCTGGAACCCATCCGGTAGTAGACCTTGCCCCGTGCCAGCTGCACGCGGGCCATATCGGTGACATCGGCAAAGCGGTGCAGCGACTTGGTCAGCCAGAGCAGGGCTTCCTGGAACCGTCCCAGCCCGGAGAGCGCCATCGCCCTTCCGGTGACGGCCGGCAGCAGCGCCGGATTCTGGCGGATGCATTTGTCAAAGTCGGTGAGCGCGGCGCCGGGGTTGTCGGCCTGCAACAGCGCCTGGCCGCGGCGGACCAGCAAGTCAGCCGGTTCGCCGGCGAGATCGATCGCCCGGGTCAGGTCACGAATCGCCAGTTCGCTCTCGCCCGTTTTCAGCAGCAGCTCGGCCCGCAGCCGCCAGCCGGCCGGATCGTTCGAATCGAGCCAGATGGCGTGGTTGAAGTCCTCAACCGCGCGTTCGGTCGCGCCCTGTTTCTGCCGCAGCTCGCCCCGCAACAGCCGGTAACGGGCGACTTCGGGAGCGAGTTTGATCGCCTTGACTGCATCCGACATGGCCTGCTTTGTCGAACCGCTGGCGAGATGTGAAATGGCCCGGGCATAACGTGCCGCGTGGTTGGCGCGGTCGCGACGGATCAGCCGCGAAAGCACGGAGACCGCTGCTTCGTGCTGGCCAAGCTGTTGCAGCAGCCGGGCCATCCGCAAAGTGACAAACGGTTCACCGCGTTCCTTCTCCAGCACCACACCGTAGTCTTCCACCGCCTGGAAGACGTTGTTCAGGAACTCGTGCGCCAGTCCGCGGTTGCGATAGATCGCCGCCGGCGGGTTCTCGGTCCGCTGCAGCCGGCGCGTAAAATGCTCGACGCAGCGCTGGGCCACGGGCCGGGCCATCGTCAGGTAGGAACGGGCCTGGTCCGAGCGAAAGCGCATCACCTGCTGCAGGTCGGCGACCGTTTCGTTCCAGCGTTGCAAGCGCGAATGAACGGCCGCCCGCCAGACCCACGCCCCGACATTGCCCGGTGTCAGCTGGGACGTGGCGACAAAGTCCGCCAGGGCCCGGTCGTGCTCACCCTGTTCGTGGAGCGCAGTTCCACGGCGATAGTGCAGGTCGGACTTGACCAGCCGGTCGCTGGCCAGTTCGATCGCGCGCGAAAAATCGTCAATCGCCTCGCGGTATTCACAGAGGCCAAAGCGGACTTGCCCGCGCACACCGTAGCTGTCGGCCCGATGGTCGTCGAGTGCGAGAGCAGCAGTCACCGCGTCGAGTGCGGCCTTGAAGTCCTGTCCGGCGATGTGCATCCGGGCCTGTCCGAGCCAGGCGTCGGCGGACTGGCTGTCGAGTTCACGGGCCCGTGAAAAAGTCTGCAAGGCGTACTCGGTCTTGCCGGCCGCCGCCTGGGATTGTGCCAGATCCACGAGAATCCGCGCATCGTTCGGCCGCAGCCGGTTGGCTTCGCCGCACCGGGCGATCGCCGTGCGATGGTTGCCCAGTCGCGCGTAGAGCTGGCCTTTGAGCCACCAGGCGTCGGCCAGGTCCGGGTGGCTGTCGAGCAGCGACCGCAGATCGCCGAGCGCCAGCGTCAGGTCGCCCAGTTCACCCCGCAAACGGGCGTAACGGATGATCAAAGCCGGATCGTCGCCCGCCAGTCGCCGGAGGTGTTTCAGGTCCTGTCGCGACTCGACCTGGTGCCCCAGCAGGACATGGGCCCTGGCCCGGCACTCGAACGCTTCGCGCTGGAGTGAAGTGTCCGCCGAAGCCATGGCCCGCGAAGCGAGGTCGGCGGCCTGCCGGCCTTCGCGGCGATACAGGGCGACCAGCGCCAGACCGAGCAAAGCCCGGTGGTGCCCGGCGTCGAGGTCAAGCGCCTTGTTCAGGTCGTCGGCCGCGTTTTTCCGGTCACCGCAGCGGAGCCGGACCCAGCCCCGGCCGAACCAGAGTTCGGCACTGTCGGCCTTTGCCGCGATTTGTTTCTCGTACCACTCATTGGCCCGTTGCAGGTAGTTCAGCTGAAAGCCAGCGTAACGCCGCTGGTCGGCGTGACCGCCATTCGCGGCGTGAGCCAGCTCGTCGATCGCTTCCGGCCAGCGGTTCTGCTGACCCAGCGCCGCGGCCAGCCAGGCATGAACGCGATGATCGGAGTAGCCCAGCTTGACCGACGCGCGACAGTCGGCTTCGGCACTCCTCGCATCGCCCTGCTTCAGCCGGATGTAGCCGCGCAGCGCCGTCGCTTCGCCCCGCTGCGGATCGGTCTCGCCGACGCTGATCGCCCGCGCCGTGAACTGCATGGCCTTGTCGAGCTCGTTCTGGTCGACCAGGCGGAGAGCCTGCTCAAGCACCAGGTCAAAAGCGACCTCGAATCCCGGCTCGGCCATCGAACTGGCCGCCGCGGATTCCACCAGACTCCATCCACAACTTTCGCACTGCACGGCGAACGGCTCCAGCCGCTTTTTGCAGTCAGGACACTGGGCAACCATGATTCCCGGATATTTGCAAAAGGGACTCGGCCTCGATGCCTGGCGATCCTCGAACCAGCAATCGACAGATAGCGTGCCTGCGTGCCAGCACTTGCGTGAAGGCACGCCGCGTCAACGGAACGGAGCGTGGCAGTTGCTGCCGACCCGAAGGTCCAGTCGCCGCCAACCGCCAGCCTCCGGCACGATTCGTTGTCCGCACCCATTATCTTACCCCCGAAGTCGGGCCCCAACCCGAAAATGTCGGCACAGACTTGGCCGGAAGCCGCTCCCAAAGGGCCATTTTCGGCTCGCTTCGGCAAACCTGATGGACTGCGGAGTCTGTCCGGATGAACGGGCCGTGGGGCCAGGCTCCTGCCTGGCCTGACCGCTCCCATGTTCCCATCAGTGCCGCGCGCGCCATGCTTGGCGACACCGGAACTGGCTCAGCCGATCCACCGGGGTCTTTCTGGGGGGACTCCGGAAACCGCGAAACCCTTCCGGTTGGTATTCGCCAAGTTGGGATAATCCCGCTTTGCGACGCCCAATGCCGGCTTTTTGCCCAAAAAGCCGGCTTCGCACGAAAACCTGCGGCTGTGTCGGAGGTTTCAGTTCTAATGGGGTTCGCCGCGGTTTGGATCCTGGTTGGGCCGTTGCACGGGCGGCGATAGAAACCAGGACCTTGTTCCGTTCGACCCGGTCACGGAAGTGAACAGATTTTCACCGTCCGATCCCTGTTTTGCCGAGCGTTCCATGATGGGTTTGCAAAGTCTGGTCACGGCGCTGGCCCTGCTGGTCCTGTCGGTTTCGTCTTTATCGGCCCAGGACGATGGCGGCCGGCGACGGGGATTCGACGTCGAGGAATTTCTGCGCCGGATGGATGCCAACGGCGATGGCCAGCTTCAGGCTTCCGAAATGTCCGGGCGGACGGCCCGCTTTGTCGAGCGACTGGGCTTTGACACCACCCAGGATGTTTCCGTTGAAGACGTCATCCAGCGCGCTCAGGGCGACGGTGATGACGACGACGGTAATCGCGACCGGCGCGGTGATAATCGTGAAGAGACCGGAAATGCGGAAGGCCGCAAGATCGTCCGCAAGGTGCCCGGGTTTGACTTGCCAGCCGACAAGGGGGGAACCGTAGCCGGCTTCTCTGCCCAAGCCACTCTCTCAGCCTCCGAAGTCGAAGCCGAGTATGGCGAAGAAGTTTCCAGTCAGGTTGAGCGCGCCCTTCGCCGCTACGACGGAAACGAAAATGGCGTTCTTGAGAGCAACGAACTGTCCGAAGGCCAGTGGGGAAATCCGTCGCCCGCGGAATCCGACGTCAACAGCGACGGGGTGCTGACCCGCTACGAACTGGCCGAACGCTACAAGGCCCGCGAGTTTGCGACGCGCCGCAGCGAGTCGGGCGAGGGCGATCGGGGCGGTAATGAAAGGCGCGATCGCAACCGCGAAGACGGCGACCGCGAGTCTCCCGGCAACGGGAACGAAGACCGCGACGAGGATCGCCGCCGCCAGGAACGGGCCGAAGCCGAGAATCCCGGTTCCGGCAATTCCGACACAGCAGGCGGCAACGCTCCCGCAGGCACCGAATCCGACCGGATGCGGTCGTATGCCGAACAGCTGCTGAAACAGTACGACAAGGACAGCGACGGGCAGCTCAGCGAGGAAGAAGTCAACGGCATGCGCCGCCCACCGGCCAACGCTGACCAGAACAGCGACGGAATGGTCTCGGTCGGAGAACTGATGGACTCGTTGCAGGGCGGGCAAACTGCCACGCGCAGTTCCGCCACGCCAGCCCGTTCAAGCGAATCCGGTCCTGAAGTACGCACTGGTCGCGACCGCGGATCCAGCCGCCGCCAGCGCGACCAGGACGACGGCGACAGTGACAGCTCCCGCGATCGCGGCGGTTCCCGCTCGTTCTCCTTCAACTCCAGCGACTTGAACGGCGACGGCCAGGTCCAGATGCACGAATTTGAAACCGACTGGACCGAGGAGCGGCTTCAGGATTATCTCCTGCTCGACCGCAACCACGACGGCGTCATCACCCGCGAAGAATCTGGCGGCTGACTCCGGATAGTAGCAGGCACATTCCCTGTGCCGTCCGCAGGCCCGTCTGGTCGCTGGCGAACGGCACAGGGAATGTGCCTGCTACT
>JANOFL010000094.1:0-11366 GCA_031405895.1 Planctomycetota bacterium
CGGTGAACTTGGTTTCCCGGGGGCCTGCGACTGGCATCCGGGCCAGCGAGTGCAACAGCGCATCGGCATCCTGGGTAAACCGGATGATCCCGAAACCGTTGACCTTGTGCAGCAGATACCCCATCGCGGCGAAACCGGCGAAACCGGCGAGGACGAGACAGATCATCCCGACCCAGCCCAGAAACCCCTCCCGGACTCCGGCAAGCGTCTCGGTCACCCGTTTTCGGGACGCCATGACCCAATGCGCAAAACCAACCAGCAATCCGAACGCCGCTGGAAAAATGATCGTCAAATAACCATCACCGCGCTGCTCGGGTGAACTGGATACCAGCGGTCCGGAAACCTGGTCCCAGCCGCCCGGCCGCAGCCAGATCACAGCCCAGACCAGCAGTCCCGCCAGCACACCGCCCGTCAGCAACCCGCCGATCCAGAACCCGGCCGGGCTCTCGCCGATCCGGTTCAGACCGCCAATCCGGGCGAGCAGACTGATCGTGAGCAGGTACAGGCCGACGATGACCAGCCCGATCACGACCCCGACTGAAATCAGCCAGAGCGTCGAGAACCAGTTGGTATCCCAACCCCCCTGGGCGAGCAGCATCGAACCGAAATCGGACATGGGGGACTTGATCGAAGGAAATGGTCGCGGGCTGGTTCTGACTTCGGCCCAATTATGGATGGCTGGGTGCCAATTATCAAAGGGCCTGGATCGCAACCCAGACGCTGGCTTCGAACGCCCTTGTTGCCCTCAAGGGGTCTTCCGTTCCGTCCACCAGCCCGCGGCCATCACCAAAGACCGTGATTTCCAGCCCATCGACATCCAGCTTGATTGCAAAAGGTGACCGTCGCACGACGAAGTGCGGCTCAAGCCGATCACCCAACCTGGCCAGATCGAGCGGTGTCTGCCAGCCGCCATCGACCTGTACGGCTTCCCGGCCGCAAACCGGCGTGACTTGAAAAGCCTTCGCCTGACGGCTGGAGTCACCTGGCTGAACAGCACGTGGCTGGGACTGCAGCGTGGTCCAGTGCGGGCAGCCGCCCGACCGGGAATCAAAACCCTTGCCCAGCTCCACTTGCCGGAGCCGATTGTCCCACAGCGAAATCACGGTCAGTTTGTGGCTCACGGCCTTGCGATTGCCGGACAACAGCTTGAGACACTCCATCGCCTGCAAGGCACCGACGATTGAGACCACCGGCATCAGGACGCCCACGGTGTCACAGGTTTCAAGGTCATCGGGCACTCCTTCGGGCAGCAAACAGCGCAGACAAATCGTCTCGCCGGGCAGCACCGTCATCACCTGACCGTCGCAACCCAATGCACCGCCGTGGACCAGCGGCAGGTTATGCCGCAGGGCCGCATCATTGAGCACAAACCGCGACGGAAAATTGTCCGTGCCGTCAACAATCACTTCGACCCCTGCCACCAGGTCGTCGATGTTCGCTTCCGAAGCCTGCACAGCCAGCGGCTCGACCGCGACGCCGCAGTTGACCTCGGCCAGCCGCCGCGCGATCGCTTCCACCTTGGGCAACCGGGCGGCCGCGTCCGCCTCGGTGTACAGCGTCTGCCGGTGGAGGTTGTCGAGCTGCAGCAGGTCCCGGTCGACGATCCGCAGCCGACCAACACCGGCGCGCGCAAGAATCTCGGCCACGCACGAGCCGAGCGCTCCGGCACCGACGATCAGGGCACTGCCCGCAGCGAGCCTTGCCTGGGAAGCCGGTCCCCAGGCCGCATAACGCAACTGGCGAACGTAGCGCCGGGCATCGACTGAAGCCGAATCATCCATCGCAGGTTCCAGGTTGGCCCTTGGGCTTGCCCACATTATTCACTTCGGATTTGCTGGAGCACCAGCCGTTTTCGTACTCGTGCTCGCGCTCCGCACCGAATCGGCCATCGATTACGAGTACGAGTACCGTTTCACTGTGTACGAGTACGAGTTGGTGTCTGCGACGAGGGTTGGCCCCGCTGCAAGTACGCGCGCAGAAAACGACCGGTCAGCGAACGGGTTGCCGCGATCAGGTCTTCCGGTGGGCCGGCAACCACCACTTCGCCACCCGCTTCGTCTGCACCCGGACCGAGATCGATAATCCAGTCGGCATGCGCAAGCAGCTGCAGGTCGTGGTCGATCATGACGAGCGAGTGGCCCACGTCAAGCAGCGCGTTGAGGCTGTCGACCAGCCGGGTCACATCGTCCATGTGCAAGCCGGCGGTCGGCTGGTCAAGCAGGTAAAGCGTGCGCTTCCTCCCAGGTGACGCGAGCCGCAGGGCGAGCCGCAGGCGCTGTGTTTCGCCGTGGCTGAGCGTGTCGAGCGGCTGGCCAAGCCGCAGGTACTCCAGCCCGGCTTCCTTGAGCGAGCGCAAGGCAGCCTGGATTTTCGGCTGGCCGCGGAAAAAAGTGAAACCTTCATCGGCTGTCAAGTCGAGCACACTGGCGATGTTCAGGCCACGATAGCGGGCCGCCAGAACCGGGGGCTGAAAACGTTGCCCCTGACATTCGTCGCAACGAATCGTGACGTCGGCCAGGAACTGCATGTCCACGGTCAGCTTGCCGATCCCGGCACATTTGGGGCAGCGGCCGCCCGCGACATTAAAGCTGAAACTGCCTGGCTTTAGTCCGGCCGCTTTGGCTTCCGCAGTGGACGCCATCAGTCGCCGGATTTCGTCAAACGCACCGATCACGGTCGCCGGGACACTGCGGGCAGTCCGTGGTAACGGCACGGCGTCGATCCAGACAACGTCCTCGATCCCGCGCTCGCCCGACAACGCCGTCGCAGGCAGCGGTTCGGCGCCTGATTGCCCCAGCCTTTTGGCCAGCAACGGCAGAAGCGTGTCGCGGACCAGCGTCGACTTGCCCGCACCGCTGACTCCGCTGACAACACAAAGGCAACCGAGCGGAAAGCGGACGTCGAGCGACTTCAAGTTCCGGCCGGAGGCACCGGCAAGTTCCAGCCAGCCGCGAGCCTTCCGCCGCCGGCCCGCCGACCAGCTTTGCCCACGCCGGCCCGCCAGATGTTGTCCCGTGGTGCTTGCGGATGATTCGAGCAGGCTGGCCGGCGACCCCTCGTGGACCAGCGTTCCGCCCTGGGCACCCGACCCGGGCCCCAGTTCAATCACCCGCTCGGCGGCGAAGATCCACGCGGGCTGGTGGTCGACGACCACGACCGTGTTGGGCCGCGCGTGAAGCTGGCGAACGGATTCGAGCACCACTTCCGCATCCGCCGGATGGAGACCGGCTGTCGGTTCATCAAGGACATACAACATGTTGACGAGAGCCGTACCCAAGCCGCTCGCCAGCAATACACGGCGGGCCTGCCCATCGCTCATCGCGTTCAGCCCGCGCGACAGGGGAAGGCCTGCCAGTCCAACGCTGGCGAGTGTCCGCAACCCCGCGAGCGCGGGCTCGATCAGGGCCCGCGCCACCGGCCGGCCGGTTTCAGTCCCGGCCAGCCGCTCAAGACTCTCAACCAGCTGCCCGACCGGAAGCGATTCCATGGCGGGCAGGTTCTTGTCATCAAGCTGAATCGACCGCGCGACCGGATTCAGTCGCTGGCCATCGCAGACTTTGCAACTGCCGCCGCATCCCTGACACGCCGGGCAAGCTCCCAGCGGGCTGCCCGGATTCAGCAACGCCGGCTCCGGGTCTGGTAACTGGCGTTCGCACTGGGGGCATTCAAGTCCGCGCGACCAGCGCTGCATGGCCCACGGCTGGCCATCGACCTCCACCAGTCGGGCAGCCGCTGGTCCTGCGTGATCTTTGGCCTGCAGCCCTGTGCGGTCACTGACCTGCCACCAGGTGACACACCGGCCGCCACCCATTTGAAAAGCGGCTTCAGCCGACTCGCGCGTTCGCCCAGGCGTGCTCTTGCCAGCCACCAGCCGGTCAACCACGACCGCCCCCCACCTTGGTGACAAAGCTCCCGCTTTGTCAGTCCGCCCGCACTCCCCGCCGCTTGCTGATTCCCGATCCCCAGCCAGTTCCACCGTCTTCCCACCCACCACCGCCCGCGCGAATCCCAGATCGCCAGCCTTCCGAAACATCTCGCCTTCGTCTTCGGTCTCGTTCAGCATGGCGCAGTCGCTGATCCGGAAGCCGATCATCAGCCGCGTTCCTTCCGGCAACACCGCGATGGCCTCGGCTACCGACTGGGGTTGGTCCCGCCGCGCTTCGATCCCGCAGTCGGGGCAGTGGACCAACCCCACGCGGGCAAAGAGCAAGCGCAGGTAGTCGGCGATTCCCGACACCGAGCCGATCGTGCTTGCCGGCGCGAACCGCCGTTGCCCGGTCGCGATCAGGACGGCGGGCGGCACGCCGCTGATCGAATCGGCCGCCGGCTTCTCGGCCTGTTCAAGGAACTGCCGGGTGTAGGGCGAAAAACTCTCGACGTAACGGCGTTGGCCTTCGGCGTAAAGCGTCCGGACCGCAAGACTGGATTTTCCACTGCCACTCCGGCCGCAGACCGCCAGCCACTGGCCGTGCGGGATGTCGAGATCGATCCCGCGCAGGTTGTTCTGCCGCACACCACGCACTTGGATGGATCGTGTCAGGCTGCGAACTGCCGGGTCCTGGTTCATGGTTCTGAACGTGGGATAGGCTTCCAGCCTGTCATTCGTGGCAGCTTATCCAGCGGAATCCCCGACGAGCCGGAAGCGTCAGCGACGGGATTCGAACCCTTCATCGCAGGCTGGAAGCCTATCCCACGCTGGAAGCCTATCCCACGTTGTCGGACAGGTCGACCACGACCCGGCCCGCCACCTGGCCAGCGAGAATGGAACGAATCGATGCTGCGAGGCCGTCGAGGCTCACGCTGGTGGCGACATCGTTCAGCCGGTCGGGTTTCCAGTCCCCGGCGAGGAGACTCCAGATCTGTTGCCGGGTCGCCGCAGACACGTTGCCCGAATCGATCCCCTGCAGCCGTACGCCACGGAGAATGAACGGGTAAACCGAGACTGGCAGTTCGCTTCCCGCGACCAGCCCGCAAGCCGTCACGCATCCGCCCGGTTGGGTACCGCGGAGAATGGTTCCCAGCAGATTGCCGCCTGTGGTGTCGACCGCGCCGGCCCACCGCGCGGACAAGAGCGGCCGATCACTGGTGTCGTTGACCGATTCGCGCCCGGCAACGGCGGAGGCACCTAGCCCGCGCAGCCAGTCTTTCCGTTCGGGTTTGCCGGAAATGGCCGTTACAACGTAGCCCAGCCGGCTGAGGATCATGACCGCCATCACGCCCACACCGCCCGTCGCTCCGGTTACGACCACCGGTCCGCTCTCCGGTCGTACTCCGGCGTCGAGCAAAGCCTGTACGCTTTGTGCTGCGGTAAAACCGGCGGTCCCGAGGATGGCGGACTCGCGCGGTGTCAGTCCTGCGGGAACCGGCCAGAGCCATTCGGCCGGCAGGTTGGCCAGCGTAGTGAAGCCGCCATCGGCTTCGGTGCCGAAACGCGGATTGCCGACGAGCACGTGCTGGCCAGGTCGCCAGTTCGCCGAGCTGGACTGGACGACTTCGCCAATCCCGTCGATGCCGGGGATGATTGGCAGCTGCCGGGCAACGCCGGGATGGCCCGTCGCGCAGAGTGCGTCCTTGTAGTTCAGCGCCGACCAGAGCAACCGGACCTGGACTTCGCCCTCGGCCGGTGGTCCCAGCGTTTCCGTTTCGATCCGGCAGTTGGAGACGCCATCGCCCTTTTCGTGAACACGGTAAACAGTTCTGGTCGGCATCAAGAAAACCCTGGTTCCGGTTCTGGCGGGGCGGCCCATTGTAGAGCAGTTGTCCCCAACTGCTCGTCCGCGCAACGAACGTAGAGCTTTTGTCCCCAACTGCTCGACTGACGGGAGATATGCTCGGCGGAAGGGAGGGAGAAGGTGCTCTGGTGAGCAGTTGGGGACAACTGCTCTACATTCAGAACCGGGCGCGGGCGAGCAGTTGGGGACAACTGCTCTACGTTCGGGACCGTTTTTCGGGCTTTCCTGCAACTCCGTTACAATGGCGGGGTAGTGACCGGCGAATGGTTTACTGGCCCGTTTTGGTCTGCCCAATCCTGTTCGAACCGCGCGATGTCTGACGATGTGACCATGAACATCCGGCCGGACCCCACCAAGACCGGGGCCTCCGCCGGCCGCGCCGACCCGCCACCGGATCTCGCGTTGCCCTCCGACGCCTCAACGGAACGGGGCGACCTTTCGGTCACGATCCATCACACGCAGCCGGCCGTGGAGCCGGGATTGACGGCACACGATCCGGGCAGTGGCAGTTTTGGCCGCAACTTGACGCCGGGAGACGGCCGGGCCGCCGAGGAGGCTCTTCCCCCCGGCACGCGGCTGGGGCATTTCGAGATCGAAATGAGGCTGGGCTCGGGCGGGATGGGGCAGGTCTATCAGGCGCTCGACCGTTCGCTGCAGCGCCGCGTCGCCGTCAAGGTGCTTCGATCGCGCGTCGATTCGTCTTTGCTGGAGTCGGATCACGAAGTCGACCGGCTGCTGCAGGAAGCCGTGGCTCAGGCCCGCTTGCCGCATCCCAACGTCGTGCCGATCTATTACGTCGGCAAGCAGGACGGGGCACCGTTCCTCGCGATGGAACTGGTCGACGGACAGACCCTGCAAAGACGGATGGAACAGGGCCCTATGCCCTTTTCCGCGATCATCAGCATTGGCCTGCAGCTGGCCGGAGCTCTCGCCTTCGCCCACCGGCTGGACATGATCCACGGCGACATCAAGCCGTCCAATATCCTTGTCCAGGAAGACCTGCTGGCGAAGCTTTCCGATTTCGGCATGGCGCGACGCGCGTCGGGCGAAGTTGCTGGTCCGGTGGGAGGCACGCCCAACTATCTCGCGCCCGAGCTGCTCGAAGGCGGCCTGCCGAATCTGCAAAGCGATGTCTACGCGCTCGGTGTGACGCTCTATGAGATGACTTTCGGCGAACGGCCGCTCAAGCTTTCCGGCCGGACCATCCAGGACTGGGCCAAATGCCACCGCGAATCCAGGCTGGCCTTTCCCGCGGTCTGGCCCGAGTCGGTCCCCGAAGACTGGCGGAGGGTCCTGCGAAAGATGCTCGCCCCGAATCCGCGCGACCGCTACGCAAGCTACGACGAGCTGCGCGTCGACCTGCAAGGCGTCCTGCCCGCGGCCGGCGCGCCGGCCCGCTGGCTGCCACGGATCATCGCGGCGGTGGTCGACTATTCGATCATTCTCGCCGTGATGCTGGTGCTCATGTTCGTTTTTGGCATTTTGGGAAATTTTCAGCTTTCCACATCGACCGGACTTGGGCTGCTGGATGACGCAACTCCCTGGTACATCGACCTGGCGCTGTTTGGATTCGAACTGCTCCGAACCGTGTCGTATCTGATTCCGACAGTGGTCCATATCGCATTGGTCGGGTACTGGCGACAGTCGGTCGGCCGCGAACTGATGCACCTGCATGTAGTCAGCCGCTATGGCTTGCCGAGCAGCCGGCGGCAGATGGCAACGCGCTGTATGTTGCGCATGGCCCCGCTCTGGGGCCTGCCGCTGGCCTTGCTCGCTCAAGCCAGTCTCGGCCCCTGGTTCGCCCTCGCCGGCTGGATCATCCTTGGCCTCATCACACTCACCACGCTTGTCAGCGCCGCCATGCTCGTCGTCACCCCCACCGGCCGGCCGTTCCATGATCGTTGGCTGGGAACGCGGATGGTGTTTGGCACCGGGAAGTAGAAGGGAAATTAACCGGCTACTGACGGCTATCCTTTTTCTGGCTGCACGCGGCAGTCAACCTGTTGACCGCCTCCGACCTCATCCGCGACGACACGGTTGTCCACTCCGGCTTGGCTCGTTTTGATCCTGACCGGCAAAACATCTTGATTTACCTTGCAGGCATATCCTAAAATAACTTAAAGCCCAATTTCAGGTTCCTTCCGAATTCCATGCGCAGAAAACCACCCGGCACTTACATCGCAATCGTCTCGGGAGGTGAGCCATTCCGGGCGTTTGTGCCTGCGCCACTTCCACCTGAACCAGCGGTCAACTGGACTTCCGCCTTGCGACGCCGGTTCGACAACGCGCTGGTCGCTCTGGGCCGTTTGGACGCTGTCTCCACTCAGCTGCCAAATGCGGCCTTGCTGCTTTACAGCTTTGTGCGAAAAGAAGCGGTGCTGTCCTCCCAGATCGAGGGCACCCAGTCGTCACTGGCCGATCTGCTGCTCTATGAAATTGACGAACAGCCCGGCGTGCCGGTGGAAGATGCGCGGGAAGTGAGCCGGTGCGTGGCGGCACTGGATCATGGCCTCGCGGAGCTGCGCGGTGGACTCCCGCTTTCGATGCGCCTGATGCGGGGGATGCATGAAGTGCTGATGTCACATCCGGGGGGCAGAGGCAAGACCCCGGGACAGATCCGGCGTTCGCAAGTCTGGATTGGAGGCACGCGGCCCGGCAACGCTGCCTTCGTACCTCCGCCCGCAAGTGAGCTGGCGGGTTGCCTGAAGCCATTTGAGCGGTTCCTCAACGATGAACCCGAACCGACTTCGCCGCTCCTCAAGGCCGCGCTGGCGCATGTTCAGTTCGAGACCATCCATCCCTTTCTGGACGGCAACGGCCGGCTGGGCCGGTTGCTGATTGTGCTCCAGCTTGTAGCCGACGGTGTGCTGCGGGAGCCGATGCTCTATCCCAGCCTGTACTTCAAGACCCACCGGCAGCTTTACTACGACCTGTTGAACGAAGTCCGGCTGAAGGGCGACTGGGAACGCTGGCTGGATTTTTTTGCCGAGGGAGTCGAGTGGAGCGCGGCCCAGGGAGTTGCCACGGCCCACGCGTTATTGAAACTGGTCAACGCTGATCGCGACCGGATCGCAGTTCTGGGCCGGGCAGCTGAATCAGCCTTGGCCATCCATCAATTCCTGCAACAGCGGCCCATCTCGACTTCGGCCGCCCTGGTGAAGGCCACCGGCCTGACAGCAGCCACCGTGAACAAGTCGCTCGCCCACCTGATCGACCTTGGCATCGTCACCGAACTGACCAACCGCCAGCGCGGCCGTGTCTTCAGTTATCAGCAGTATGTGGCCGCGTTGACGGCGGAAACGTCGGCAACACCCTGAACAACGGCGATGGATGCCGGAATTGAGCGGATGACACCGGTTTCCGGCTCAGACGTAGCAACTTGACCGATAACTTGACTGATACTTGACTGATCTGACGTGCCCGCAGCACCGACCTGGCCTGCCACCAGGTTCGGTATGCCAGCGGCGTTGGATCACAAAGCCTGGGGTTCGGCTTGTTCCGGCCTTGCGGAACAAACCGAACCCCAGGTCGGGAGTCTCGCGACCTCTTCAACGCTGAAGGCGTTGGATCGGTCTTTCGCGCGGGAACAAAAGCTGCGAAAAACGAGTCGGTCGGCCAGTTTATCGGGCACACTGAAAGCGACAAATGTACTCTGTTGCCGAAGTCAAGAACCTGGATCGCATCCGGCAGAAAATCCTGATCCCCGCGATCTTTGGCGGCTTGGCAATAACTTTCGGCTACTTCGGATTGGCGATTCTGGTTCGCGATGAACTGGTTGCTTTCGCCGGAATCCATTTTGGCAAATTCGCTGCTGACATTACGCCGATCGTGTTGATACTTCCTTCCGTTGCGCCATTTCTTGCGATACTGCTTTGGGCGGAGAGGCGAGCAAAGGCGTACGCGATCATTTGTCCAAATTGCGGGTCAGATCAAACCCGGTCGACTGCACGAATTCTTGCAACTCTCTGCTGCAAGAATTGTCTCCAACAGATCGTGGCCGGCGAGAGAGTTCGGAAACCCGAGGTTTTCAATCGTTATGCCCGTGTTCGTTGGCGGCGTTACCTCGTGTACTGGTTCTGGGCTTGGCCCGCCTTGGGCGTTGTGATGTTGATTGGATATTGGTTGAATCCGCGCTCTTTTGAGCCCTGTCTGCATGTGCTGTTTGTTCCGGGATTCACGGGAACGATTGCGGCTGGCTGGGCCTTTACGCGTACATTTGATCGCCGGTATTTGCCGCAAATGGGAGCCTCCGCTGTGACCCTTGCTATTGGGGGAATTCTGTTTTGGACCGCATTTTGGTAAATCGATCCTTCCGACGAACGACACGGTCCAACTCAAAGTCAGTATCGCGACGGTCTTTCCCGGTTCGCGATAGCACAAGGTTGTCGGACTTCCGTAGGGGACTCGGAGGGCTGACGCCCTGCCGCTCGCCTAATCCCCGCTACTCCCGTTCCTGATACAGCGGCAACAGGCGGTAGTCGACTTCGAGGGAGAGCAGGTTCATCGTGGTGACGTAGAGCCGGCCGCCGAAGGGGCCCCAGCGGTCGGGGACGGGGGTGTAGGGGTCCCAACTGCCGGCAAGGGGGCCGGATTTCACCTGTGTGTTGACCAGCAGCGGGTGGAGCTGGGCGTGCCACGCCGGCCATTCTTCACCGCCGGCGTGCTTGAGCACCTGCGTGGCGTAGTACCAGTAGTACGTGTCGCGCTGCATGGCGTCCCGCTGGCCGGGCGGGGTCTGCATCAGCCATGCGGAACCGTTGGCGATCTCTTCGCCCGACCGGTCGCCGAGCCGGTAGATCCGCATCAACAGCCCGACGGCCGTCATCGGGGCGGTCGCCTGGCGCTGCTGGGCCCGGCGATAGTTGGCGTCGTCTGCGGCGTACGGGTCGTAGCGATAGAGGGACTCGTTGGCCGGGTCGTGCGCGACGGCCATCCAGTCGTCGATCTTCTCAAAACATTCGGCCGGGACTTCCAGCCCGCCCAGCCGGGCGCTTTGCAGGGCCATCAGCATCCAGCCGGTGACCGACGTGTCGCTGCCGCGGCGGGCCGGCTCGGTGAAGTACCGCCAGCCGCCCCGCTTCGGGTCCTGGGTCTCGACGATGAAGCCAACCGCGCGCTCGCAGGGGTCGCGGAGGGCCGGGTCCTGGGTCATGCCCCAGGCTTCGGTCAGGGCCAGCGCGGCGATCGCGTGCGAGTAGAGCCGGGCCGACGAGTTTGAGCGGGCATCCGATTCAACGTAAAGATTGCCGTCCTCTGCCTGGTGATCGACGAGCCAGCGCAAGGCCCGCTCCAGCTGCGTGGCGTAACGGAAGTCGCGATGGTGGTAGCCGGCGCCCTGGAAAGCAAGCACGGCGAGGCCCGTCGCGGCCGTGTTGCTGATCAGCTGCTGGCCGTGCAGCGGATGGTCGACGTCAAAAGTCTCCAGCGACCAGCTGCCGTCGGGCTGCTGGTGCCGGGCGAGAAATTCGAGGCCCAGCTCGATCGAGGCTTCGGTCACCGGCTGACTGCCGGAAGGGCTTGGCTGGCGGGAACTGAAAGCCTCGCGGGCGATCGCGGCTTCGGCGTTCGTGCCGGGCAGCGATGACGGATTGTCTCGGACGAAACGTGACTGCAAGTCGAACTGGATGCTCTCGC
>JANOFL010000099.1:0-18326 GCA_031405895.1 Planctomycetota bacterium
CGCGCGAGTTACAAACCCGAGTTCGAGCCAGCGAGGCCTCGCAACCAGCAGGCTAGTCCTTTTTGCCCGTTGCCGAAGCCGCTCCTTCGCCTTCCTTGTCCTTCTTGCCCTTTTCGATCACGGACGGCTCGGCGGTCGACACGACACCAGGCCCGGCTACCACCGGTTCGGCAATCACCACTGGCAGGTTGCAGGTCGCGAGGGTCATCTCCGGCGAGACTGCCAGCGAAGCCCCATCCGGCAGCACCAGATCCTTGGCCCGCAGTGAACCGTTCAGGTCGAGCGACGTGAGATTGAGTTCCAGCCGTTCCGGAATCCGGTTGGCCGGGCACTTGATCGCCACCTCATGCACGATGTGGTTGACGACGCCGCCTTCGCTGGCACCCTTCGCGGTGCCCTTGAGCACGATTTCCAGCCCGACTTCCACCAGTTCGTCGGCCGAGACACGGGCAAAATCGACATGCAGGCAGGACTGGTTGACATGGTCCCACTGAAGGTCCTTGATCAGCGCGCTCTCGCTGATCGCGCCCGTCAGTTGCACGACGTGGCCGCTGTGTTTGAGCACGGCGTCCAGCTCTTTCCAGTCGACGGTCAGGCTGACGTTTTCCTCGCCGTGCCCGTACAGCACACCCGGGACACGACCCTGCTGGCGGAGTTTCCGCGCCGGGGCTGAGCCACGCGACGAACGCTTTTCAACTTTCAGTGTGTCGGCCACGGTCGCTTTCCAGAAAACCGGATAGACTTGCAGGGACAGGCTGGAATCAGGATTCCGGCCAGGCGGCGAGGATTTACCAGGTCTCGCATCGCGACTTGGCATTTTGCAGAAAACGGGCATTTTTTCAAGCCGTCAGACCGCTTTCTTCCCATCCCGGCGATTCCGCATGACGACCGAGAAAAAAGGCAAGCCCCAGCAGTTCGAGTTCGTCGAGCCGATCGGACTGCGCGTCCTGGTCCGCAAAGACGAACCCAAGAAAACGACCAAAGGCGGGATTGCCCTTCCCGACGCGGCGGAAATTCCGACCATTACCGGCCGGATCGTCACGATCTCGGCCGCGATCGCCCACGACGTGGATTTGCCACTGCGGCAATACGACAAGGTGCTGTTTCACCCCAAGAACGCGGTTCCGGTCGACTTTGAGTCCGACAACCAGCTGTTCGTGGTCCCGGCCGAAGACATTGTGGCCGTATTCCGCCGCGAAATGCCCAAGCACGGCGAAGAGTGAGGGGAGAAGGGTGAGGCGTCCATCGACACCCGCTGACACAGTCAATCCGGTCAATCCGGTCCGGAACCTCACTACGCCGGTTCTTCCGCGAAGATTCCGCTGATCGAGGCGTGCTGATGAATCCGGCGGATCGCCTCGCCCAGGAGGGGCGCGATGCTGAGACGGAGAATCTTGTCGAGGCGCTTGCCCTCGGGCATCGGCACGGAATCGGTCACGACAATACTGTCAACCGGGGCGGCCGCCAGGCGTTCAATGGCAGCGCCGGCAAAAACGCCATGACTTGCGCCGACATGGATTTCTTTCGCTCCCAGCCGGTGCAGCAGGTCTGCCGCGCCGCAAATCGATCCGCCCGTGCTGATCATGTCATCGAACATCAGGCAGATTTTGCCTTCGACCGGCGCACCGATGATGTTTTCCTGCTTGACCGATTCGGCCCCGAAGCGGCGCTTGTCGATAATTGCGAGGCGTCCCCCCAGCCGATTGGAGTGGCCAACGGCGCGTTTGATGCTGCCTTCGTCCGGGCTGACGATCACGAGATCGTCGGTCGCCTGTTTCATCGCGCGGAAATGGGCGGTCAAGACGCTGCCGGCATAGAGATGGTCGACGGGCACATCAAAGAAGCCCTGAATCTGGGCGGCGTGCAGGTCCATGGCGAGGACCCGGTCGGCTCCGGCCCGCGTGATCAGGTTGGCCACCAGTTTGGCCGTGATCGGCACGCGGCCTTCGTCCTTGCGGTCCTGGCGGGCGTAGCCGTAGTAGGGGATGACCGCCGTGATCCGCTCGGCACTGGCCCGGCGGCAAGTGTCGATCAGGATCAGCAGCTCCATCAGGTTGTCGTTGACGGGCGGACAAGTCGGCTGGACGAGGAAGACGTCGCGGCCGCGGACGTCTTCGATCTTGCAGTGAAACTCGCCGTCGGGAAATGTCTGGAACTTGCAGCCCCCCATTTCGAGATGGAGGAACTCGCAAATCTTGAGCGACAGTGGCAGGTTGGCCCGGCCGCTGAAAATTTTTAATTCCCTCATTCACACGACTCCAGGGGTCAACCGGATTCAGGCAACAGCAAGATCGACGCTGAGACTTCCCGGTTCCCTCATCCCCGCCCCTGATTGCCGGACGCCTGACGCTGACTGCGAAGAACGGCTTCGACTGCCTCGAGATGCTCGACTGTGTTCACGCTCAACGACTCGAGCGGATGGAGGACCGGCAAGGCAAGGACCCGCAGGCCTTCGCGGAGCATGATCCGTGGCACATCGGTAATGTAATATTCACGCTGGCTGTTGTCATTGGTCAGCCGGTCGAGGGCAGTCCGCAGGCGGGCCGCATCGAAAACATACGTGCTCATGTTGACCTCGCGCACCAGCCGCTGCTCTGGTGTTGCGTCTTTTTCCTCGACGATCGCCGCGAATCGCCCCGCTTCGTCCCGCACGATCCGGCCGAGGCCATGAGGATTGTCGACCACCAGCGTCCCCAGTACGCCAGCCACTTCGCCCTGGTGATATTCAGCCAACAGGGCCGCCAAACTGCTGGTTTGCAGCATGGGCGAATCGCCGGCCACGATGATCACAGGACCCTCGTGTTCTTCAAGCTCCCGGCGCGCCATCATGACCGCGTGGCCCGTTCCCAGCTGCTCCGTCTGCCGGGCGAAGGCAATCCCGGTAACATCCGCCAGCTCCGCCTCAACCAGCCCGGCCCGGTATCCAACCACCGCCACGATCTGGCCCACGCCCGCGCGACGCAGGGCGTCGATCACATAGCGGACCAGCGGCTGGCCGTCCGCCTGACAGAGAACCTTTGGCAGGTCCGACTTCATCCGCGTCCCCTTGCCGGCGGCAAGGACAATCGCGAGGGGGGCCGCCGTCATCGTGGGTGCGTTTGAGGGTGAAACTCTTTGTAGCGAAACGGCGGAAGCCGTCCGGCCGGAGCGGCAATTGCGCGACGAATTGAAAAACGCCTCCCGGCCACGCGGTTTTCCAGATTGACTTTGCGCGCTCTCCGGCGCGATCATCCCGGTCGACCGGTCGAACTCACGGCGCGCGGGCCGGAGGGCTTCCGCCCTTCCGCTACGGATGCAAATCTCAGAACGCGACGCGCGAATCGACAGCATCGGGAACGAGGCAGCCGACACTGGCGACCGCCTCGCGCTCCACGATCCCAAGCAAATCCTGAATCCGGGCCACGCGGAAGTCGGCTTTCGGGGCCGGGACCTCGCGGAGGACCTCCGCTCCGTTCGAACACGCCGGGGTCGCTTCGTCCGTACATCCGCTGGCATCGATCCGCACCGTCCGCAGTCCGTGAGCCGCCGCGATGGCCAGCCTTTCCGGCGACGTGCTGACATAAGCCGTTTCGCTGGCCTGAACACCGAGCAACGCGACCAGCTCCCCGAACGCCAGTCCATCCGGCAACTCGCGCCCTGCGCTGCGACTGGTCAGACAACTGTCGAGCGGCACGCGGATGCCGATCTGGGCCAGCCGCTGGGCAAGGGCCTCGCCGGTCTGGATCGAGTTGCAGATCACGGCGATTTTCTTGCCCCGCTCGCGGAGGGCAACGAGGCAGTTCTGGATGCCGGGCAAAGGCCGCGAGTTCTGGATCGTCGCGCGTTGCCGGCTGCGGGCAGCGATCAGCAGTTCCTGGACCTGGCATTCGGTCAGCTGCTGGCCGCAGAGGAAACTCTCCAGCGCATCCCAGTACTCCACTCCGCCGCCATAGACCTGCGGCAGCCACTTGCGCCGCCAGTCGTGACAGAACGACTCGTAGGAAACCCGCGAGCCGAGCGAACGGGCCTGCTGGTGGACCCAGCGATGCCACGCCGTGCCATCAAAAAAGATATGTTCAACGTCGAACAAATACGCCGCGTAGGGCATCAAACCGGCTCCCCGTCCCGCTTGCCACCAGCCTTCGGCCCGGCTCCCTCATTGGCCAAGCCCAGATTCTTTATCGTCCATCAATTCAGTTTGCGAACTCAAGCCAACCTGGTCAATGAGCTTTTTTTCGCCAAACGCGGCCCAACGATCCGGCAAAAACGCCCGGCAACACCCTTTCTGGTTCACGTCACGAGAGACTGGACCATCGCGACGCCGCAAGCCGCCTTCAGCGGCGTAGAATCCGCCTTTGAAATGGAATTGCGAGAATGGCACGTTAAGACTGGTTTTTCCGGATTTTCTGCCGGAATCCTGCATGGTTCACCAGCCCAGCGGGTACTTCGTTCCATCAACTCCGACCGCCCAACCGCCGCAAATGCCGTCATCCACCGACCGCCGGCGACAGTTCGAGCAGTGCGTGGATGAGCACAGCCCGGCGCTTTATCGCGTCGCGTGGCGGATGACGGGTTGCGAATCAACGGCCAGTGATCTCGTGCAGGAGACTTTTCTCCAGGCGTGGCGCGGGCTGGAAAGTCTTCGCGACGCCGGCCGGATGCGGTCATGGCTGTTCGGAATCCTGCACAACCAATACCTCAAATCCGTCCGATCGGTCCGCCGCATGAAACCAATGGACGGCGTGGACCTCCATCATCTCGCGACACCTATGTCTGAAACCGACGCCGATGGCGAACTGTTGCAACAGGCCCTCAACCGGCTGGACGACGATCACCGCCTGCCGCTGTTGCTGCATCTGATGGAAGAGCTGCCCGTGGCCAAAGTCGCGCGACTGCTGGAGTTGCCCGAGGGCACGGTCGCGTCCCGGATTTCTCGCGCTCGCAAGAAGCTGCAGGCCCAGCTTGGCCCGCGACTCAACGTGGAATCCGGACGATGAACCAGTCCTTCGATCAGCCCGACGACCACCAGCTGCGTGAACAGCTGCGCATAGTCAAGTTGCCGGCGGGCCTGGCCAGTCGGCTCAAAGCCATTCCGGAACTCGATCAGGCCCGGGTTGATGCTGGGCTGATAAAAATTGAGCCTGAGGCGCTAGCCGATAACGCTACCTCAACTTTTTACCCAGACCCGGGGGAATCGGCTGGCGCCTCAAGCTCAAAGGAATCGGCTCGCAATCGAAAGCGTTATGTTTCAAGCCCAATCAGGGTTGCCGTCGGGCTGGCCGCCGCGTTACTGCTTCTCATTCTGACCTGGCAGCTTTGGCGGCCAGACCAGCTGCCGCCTTCTATCGCGCTCGGCGGTGAACAGGCTGTTCCGGCAGGCCATGCTGGCAGTCTGTCGTATGAGCTGGAGGCGCTGGAGCGCGAGGCTGATGCGATGAGGCAGGTCATCGCAGAGCTTGAACTGGCTGAACTCCGGCGAAAGCGCGACCAGCTGCTGGCGGCGATCCCGCCGAATCCCGCCAGCTGGTTGTCGCCGCGCGAATCGGTTTCGCTCGCCCTCGCCCTCAGCTGTCGCGCGGCGCATGAAATGGGAGTGCCCGCGAGCGACCTGGCCAGCGACCTCGATCGGCTGGAAGGCGGCTTTGAAGGAACGTCTGGCGCGCAATTGGCCCGGCAATTGCGCGCCGAGTTCGGAACCCAATGACATTCAACTGCCAACTCGCCCGCATTGCCACACCGTTGACTCGACCAGACCCGCGTCACAACAAGGAAAGCTGAAATGAACTGGCCAAACAACCTGATCGCCCGAACGGTGCTATTGCTTGTCGCGGCAACTGGGACATCGACCGCAGCTTTTTCCCAGTCGGTCGCCGACCTGCCCGCGGCCAATCCACGCCTGGAACTGGCCCCCCAGGCCATCAGCTTGCCCTACCTCGTTGAGCGAATCGCCGACCAGGAATTCAATGTTAAAGTCATGCGAATGATGCAGGAACGGCTTGGTCGGCGGCATGACGAACTGCTCAAGGCCCGCGAACAGTCGAACGCTGTCCAGGATGCACTCAACGTTTCCAGCGCGTCGTTCGACGAAGTCCTGCGGTTGTTGCAGACGCAGCGCGTGCTGCTCACCATCGATCTCGCCGGTCTTGAAGCCCGGCTCGAAGCCATGACGTCCGCGGCGAAAGGACCCGCCAGCGAAACAGGTCCCGGCGGCAACGAGATTGTTGGACGGCTGGTTTCACTGGTGGAACTGGAACGCGACCGGCTGCAGCATGCCCAGGAACTGCACGAGAAGGGGGCGTCATCGCAGGGAGACCTCAATCTGGCACGCCAATGTCTGATCAACGCGGAAATCAGGCTCGCGGAAGCACGCTCTGGACTGGCGAACAATAGTGCCAGCCCGAACGCCCCCGAACTGACGGCCCTGATGCTCGACCGGGCCGAAAAGGCCGCCCGTCTGGCCAAAGTCAGCGAACTGTCGGCCGAAATGCTCAAGGCCCGCGGTCCTGTTGAGTCGGCCGCGCAGCTGAACGAACAGCTCCGTCACACCAACACCGAGTTGAATGCGGCGCACGACCGGATCAGCGACAGCGATGCCCAGCTGGAAGCTTACCGCAAGGCACTGCACGATTTGCAACAGCGGACCGAGGCTGACGATCCGGATGACAAATGACTTTGCTTGTAAGGCCGAGGGCCTGGTCGCCAGTAGCCGGGGGTGGAGGAGGCTTTGCGACCACACCCCCGGAAAACCGGACCTCTTTTTTCCCGCAGCCTGAAGGGCTGATCGTCGCCGCCGCGACCCGATGCACCGTCAACTTTCAAGGCCGCCCACGTCGACCCTGTCGGGGCCACATTCGATTGTCGCAAAACGTTTTCCTTGCTTCTTTCGTTCGCCGTCGAGAAGGCATACCATTTTGGCATGGCTTCGACCCTCACGAAAATCCTTCTGCACGTCACTTACTCGACCAAACATCGGGCCGCGCTGATTCCGCCGACGATCGAGCCGGACATGTTTGCTTACATCGGGGGCATTTGTCGGCGCATGGAATCGCCTTTGCTGGCCATGAACGGCACAGCGGACCATGTTCATATGCTGGTAAGTCTCTCCAAGTCGGTCGCGCTGTCGGATCTGATGCTCGATGTCAAACGTGATTCGTCGAAGTGGATCAAAGAGTACGATCCAACCCTGGAGCGCTTTGCATGGCAGGACGGGTATTTTGGCTTCTCGATTGGCGAATCAGCCGTCGAAACGCTCCGGGCGTACATCGCCAGCCAGAAAGATCATCACAAGACGATCGATTTCAAGGACGAGGTTCGCACGTTTCTCAGGAAGTACGGCATCGAATGGGATGAGCGGTACATCTGGGAGTGAAGGCACGATCAGCCCTTCAGGCTGAAATGCTCATGGCGTCTCTCTCCGGGGGTGGCGTCGCAAAGCCTCCTTCACCCCCGGCTATGAACGACCAGCCCTTCAGGCTGAATTGCTCACGACGACTGCCGCCGGGGGTGTCGTCGCAAAGCCTCCTCCACACCCGCCTGCGCGCGATCAGCCCGTCAGGCTGACCGGAATTGCTATTGAGACATCGCCACCGCCTCGATCTCGATCCTGAATCCGAAGTGCAATGCCGGAACCGGGACGACGGCGCGGGCGGGACGGGCGTTTCCGGCCCACGTCGCGTAGATCGAGTTAAACGCCGGCCAGTCGCTGATGTCAGTGACATAAACCCGGACCTGGACCAGCCGGTCAACGTCCGAACCCGCCGCCACAAGCGCCGCCGCCACATTGGCCAGCGTCTGCCGGGCCTGGTCCTCAAACGGGCGATCAGCGAGCTTTTCGCCGCTGGCCGTGATCGGCAACTGGCCGGAAACAAACACGAACCCGCCCGCGACTATTGCGTGGCTGTAGTGACCGCCAGGAGGCGACAGGGCGGCTGGCTGAACGGAGCGCGGTTCGTGGGGCATTGCTATTTTCCGTCCGCTCAAAGCCGTTTCAGTTCATGCACGGTGCGCTCGCTCCGAAGATTGCCGGTATTGAGCGTGGCTGCTGGCTCGAACAGCAGCACGGAGACTTCCTCGTCGGCGACCGGCCGGTGCTCGACTCCGCGGGGTACGATCAGGAATTCGCCCGGCAGCAGCTCGACATTCCGGTCGCGAAACTCCATCCGGAAGCGGCCCATGATGACGAGAAAAAGCTCGTCTTCGTCCGTGTGATGATGCCATTCGAACGGACCGAGGAACTTGACCAGCTTGACCTGCTGACCATTCAGTTCGCCCACGATGCGGGGGTTCCAGTGATCGGAGAACAGGGCCAGCTTTTCGGAGAGGTTGACTCTCGTGATCGGTGGTTGCGACAAGCACGGACTCCCTGATTGACGTGAAACGGGAACGGCGGCCGGGCCAAAGCCGGGCAGGAATCCACACGGCCCCAAGGGCTCTCGCCGCGTGTTACAAAGTAGGTCAATACTGCTGGGGTCTCAATCGGAGTCCAACTGATGAAATCCGTTTACTGGCTGGCGTTGTCGTTGTTTGCCGCAATGGGTGCGTTTTTCCCTGTTCAGGCCCAGACGACGCTTGAACCGTCCGACAACCTGGTGGCTGAAGGCATTCCGCCCATTCCAAAAGCCCTCGCTGACGATGTCCGACGCTATACCGAAGCCCGCTCGGCCGGTTTCGTCGAATGGCATCCGGTCCGGCACGAGATGCTGATCGCGACGCGCTTTGGCAACTCGGCCCAGATTCATCATGTGAAGATGCCCGGAGGGGCCAGGAAACAGCTGACATTCTTTTCCGAGCCGGTCGGCAACGCGACCTGGGAGCCGCGCGAGGGCAAGTACATCGTGTTCAGCAAAGACATCGGCGGAAACGAGTTTGGCCAGCTGTTCCGGATGGACCTCGATACAGGTGCGGTTACCTTGCTGACCGACGGTGGGCGGTCCCAGAACGGCGGAGTGCTCTGGAACGAAGCGAAAGACAAATTCGCCTTCTCAACCACGCGGCGAAACGGTGCCGATCGCGATGTCTGGCTGATGGACCCGCTCGATCCGGCGTCGGCGAAACCGCTCATTGAACTGACGGGAGGTGGCTGGGGAGCCGCGAAGTGGTCGCCGGATGATTCGAAGCTCCTGCTGTTTGAAGGCCTTTCAGTAACGAGGTCCAACCTCTGGCTGCTGGATGTGGCCAGCGGCGAAAAGACACCGCTCAATGAACTTGAACAGGAGATCGCCTGGGGCCGGGGCGAATTCAGCCCGGATGGCAAAGGACTGTATGTCACTACGGACAAAGACCATGAGTTTCAGCGCCTTGCCTACATGGACCTGGCGACGAAAGAGCTGCAGTTCCTCACGCCTGACACGGAGTGGGATGTCGAGGGATTTGAGCTTTCGCCGGATGGCAAGCAGCTGGCTTTTGTGACCAACGAAGCCGGCTTGTCACGAGTCTGGCTGATGGACACCGCGACACGAACGGCCAAGCCCGTCGAAGGCCTGCCTGTCGGCGTGATCGGCGGCGGAGAATGGCACGAAGATGGCAGCACGATTGCCTTCTCCGTCAACTCGGCCCGCTCGCCGTCCGATGTCTGGTCGGTCGAAGTTGCCAGCGGCAAGGCGACCCGCTGGACGGAAAGCGAACTGGGTGGACTGGTTGCAGAACAGCTGGTCGAGCCCCAGCTGGTGAAGTGGACGAGTTTCGACGATCGCGAAATCAGCGGTTTTCTCTACACACCTCCGGCCCGGTTCACTGGCCGCCGGCCCGTCATCATTGACATCCACGGCGGCCCGGAAGGCCAGTCTCAACCCGTCTTCCTTGGCCGCGACAACTACTGGATCAACGAACACGGGATCGCGATCCTGCTGCCCAATGTGCGCGGTTCGACCGGTTACGGCAAGTCATTCTGCAAACTCGACAACGGCTTCCAGCGGCTCGACTCGGTCCGCGATATCGGTGCCTTGCTCGACTGGATTCGTGAACAGCCGGGACTTGATCCCGAGCGAGTGATGGTGACCGGCGGCAGCTATGGCGGCTACATGACGCTGGCCTGCGCGACCGAATACAACGACCGGCTCTGCTGCGCCCTGGATGTCGTCGGCATCTCGCATTTCGGCACGTTCCTGAAGAACACCGAGAGCTACCGGCGCGACTTACGGCGAGTTGAGTACGGCGACGAGCGCGACCCGGCGATGGCGGCATTCTTTGAGCAGATGGCACCGCTCAATAACGCCGGCAAAATCAACAAACCGCTGTTCGTGGTCCAGGGCGGCAACGATCCACGAGTGCCGCTGTCAGAAGCCGAGCAGATGGTCTCGCGCGTCCGCCAGAATGACAGCCCGGTCTGGTACCTGATGGCCAAAGACGAAGGCCACGGTTTCCGCAAGAAACCCAACGCCGATTTCGAGTTCTACGCGACGGTGCTGTTTGTGCGGGAGCATTTGCTCGGACAGTCGGTACCAGCGGAACAGTAGGTGGAATTGGCGAGGAAACCGTCGGCAATGCGGTTTGGAACAGGAATTCAATACCAGCCCGCAGCGCAAGCAAGGGAAACCACTACCCATGCAGGTCCTTGCTTGCGCTGCGGGCTGGTATTCAAAAAAACATCCGCCACACACGGCGGATGTTTCTGTCCACAATTTTTCTGTCCACCGTCCTTTTACCAGCCGGCGTTGCGCCAGTCGGAATTGACTTTGTTGGGCGAGACCGGCGCGAGGTCGGCGGTTGAACCTCCGGCCGTGCGAACCTGGCCGGCAGCTCCACCAAAACTCCAGCTGGGCTGGTCAACGGACTCCGGTTTCGCGTCGCTGCTGTGACTGGCGAGCCGGACCGGGGTGTAGCCCCACTCGCGACGCAAGTCGTCGCGGCGGGAGACCTGGTCGACCGTCATGCCGCCCGGCATTTCGGCGCTGCGTTGCTGGTTCATGAACGCGCCATTGTCAGGGCCGGTTCCGCGAAGGGCATCAAGGATTGGCCGCTGCATTGTCTGCGGGTTGATGCCTTGCAGTGAAGGCACGGTGTCAGCCGGAGTTGGCACGCCGGAGTTGTTGATCACCGAGTTACCGGCCGGGGCCGGGCCGATGCTGTAGGAGCCTGAAGTGCCCAGCGTTCCGCCGGGAGCGACCATCGACGTCCCCGTGACGTTGGGAACGACGCTTCCGGGAACCGGATACGGATAGGTCGTGCCGCCCGGAAGCGGCTGGCCATAGACTGGAGCACCGCTCGCGGGGGGCAAGGTTGTGTTGGGAAGGACCGTACCTGGCGCAACGACGTCACCCGGCACACCGCAAGTGTTGCAGCCGGTGTTGCAGGTCGAACAACCGGTGTCGCCGGTGGAGATGGTGGTCACCGGGACCGAGTAGTTTTCGGTTCGGTAGACAGGGCGATAGGTGGTGTAAGGGACTTGCCGCTGCGCCCACGAGTAGGTTGTGCAGGGTTTCATGCAGGTCACACTGCAGCCGGTGCAGGGGTCGGAGTTTGTAACCGGCCGGTACTGGGTGACGGGCACTCGTTCCCAGGAACAGCGATAGGCCGTGTGGGGTACGTAGTTGACGACGGTCCGCGAACAGACCTGGTTGCAGGTAGTCGCGCACTGGCCCGGTTGCAGGCCATAAGGGTTGGCAGCGACCGCATTGGGGTCGGCACAACCGGTCTGGCAAGTATTGCAGCCGGTATTGCACGGTTTGCTCAGCCGGCATCGGCCACGGCAGCCCCGCAGCCAGTCGAGCAGCGGGCCAGCTTCGGCTTCGGCGGGCACCAGCATCGACCCGGTTGTGACGGCCAGGGCGAGCACAAGGTTTCGGCACCACTTCATGATCGGAGCGACTCCAGGCATCGGTTTCCGCCGCGCAATGCCGCGGCAGGCATTTTCCGTTGCCAGTCGCGTGACTGGCCACGGTTTGAGATTGTTCGGAATGACCATGCGCGCAGCCCTGAACGAAAGTCCGGACCGCCCGCCGTGTCGGAAAACGTAAACCCGTGGGGGTTCACGGGTGGAGCAAAAAGCCTGATTTGGTGGCGAATTGTTCAGGTTGGGCCGTACAACCGGCATAACCAGCAGAGACTGTCAGCCCCTTGTTCAAGGCCAGTCACCACAAACAACCGGAGGGTCTGGGATTTGCCTCGCGCACCCGGACCGGATTGCACGGGTCAACCATACGGATCACTGCGGCAACTGGTTCGGCCAGTTTCCGCGGCCTTGCCGAAGCGATTCGTGGCCAGTCGAATACCAGCCATGTTCATCGTTTTTGACGGAGTCGATGGGGCCGGGAAAACCACGCAATTGCGGCTGGCGGCGGAGCAGCTCCGCACGGCCGGGCGAACGGTTTGCTGCTGTTCCGATCCGGGCAGCACCGGGCTGGGCAAGCGGCTGCGGGAGATTCTGCTGGGCCGGCACGAGACGCTGGTGGACTTTCGCAGCGAGATGCTGCTTTTCATGGCCGCGCGGGCACAGCTTGTCGCAGAGATCGTCCGGCCGGCGCTGGCGCGGGGCGAAGTCGTGCTGTGCGACCGCTACTCGATCGCGACCTCTGTCTACCAGGGCCACGCGGGCGGGTTGCCGCTGGATGAAATCCGGACCGTCAACCAGGTGGCGACGGGAAAGCTCTGGCCCGAACTGACACTCTTGTTTGACTTGCCGGTCGATGTCGCCCTCGCGAGAATCGGGCCACGCGAACTGGACCGGCTGGAGTCGCGCGGTCGGGAGTATCTGGAGAAGGTGCGCCAGGGCTTCCTGGCCGAAGCCCGGCACTGGCCGCGGGGAGTGGAGGTCATTGACGCGAGCGGGACGGCCGAAGAGGTCTTCTCCCAGACGGCACGATTCCTCAACCAGGTGCTGGAGGCGCGGCCATGAGCTGGGACAGGGTGGTTGGTCATCGCCAGCCGCTGGAACGGCTGCAAAGAATCTGGGCGACTGGCCGGCGGGCGGGAACCTGGCTGTTTGTCGGGCCAGAAGGGATCGGCAAGCGAACGTTTTCGTTGCAGCTGGCGAAAACCCTGCTCTGTGAAAAAAACCAGTGCCAGCCGTTTGATTCGTGCGACGATTGCCCGGGCTGCCACCAGTTTGATGGCGGCGGGCATCCGGATCTGCTCCAGGTCGCGCGGCCGGCCGACAAGAGTTCACTGCCAGTCGAGCTGCTGATCGGCGACCGCGAAAACCGTCGCGATGAAGGACTGTGCCGGGCGATTGCGATGAAGTCCTCGCGCGGGATGGGCAAGGTTGCCTTGATCAACGACGCCGACGATCTTGCCCGCGGTCAAAGCGAGAGTGCCAACGTTCTGCTCAAAACGCTCGAAGAGCCGCCGCCCGGGACGACGATCATCCTGCTCGGCACCAGCATCAACCGGCAGTTGCCGACGATCGTTTCGCGGTGTCAGGTGCTGCGATTCGAGCCGCTGAGCGAGTCCGAAGTCGTCGCGGTGCTGAAACGGGTGCCGGACTTCGAGCCAAAACAGCCGCTGGAGGAACTGGCGCGGGGATCGGGAGGCAGTATCCGCCTGGCCATGCTGCTCGATGACCCCGCTGTCAGCCAGTTTCGCGACGAGTGGCTGCAGCGGCTGGCCAGTCTCGATCCGGCCGCGTGCGACACGCCGAAAACCCTGGTCAAGTTCGCCGAGGAGGCCGGCAAGGAAGGGGTCGTGCGGCGCGAGCGGTTGGTGCTGGTTTCCAACATCGCGATCGGATTCCTGAACGCCTTGCAATTGCAGGCCTGCGGCGTTGAGGAGCGGCACGACCCGGCAGTTTCGGCCGCGGCCGGAGCCGCGCTGCGCGTGCGACCGCTCGACCCCGGCTGGATCAGCCGCTGTGTCGAGCGGACAGTTGCCTTTCAGGACCACCTCGCCGCGAATGTTGGACTGGCAAACGCGGTCGATCCGTGGCTGGATGACCTTGCGGCGCTGCTGCGAGGGCGGATTCCCGCCCCCTTTAGCTGGTGAGTTGCTGGCTGGCCCCGAATCCGGTTCCGCCCAGTCCGTAGCCCACACCGCCTTCAACACGCCGGCTTCGTTGACTGATTGTCAACACGTTGTACACTTTAGTAATCAGCTTTCGGGGGGCAACATGCCCTGGTTCAACTTTGTCTGGGAGCGCGGCGAGGGTGGCAACTTGGCCCACCTGGCGGAACATGGACTGACTCCCGATGACGTTGAGCCGGTTGTCTTGAACCCGGAACGCCTTTCCGTCAGAGGTTCCACTGGTCGACCGATTGCCTTCGGTGAAACGCCGGACGGGAGGTAGGTTGCCGTGATTTACGAACAAATCGATGAATGCACCGTCTGTCCGATCAAGGCATACGAAATCGAGGAGTAGGCAGCATGGCCAAGCGAACGATGGGCAAGCGGATTTACCGCGAAGCCACGGCGGAACAGGCGGCCCGCTACCGGCGACTTCGCGAATTGATCGCCGAAGAGATGCCGGAGATCAAGCGCGAGGCCCAGTCCCTCCGCCGGGAGCGGCGGGCGAAGATTCACGAAGCGATCGCCCTGTTGCGGGCCGAACGCGAACTGCGGGGCCTTTCGCTGGCCGACATCAGCGAAAAAACCGGACTTAGCCGGTCCGCCATCTCCAAACTGGAGAACAACGCGAACGCCAATCCCACGATCAACACTTTGTCGCGGTATGCGGATGCCCTGGGGCTGGTGCTCTCGGTTTCGTTGACGGAGAAGGGATAAGGGTGCGGTTCACACGCCATTTGACATGCGTTCCACAAACGCTCTCAGCCGCCGGAGTGCCCGGGCGCGGTGGCTGATGAGGGACTTCACCGCAAGGCCGAGTTCGGCGAAGGTCAGGCCGTATTCGGGAATCTCGAACCAGGGGTCGTAACCAAAACCGGCGCTGCCGCGCGGCGCGGAAACGATCTGGCCATAACAGCGGCCTTCGCAGCTGAACACGATTTCGCCGGCCGGGTTGGCGAGGCAGGCGTGGCAGGTGTACCAGGCGCGGCGCTGGCCGGCTGGTACGTCCGCCATCAGCTGCATCAGTTTGGTGTTGTTCGATTCATCGGTCGCATCCGGGGCGGCGAAACGGGCTGACCATACGCCCGGCTGGCCGTCAAGGGCTTCCACGCTCAGGCCGCTGTCTTCGCCGAGCACCCAGCGCTGAATGACGCGGGCCTGCGTTGTCGCCTTGAGTGCGGCGTTGCCTGCGAAAGTGTCAGCCGTTTCCTCGACTTCGACCGATTGAGGGTAGTCGCCAAGGCTCGTGAGCCGCACCTGCAGACCACGCAGGCAGACGGCGATCTCGGCGTGCTTCTTCCGGTTGCGCGTTCCGGCGACGATTTCGAGCAGCTCGGACATGGTGACAAAGCCTGATGTTCGGACGTTGGCGTGCCGGTTGTGCGGGAGATCGGGATTATCGGCTGGTTCAGGTTGTCGCCAATGGGAACAGGTCCTGGAAATCCCTGCCATGAGGACCAGACGCGACCCAGGCTTGTTGAGCCGGTCCCACACCGGCTCTTCGTCGCCAACCCGCCCTCGAACCGGGCTTTGAAAAGGCGGCTGGAAATCAGCAATGGTTTCTGGCCGCCTTTTTTCTCGTTCCACGGCTCCCGCCGAGGAATCCCGGCGCGCCGGGAACCAAAGGCTCCGCCTTCTCCGCCCTGTCACGCAGCCCCCATCTGTGGCAGGAGAGGGCCGGGGGTTCGTGAAAGCGGAGCCTTTGGTCAGTGCGGTCCAGGGCGGGAGCCCTGGACCGAGTAGACCGGGTAGAGAGCCAATCGGGCTTGTCTTCTGACAGCCGGTGTCTCAAGCTGGAGCGCACCGGGTTTGCCCTGAAAGGCAGGTCGAATGGCGGTGCTGCAACTTTTTGAGGCGAGGCGATCCCGATGTACGGCTTCTGGCTCGCGCTGCTGCTGTTTTGGGCTGATGAGCCGCGGCTTCCGGAGCCAGCACCCCGCGATGTACTGGTCGTCTGTCCGACAGCGCTGCAGCCTGGCCTCGAGTCGTGGATCGACTATCGGGAAGAGCAAGGCTACCGGTTCGATGTCATTGAACCGCCGGAGTTCGCCGATGAACTGACGCTTGTGATCAGGTCGAAGGCCAGATCAAAACGCCTGGCGGCCTTGCTGCTGATTGGCAAGCCAGGCTCACCGACTGCAGCTTGTCCGACCTGCTTCGTTCCGGCCGAAGTCAATCTGCACTTTGGTTCTACCCCCGAAATCGCGAGCGACAATCCGCTGGCCGATTTCAACAACGACGGCGCTCCGGATGTTGCGTCGGCCCGGATCCCGGTCGATTCCCGGGAGGCCCTCGAGTCGATTCTGGCCCGCTCCATCCGCTACGAAACGGAATCGTCCCATTCCGGCTGGCGGCGGCGGATCAACCTCGTGGCCGGAGTCGGCGGATTCGATCCGATGCTGGACCGGGTCCTCGAAACTTCGTCCGACTGGATCATCCGGCAGATGATCCCCGAGGACTATCAGCTATCGATGACCTGGGCCAGCTGGTCAAGCCCCTACTGCCCCGACCCGCGGCAGTTCAGCGAGACAGCGATCGGGCGGTTCAATGAAGGCTGCCTGTTCTGGGTCTACATCGGCCACGGCTGGGTCGACCGGCTCGACCGGATCAAGACACCAGTGGGCCGCTTCCCGATTCTTGATCGCCAATCGGTTCCGTGGCTGGCCGCTCGGGAAGGCTGTCCCGTCGCGCTCATGCTCTGCTGTTTCACCGGCGCTTTTGATGCAACCAGCCCGAGTCTCGCCCAGCTGATGCTGGAACAGCCAGGCGGGCCAGTGGCCGTCATCGCGGGCACGCGTGTGACCATGCCGTATGGGATGAGCCGCTTCTCGATCGAGATGATGGACGAGCTGTTCAGGGGTAAGTGCGCTACGCTGGGCGAACTGATGTACCAGACGGAGCTGCGTTTGTTGAAAGAGGCAGGCACCGGAACAACCGCCTGTGGCGAAGCCGCCGACAGTCTGGCCTCTTTCTTCAGTCCAGCCGCGGGCAAGCTCGATGTTGAACGCCGCGAGCATGTGGAAATGATGCACTTGCTGGGCGATCCATTGCTGAAGCTGGACCGGCCAAAGAAAATCGAAACGGCCGTGGAGTCCGTGGTCCGGGCCGGCGGGCCGCTGGTGGTGGAAGGCACTGCTCCCTTTGCCGGCGAGCTGGTGGTTGAACTCTGCTATCCCCGCGGCCGGTTCTGGAACAAGCCCCAGCGCCGCCGTCCCGAAGACCTCGACCCGGTCCGCTCGCCAGAGTTGCAGGCCGACTACGAACGAGCGGGCGAAATGGTCTGTACGGCGTTGAAGCAAAACGTGGAGGCTGGCCCTTTCCGCGTCGAACTGGCAGTTCCCGACCGCGCCCGCGGCCAGGCAATTGTGCGGACCTTCATGGCCAGCGAAGCCCACCACGCCGTCGGATCGGCGGGCATCGAAATCGGGTCAACGGCCAGGTGACGCGATCCGTTGGGGCTCAGGATCACGTTTATTGACCGCATTGACGTCAATGAAGTCATTGACGTCAATGACGTCGGAAGCGTGGGCAACGGGCGCTACCCAGCCGTGCACCGCCGCAGGCAGGGCTGAAAGGCCGATGAACGGCTGAATGGACTGGCGGCCTGACCAGGTGGGAGCCAGGCCACCACTGTTGCGGGTCCCCACGGTTTGCCAGCGGCTGGTTGCGGACATTACACTCTTCGCCTGCCGGTCCGCCCACCCTCAAACTGCGAGTGCCATGTCTTCCGCCCAGGAATTCAACCAGCAGGCCGAGACCTTTCGGGCCCGCTATCAACAGGTCAAGGACCAGGTCGGCCGCGTGATCGTCGGCCATGAAGAGATCGTGCACGGCGTGTTGACCGCGCTGATGATCGGCGGGCATTGCCTGCTGGAAGGGGCGCCCGGTCTCGGCAAGACGCTGCTGGTGCGGACCCTCGCCCAGGCGCTTGATCTTGACTTCAACCGCATCCAGTTCACCCCCGACCTGATGCCGGCCGACATTCTTGGCACCAACATGATTGTCGAGGCCGAAGACGGCCGGCGGCGGTTCGAGTTCCAGAAGGGACCGAACTTCACGCAGATTTGTCTGGCCGACGAGATCAACCGGGCCACGCCAAAGACCCAGTCGGCGATGCTCGAAACGATGCAGGAAGGAACTGTTACGGTTGGCGGCAAACGCTACGAGCTGAAAAAGCCCTTCTTCGTCCTCGCCACCCAGAACCCGATTGAGCAGGAGGGAACGTATCCTTTGCCCGAGGCCCAGCTCGACCGGTTCCTGTTCAAGCTCGTGGTTGGCTACAGCGACCGGGACGAACTGGCGACGATCATCGACCGGACCACGAAGGGCATTTCCGTCAAAGCGGAAAAAGTCATGGACGGCGTGGAAATCCAGAAGTGGCAGGCCCTGATCCGCCAGGTGATCCTGGCCGACCA
>JANOFL010000105.1:0-13389 GCA_031405895.1 Planctomycetota bacterium
CGCCAGGATCAAAACTCGTCGCGAGTGTCATAAGCTGTCCGGGTTGAGACGGCTGGGTCGGGGCGCGATGCGGTGTCCGGCCGATTTGGCGGGGCAACTTTTATGGACTCGTCTGGCCCAACCGGTTAGACTTCCGGCGGAAAACCGCTGATTGAGACGGGCCAGACAGGCGTGGCGGGATGCCGCGCGTTACCGGGGGCAAGACGACGGCCCGCGGTCGAGGCGTGGTCCGTCGCCGCTGGAGAACCGGTCCGACCATGCCGCGACGCTTTTTTACCCGCCGCGTGCCGTTCTTCCAGAACGTCGCGATGCTGATTCTCTGCATCGTGTTCTTCCTGCTGCCGTTCTCGCTCCGCGGGGCGCGGATGGCGGTCAGCAGCATGCAGAACAACGTGGCCGACTGGCTGCCCGGGCACTATGAAGAAACCCAGGACCTCGCCGATTTCCGCAAGTACTTCGTCGGCGACACTTTCGTCGTCGTCAGCGGGCCGTGGTGCAAGGAGGGGAATCCGTCGTACGCCCTGCTGCTGCGAAAGATTTTCGAGGAATCGCTGGAGTACGAAGCCGTTCTCCGCGAGCAGAACGATGACGAAATCATCCGGGCCCACCGGGTCGGCGACCAGTACGGCCTGATGCCGACCGGCAACTGGCAGGAAGACTGGGGCGAGCAGGGTGAGCGCTGGCTGATGGGCCACGACGACAAGTGGTTCTTCATCAACCGCGAGGGGCAGCTTTTCCAGTGGGAAGGCGAAAACAACGTCGTTGAGGGAGCCAAACGGTTCTTCGAACGAACCCTGAATGGCCGCAACCGGGCCGTCGGCCGGTTCATCGACACGTTTGGCAAGCCGCCCGATGACACGACGGGGACCGAGAACGTCTTCTACCAGAACCCCGAACTGCTCTGCGCCCGGCCCTTTAAAGCGGTGACGACCGGCCCGGCCGTGCTCGAAAAAATGGCTGGCCCCGATGGCTCGTTGCGGATTGGTCGCCCGGATGAAGCCGACGCGGCCGCGTTTGAGGCCGTGGTCGAAGCCCATCGCCGGCTGACGGGAGCCCTCTTCGGCCCGACGCCGCCGAAGGGTTACAGCTGGAGTTTCGACTCGCTGTTGAACAACGTCCAGGATCCGGCACTGCTCGTGCAGCTCAAGTCTTCTCCGCTTTACCGCGAGAAGTTCGATGCGTTCATGCAGTTCACGGCCGACCAGCGGTTCAAGGGCGACCGCTCGGGACTGGGCCGGGCAACCGCCGCGGAACAGCTGGAACTGTGGTACCTGCTCTGGGACACGGCGCTGGAGCTGCCTGCTCCGCCGCGGCAGACCTGTTTGATCGTGACGATCAACGAGCCCTTTCTCGGTGAACTGGACCGGATCGTCGGCCGGCCGCTGATGGGGCGGCAACGGGGCCGGCTGCTGGAGCTGGCGATCCGCAAATGCGGACTGCTGGCCTCCAACCTGCACCTGGGCGGGCCGTCGAGCGACAACGTGGCGATCGACGAAGAAGGATCGAGCACGCTGCTCCGGCTGGCATCGCTTTCGGGGCTGATCGGGATCCTGCTTTCCTACTACAGCTTCCGCAGCTTCCGGATCACGGTGATGCTGTTTTTTGTCGGTGGCGTGGCGGCGATCAGCTCACTGGCCTACGTCTGGTTCGGCGGCCATACGCTGGACGCGATCCTGATGACGATGCCCTCGCTGATCTACGTCGGGGCGATTTCCGGTTCGGTCCACATCGTCAACTACTACCGCGATGCCTGCCATGAGCATGGGCCCAAGCGGGCAGCCGAAATCGCGGTGAGCCACTCCTGGTTTCCCTGTTTCCTCGCCTCGTTCACCACGGCGATCGGGCTGGGTTCGCTCTGCACCAGCAGCCTGATGCCGATCTGGAAGTTCGGTTTCTATTCGGCGATTGGCACGATGGCGACGATGGTCTTCATGTATTCGTACCTGCCTTCGTCGCTGGTGGTCTGGCCACCTGGCTACCGGAAACTGCGCCGCGGCGAACAGGCGGAGCAGGGGCAGTTTTTCGTCCTCGCCAACCGGTTTTTTGAGCGCAGCTGCACTTTCATCATCCGCTACAACGTGGCGATTGTCGCGACCGCGATCGTTGTGTGCGTGGTCTTCGGATATGGGGTCACCAAGCTTCAAACGACCGTGCAGCTGCTGAAGCTGTTCGACAAGGACGCCAAGGTCCTCGAGGACTACCGCTGGCTGGAAGACAACCTTGGCACACTGGTTCCGATGGAGATTGTGGTCAACGTCCCCCCGGCGGCCCAGCTGGAACAGCTGCAAAAACCGGCCGGGGCGCTGACGGTCGCGCCCGCCGCTCCGCAAGACCTCGCGGCCGTTGCTGGACAGGCCGTCTCTGAAGACGCAGACGAACCGGCGGCACCCGTGGTTGTGCCCGTTGAGAAAACAAGAGAACAGCTGCTCGCCTTCAGCCTGCTGGAGCGAATGGAGATTTCCAGCCGCATCCGGACCCAGCTGGAACGGTACTTCGGGCCGGAAGGGCTGAATATTGTCGGCGCGGGGATGTCGACCGACATTTTTGCCCCGCTCCAGATTGTGGCCGATCCGATGTCGGACGGGTCGGCCGTGGACTATCGCCGGATCTTCAACGACCAGCTGTTGGGCAAGCGCGAAATGATGCGCGGGGAAGACTACCTCGCGGTGTCCGATGAACCGACCACGGTGGGTGAAACCGGTGTCAGCCTGCCGGCCGGGCGCGAAATGTGGCGGATCAGCCTGCGGCTCGCGGCGCTTAACGATGTCGACTACGGCCGCTTCGTCAATGATCTCAAGCTCGTGGTGGAGCCCATCCTGCGGGCCTACGAGTTCCGGACCCAAATCCTGGAACAGGTCGCCGACGAAACATTTGTCGCAGGCAACAACGAGCACCGGCAGATTCTGCTGCTCGGTCAGGAACCCGAACCGCGGGAAAGAATCGAAGGCCTGCGGGAGGCCGGCAACCAGTCGATTGCCGCGCTGGTCGACCAGACCTGGCTCTTCAGCGACACGCTGGACGCGCTGTTGCAGAACCGGGGTTTCCGCCGCGGCCTCGTGCGTGAGGGGACCTGTTTCACCTGGATGGACCCGGCCCGATACGGCGGTGAGAAGCCGTTTCCGCCCAACGAACAGTGGCAGCAGATTCTGGCCCGCTTTGATTGCGTCGCGCTGGTCGAAGACGATCCGCTGTTCAATGAAGCCTTCATCCGCGAACACGCGGTGAAGTTCGTCGACTGCCGGCAGCACCGTTTTTCGACGAGCTCGAAGGCTGACACGGCCCAGTTCACAACCACCGCGATGCGCCGGCTGAAAGCAGGCGAGCCGATGCAGGTCGCCGCGACTTACACCGGGATCGTGCCGATCGTCTACAAAGCCCAGCGGGCGCTGCTGGCGAGCCTGATCCAGAGCATCCTGATGTCGTTCGGACTGATTTCGCTCACGATGATGCTGTTATTGCGGAACTGGCAGCGGCGTGCGCGCCCAGGCAATCTGCTGAACTTCCGGGGCGGGCTCTGGTCGATGTTGCCCAACGTGTTTCCCGTGGTGCTGATCTTTGGGGCCATGGGTTTCATGGGTATCAAGGTGGACATTGGTTCCATGATGACCGCGAGCGTGGCGCTCGGAATCGCCGTGGACGACACGATCCACTATTTGACCTGGTACCGGCGGGGCCTTGCCAATGGCCTGACCCGTCACGAGTCGATCCGGTATGCGTACCGGCTCTGCGCTTCCGCCATGCTGCAGACGTCGATGATTGCGGGGCTGGGTTTGTCAGTCTTCGCACTCAGCACGTTCGTGCCGACCCAGCGCTTTGGCGTACTCATGCTGGTCCTGCTCGCCGCGGCTTTGTTCGCTGACCTCGTCGTGACCCCAGCCCTGCTCGCTGGCCCGTTGGGACCGCTTTTCGGCAACACCGTTCCCAAAACTCCGGCCGTGGAAGATCCGACCGCAAGTCCGGATGGCGTGATTTCCATTCCGCTTAACCGGCTCGCCGACACGTCGTCCCGCAACCGCGGCAGACCGGCAGATGTGCCGAAGCCCGCGGGCAGGTGACACGGACTGCGGTCAGGTTTCGAGACTGGACTGGCTTGCCGCGGCCGCGCCCCGCGCCCTTTGCTCAGTCGCCGCACTTTCACGGCCGTAGTGGGGGATCAGGTCCATCGGCGTGGTGGTCTGGCCAGCGTTGAGCATTTTCAGCCCCAGCCTGCCAACTGCGACCGGATCAGGATGGACGTGCAGGACGCGCGTGGCTGGCCAATCCGGCTGGAAGCTGACCGGACCGCCCAGCACGAGCAGGCCGTCGGCTGGAAAGTCCTGCGTGAGCTGCTGATGATCGACGATCTGAACCGCGCCTCCCGAAGCAGGATCGTCCCCGGCCAACTGCCAGGCTTGCATGAAGAACTGTTGTCGCTGGGCGTCGCTGGCCACGCGCAGGCGGGTCGATCCGGACGGCAAGCCGGATTGACGCAGACTCCGCGCAATGGCCTCCAGTGTCGGGACCGCGACGAGTTTCGCTCCGGTGGCCCACGCCCAGGTTTTGGCCAGCGTGACGCCGACGCGCAGACCGGTGAACGAGCCGGGGCCGATGCTGACGGCAATCAGGCCGATTTCGCGCGGTGCAACGCCATGACTGGCGAGCAGGTCCCGGATCAGGACTGGAAAGCGCGCAGAGGCCTGTTTGCCCGGCTCGCATTGAACGCAGCCCAGCACCATTTCCCCGTTCAACAACGCCGCGCCAGGCGCGCGAGTCGAGGTTTCAAGGCCAAGAGTGTACAAATGGGCTGCTCTGCTGGAGGATACCGGGAAAACTGCCGGGTGGATCTGGCCGCGAGCTGCATTCGTCTTCGATGGACGGTCCGTTAAAGTGGCCAGCGGTTGCATGATTGCACACGGGGACGGTCTTTTCTACGATTGTTCCCCTTGAGCCTGCAGCGGGAATATGAATCATGGCGGATCAGGCTCGGCTGTCCGTTTATGGGACGGCGCCGCAAGACGAACGGCAGGTGAAAGCTTCCCCAAGCAGAACTGTTGTCCCCACTGTTCCCGAACAGTGGGGACAACTGTTCTGCTTTGGGCCGGCCGCAGCAGCAGGCCGGGCTACGAAAACCAAGGTGCGGGGGCAGAGTGCGACGGGCGTTGATCAGTGACATTCACGCGAACCTCGAGGCTCTCCTCGCGGTGCTGGCCCATATTGACACTCAATCGGTCGACCAGATCATCTGCCTGGGCGACATCATTGGCTATGGACCCGACCCGGCGGCTTGCCTCGACATCGTGATGGACCGGAGCGATCTTGCGATCCTCGGTAACCATGACCAGGCGGCGCTGTTCGACCCGGCGGGGTTCAATCCGGTGGCCTTGCGGGCCATTTTCTGGACCCGCGATCAGCTGGAGACCAGCCAGGGTGCCGATCCGGAGGCGATGGAGCGGCGGTGGGATTTTCTGGGCGAGTTGCCCCGCCGGCATGACGAGGGGGACTTCCTGTTTGTCCACGGCAGCCCACGCGACCCCACCAACGAGTATGTCTTCCCGGAGCACATCTACGACCGGGACCGGATGGCCAATCTCTTTCAACGGGTCCAGAAGTACTGCTTCCAGGGGCATACCCACATTCCGGGCGTCTTCACCGAGGGCGGTTCGTTTCTGCCGCCGGATGAAATTGACTACGTCTACCCGCTGGGGCGTGAAAAGGCGATGATCAACGTGGGCAGCGTGGGCCAGCCGCGCGACGAGGATCCGCGGTCCTGTTATTGTGTGCTGGACCAGCAGGAAATGACGGTGACCTTTCATCGCATCGATTACGATGCCCAGATGACGCGCAAAAAGATTCTCAACGTGCCGGATCTGGACAACATGCTCGGTGAACGGCTGATCAACGGGCGTTAAAGGCGACGCTTCGCCTGACGTTGGGGTTACAGCAATGGACGACCTGCGGACGGCGATCATCAGCGACATCCATGGGAACCTGCAGGCGCTGGAAGCGGTGCTGGCCGACATTGGTGACCAGGGGATTGGCCGCATCTGTTGTCTGGGTGACATCGTCGGATATGGTCCTAACCCGCGTGAGTGCGTGGACCGGAGCCGGTCCTTTGACTGTTGCCTGCTGGGCAATCACGACAATGGGGCCCTCTTCGATCCGGACGGGTTCAGTGCGGGTGCGGAGCGGGCGATCTTCTGGACCCGCCGCCAGCTGGAAGACCCCGGTGTAACCGGTGCCCAGGCGCGCTGGGACTTTCTGGCCCGCCTGCCGCGGACGCATCGCGATGGCGAGCACCTGTTTGTGCACGGATCGCCCCGCAGTCCGCTCAACGAGTATGTGTTTCCGGAGGATATCTACAACCAGCGGAAACTGGAACGGATTTTCGCCCTGATCCACAAGTATTGCTTTCAGGGCCACACCCATGTGCCGGGTGTTTTCACGGCCGGATTCCGGTTCTATTCGCCGCGCGATGTGAGCGACACCTATGAGCTGGGCGATGAAAAGGTCATGATCAATGTCGGCAGCGTGGGGCAGCCGCGCGATGGTGATCCGCGCAGCTGTTATGTCGTGCTGGACGGCAAAATGGTCCGCTTCCGGCGCGTGGAGTACGACTGCCAGGCAACCCGCGACGCGATTTACGCGGTCGCCGAACTGGACAATTTTCTCGGTGACCGGTTGCTGGAAGGCAAATAGCGGGGACTCGAACCAGCGGGTCGGTCCACAATTCCGGCCGGGCAGGCGGTACCACGACGAAAATCCCCCTTTCGCCAAACCCCGATCACGCGGAAAATGCCGCCGTCGGGCCTGCGTCGATGACGCAGGCAGTTTCGCTGCCCTTCGGTGGCAAGCCATTCTCTCGCAAGGCGGTCAATCTGTTGATTTCCAGTTACTTGCCTTCGCGACGCCGGGTGGTCATCGTCCTGTCGGCTTGGTGCATGTGGGGACTTGTCGCCGGTCCGTTCGACGCGACCCAGGCCACGGCTTGCCAGAATCAGGCTCCCGAACAGGTCGCCGAGCCAGCCCAGCCGCCCGTCGGTCCAGCAGCCCAGAATCCCGATCCCCAGCCCGCTGCGGATTCGACGATGGCATTTCCCGATGCGGCCAACTCGAGCCAGGAAAACGAGACCCTCCCCGCGGTCGCTCAGCCCGCACCGGCTCCCACTGAAGACCCGGGTCAGTGGTTTTCACTGGGTTCGCTTTCGGACGATGGCAAGGAGCGTTACCTCGCGACCTTTCATTCGCGCGGCGGAACCCTGCACCGGCTGGAGCTGAATGCGCGCGACCGCAAAGGCAACTATCGCTATCGCGACCTTGAGCATTCGGGCGGGTTCGCCGGCAACCTGGAATTGAGCGTGGCGCAGGGCGGATTGCGGATCAACGTCGTTGGCGGCGGCACTCCCGCGGCCCTCGCCGGAGTCGAGCCAGGCGACTTGCTGGTCACGATCAACGGCGAGCCGGTTGCGTCCCTCGCCGACTGCCGGGCGATGCTGGAAAAAAAGCGGATCGGTGAAGCGGTCCGCTTTGGACTGCGGCGCGGCGACCCCGCCCGGCCGGTTGAGGCGAACGTTGTCCTGACCGAGCAGCCGATCGCGTTGCTGCGTCCCGACCTCGACGAAAAGGACGGACACCGGCTCAATCAGCCCGCGCTGCTGTTTGCCCTGCGGGTACCAGCTGGGATTGGCGAGGTTTGGCCGCTCGTCGATCCGGGCATGGCGCTCGGCGACTGGGAGGGACGCGAAACGACAGTTGATGGTCAGCCCGCCATCGAATTCACCTGGCGCATCGATGCCGGGAAAGCCGCGGCAGCAGGCTTGAAGGGACCGTTTGAGGTCGTCAAGCAGTACTGGCTCGAGCCGGTAACCCCGAACTCGGGTGCCGACGGACAAAACCGCGACTACCACGTCAATTTTCGCCTTGAGGTTCGAACCGCGGCCGACCAGCCGGAGGCGATCGCCTGGGAACTTGACGGCCCGACGGGTCTGACGACAGAGGGCTGGTGGTATCAGACGAAAGTCCACGGGCGCAGCCAGGCGCTCTTCCAGACTGCCGGCACGCGCGACGTGGTCAGTTCGACATCGGATTTCAACTACCGCTTCTTCGGTGGGCCGGAAATCGTCTCGAACGGGCTCAAGAACTCACCGGTCTACCAGCCGCTTGTGCCGTCGCCGGAGAAAGATGATTCCCCGCGGCCGACGGTCAACTACTTCGGCGTCGACGCGCAGTATTTCAACGTCTCCCTGATTCCGGTCCCGCCCCCCGGCGGAGGATCCGCCTTCACCTGCCAGTCCGCGCTGGCTTGCGTCGTCAGCGCCGAGATTCCGAAGAACGCCAAGCTCCGGCGGCTGACCGACTGTTCGTTCCTGGTTTTTGACAAGGCCCAGGTTTCGCGCGAGCAGCCACTGGAGCGGGACTTCGACCTGTTCGTCGGACCCAAGGAAAAACAGCTCCTGCAGCGCTACGGGCTGGAAGACAACCGGACCTTCGGCTGGTACGCCTGGGTTTCCAAGCCCTTGTGCTGGCTGTTGACGTTTTTCTACTGGATCACCGGTTCGCTCAGCTACGGCATCGCGATCGTGATGCTGACCGTGCTGGTTCGGTTATGTGTCCTGCCGATCAGCCGCAAGGCGGCCCTCAACGCGCAGATGATGCAGCTGCTGGCCCCCGAAATGAAAGCCATCGCGGAACGGCACAAGGAGGACATGGATGGACGGGCGCGGGCTCAACGCGACCTGTTCAAGCAGCACAAGTACAACCCGTTCGGCGGCTGCTTCCTGATGTTCCTGCAACTGCCGATCTTCATCGGCCTCTACCGCGGACTCTCGGTCGACATCGCGCTCCGCGACCGGCCGTTGATCCCCGGCATGGGCTGGTGTTCGAACCTCGCGGCACCCGACCGGTTGTCGGACTGGGAAAGCTGGATGCCGGCCTGGCTGGCTGATGAAACGGGCTGGTTCGGCCCCTACTTTAATGTGCTGCCGCTGGTCACGATTGTGCTCTTTCTCGTGCAGCAAAAGCTTTTCATGCCGCCGCCAACCGATGACCAGCAAAAAATGATGCAGCGGATGATGACCTGGATGATGGTCTTCATGGGCGTGATGTTCTTCAAGGTCCCCAGCGGGCTGTGCCTCTACTTCATCACGTCGAGTCTCTGGGGGATGGCCGAGCGGCAGCTGCTGCCCAAGCCCAAGCTTTCCCAGAACAGGATGGATGCAATCAAGGGTGCCGTGACTGCTTCCGTCGCTCCGCAGGATCCGTCCGCCGAAGTTGCTCCGGCGCGGCCGGGCTTTCGCTCGAACCTGATGAAACGGCTTCGCGACCAGATCGAACACGGCGAACAGCGGCCCGCTGTGCCGAAAATGGACGCCGAAACCCGCAAACGGCTCGACCGCGAGCGGTCCAAACGCCGGCGGAACGACGGCTGACGTCCCGACTCGTTCAACGGCTCCCGCCGTGGAATCCCGGCGCGCCGGGAACCAAAGGCTCTGCCTTCGCGCGATCCCAGCCCAATGGCTGCCTCGCCCAACTGGCCATCAACCGCCGACCGGCCTGCCCCCTGAACCGCTTTTCCCATGCACCTTGCACTGACCACCGACGACACCATCGTCGCGATCGCGTCCGCCCGCGGTGCCGGACTTCGCGGCGTCATACGGCTGAGCGGGCCGCGGACCATGGAAGTCTGCGGTCAACTTTTCGGGTGGTCCATGGGCCGGGCCAAGCCAGGTTACCGTCACATCGTGGCCGCGCGCCTCGACCTTCCTGCGGTTTCAGCTCCGGAGGGCAAGGACATCCACCTTGCCGGAAACCTGCTCATCTGGCCTGACCGGCGATCGTTCACCGGCCAGCCGTCAGCCGAGTGGCATCTGCTGGCTCCGCTGCCGTTACTGGACCTTGCCGTGCAGCGATTCGTCGAAGCTGGGGCCCGGCTGGCTCGACCGGGTGAATTCACATTGCGAGCCTTTCTCGCCGGCCGGCTTGACCTTTCCCAGGCCGAGGCCGTGCTCGGTGTGATCCACGCCCGCGATGACCGACAGTTCGAAGCCGGATTGCGGCAGCTTGCAGGCGGACTCGCGACTCCGCTCGCAACCCTGCGTGAGTCGCTGCTTTGCATCCTGGCCGATCTCGAAGCGGGACTTGACTTTGCCGACGAGGACATTGAGTTCATCGATGCCGGACACTTGCGCTCCGGGTTGACGGCTTGTCTCGGTCAGCTGGAACGCCTGCGAAACCAGATCAGCGGCCGTGGTGATTCGGGGGAATGCCCGACGATTGTGCTCACGGGTGCCCCGAACGCGGGCAAGAGCAGCCTGTTCAATGCACTTGTCGGCGAGCAGGCCGGGATTGTCTCGGCCGAGCCTGGCACGACACGTGACTGGCTGGAACGGCGAATCGTCTGGCATGGTCAGCCGATCAGGCTCGTCGACACGGCGGGACTCGACGAAAGTTTCCCCACGGCCAGTGGCTCGCCCGAAGACGAAGCCCGGTTGCAAACGGCCCGCAGCATTGACGTGGCCCAAGTGGTGATCGTTTGTGTCGACGGTTCAAGCCGGAACGACGCGGCCCTGCACCCGCACCCGACGCTCCCGCCGGACCGGATGCTCCTCGTCCGGACCAAAGCCGATTTGCCGCAGTTTGCCGTTCTGCCCGCATCCGCCATCGCAGTCAGCGCTCATTCGGGGAGCGGAATCGAATCGCTGCGATCGCTGGTCGTTGAAAAAACCATCGCCCTCAACGAAACTGGATGCGAAGTGGTTCCCGCGACCCTTTCGCGTTCGGCCAGCAGTCTGGATCTCGCGGCCAGCAGCCTCCGCGCGGCCCGCGATGGTGCCGGGCTGCTCGGAGATGAACTGGTGTCCGCCGAAATCCGGGCTGCCCTGGCGGCACTGGGCGAAGTGACCGGTGCCGTTCGCACCGACGATCTTTTGGACCGGATATTCAGCCGGTTTTGCCTTGGCAAGTGAACGGATCGACTGTCCGTTCGGCGAGTTCATTGACGGTTCCATCCGTTTGGGTTCCTTCCAGAAAGTCCGGTTTCATGTTGACCATCGCCCTGCTGCGGTTTGTCCGTCCTGCCCTGCTGTTGTTTTTCGTATGGGTTGCAGTGCCGAACCTGGCGCAGCAACCGGGCGACCGGGTCGTCGTGACGCACACGTACAAGACCCGCATCGTCAACGAAGAAGTCGGCGAGGTTCTGGACGGCAACATCCACACGGTCGTCGCAGTCGACAAGAACTGGTGTGCCCTCGACGAAGTGAAGGGCTGGCTGCCACTGTCCCATGTGATGAGCCTCGACTCGGCCGCCAGCCACTACACGGGCCGGATCCAGCGCATGCGCAATGACGCCGCCGCGTGGGGCATTCGCGGCATGATCCATTTCGAGAACGGCAAGTTCGCCGAGGCGTTCACCGACCTGAATGAATCTCTCAAGCTCGATCCGCGAAACCCGGTGACCTGGAACAACCGCGGCAAAGTCCAGATCGAGCAGGGCCGTTACCCGACCGGCATCGACGATATCTCCCAGGCCCTTCAGATCAATCCGCAGTACGCCCGCGCATACTTCAACCGCGGCAAGGGCTACTACTCGATGGGCGACTACGCCAAGGCGATCGCCGATTACAGCAAGGCCATGGAGCTGGAAAAGGACAACGCCTGGTTTCACATCAACCGCGGCAGCGCCTGCCTTGAATCCGGCGACCTCGACGCCGCTGCGCTGGACTACGAAACGGCGGCCAGGCTGAATCCCCGGATCGCCGAGCCGCTGATCGGAATCTCCAACGTTCGCTTGTCTCAGGGCCAGCTGGCCGAAGCCCGTGCGGCGGCCGACGAGGCACTGAAAAAGGAGCCGGAAAACGCCATGGCACTCAATGGCCGGGGCTGGCTGCACTACAAGCTGGGCGAACACAACGCGGCCATGGCCGACTTCGACGCCGCGATCCGCCGCGCTCCCCGGCTGCCCATTGTCTACAACAATCGCGGCGTGCTTTACCTCGCGCTCAATGATCCTGACAACGCGATGAAGGACTTCGACCGGGCCATCGCAATCGCCCCGGAAACGGCGTCCAACTTCACTAATCGGGCTGCGGCCTGGCTGGTCAAACAGGATTACGGCAAGGCCCTCGCCGATCACCAGACGGCGCTGGAAAAAGCCCCCAACTCGGCCGACGCCATGAACGGACTGGCGTGGTATCTCGCCACCTGTCCGGGCGAGGGAATCCGCAACCCTTCGCGGGCGATCGAGCTGGCGACCGCCGCCAATGAACTCGCCGGCGGCCAAAGCTGGAGCCCAATCGACACCCTCGCGGCAGCTCAGGCTGAAGCCGGCCGGTTTGAGGAAGCCGTGGCCACACAGGAAAAAGCCCTTGCGCTCTGCCCCGAGGACAAAAAATCCGCCTGCGAAGCTCGCCTCGCCGAGTACCGCGCCGGCCAGCCCCACCGCGACGCGACCGCGAAGTAAAAGATGCAGGGGGGGTGGAGTCTTCGAGACCCACCGGCCTGCGGGAACCGGGCAATCTCAAATCTCAGATTTCAAATCTCAAATCTCAGATTTCAGTTCCCTGATGGTTGAACCTCAGGCACCAAACGACACGCGGTGGCTCTCGTAGACCTGCCCCCAAACGCCTGTGAATTGCCGCTCTGTTGCCCGAACGTTCCTCTCAAAGCCGCAGCATGTCGCGCCAAAGCTCCGCGACTTCGGTCCGTTCCATCTGCAGCCAGACCACCGCGCTGACGATCATCAACCCGGCCACGATCAGGAACAGCGCGCCCAGCGGATGGGCCCGGTGGGGGTAGCTGCTGAGCGACTTGCGCAACCCCTGCTCCAGTGCCCGCCAGCCTTCGTGGCTTTGACGATTACCTGCCGCCAGCAGCTGCACGTTGCCCATCCAGTCGACCGCGTCGAGATAAAAGTGGATCTTCCGCGCCGGCACGATCAGGCTGTCGCTCGTCCAGCGGCTTTTCGGGTCAAGCTGGTTGGCCAGTTCGGTGATCACCGGGCGGATCCGGTCGATGGAGGTGTTGTAGATCACCAGCCGTGGCCGCATCAGCAGGACCACCAGTGAAACGCACAACCCATAAAACGACAGCATCAACATCCAGACCCACGGGCCGAAGCGAACCGCCGCGCCTTCGGGAAAGAACAGCTCCATCGGACCGATCACGACCAGCCCCGCCATTCCGATCGCCAGCGCAGCAAGGTCGCGGGCCCCCGTCGTCACAAATGGCCGGCGCCGGAGATTGATCACTCCGATCAGGGCGAGGTACATCGCCAGCGGAATCATCGCAATCGAAAAACGAAGGGCGTCCATGACGGCCGATTATCGTTCCCGCCCACCCTCCCAGTCCAGCCCGATCACTCTCTTTGGGTGCGTTTCGCGGTTTGCAAAATTTTCTTCAACATCGAGCGGCGGCACC
>JANOFL010000124.1:0-1592 GCA_031405895.1 Planctomycetota bacterium
CAGCAGGACATCCAGTCCTTGCGGGTCCATGGCCACGGAGGCTACGACCGGCTGGACCTCGAACTCAGTCAAAACGACGTGGCTGCGACGCTGGTCCGGCACGGTCTGACGGTTTCAGGAGGCGGACTCGACGGATTCGGCAACTCGCTGGAAACCATCGTCGTGACGGCCACCGGCGGCAACAGCCAGATCCTGATGGCGGGCACGGCGGGAAATGATGTCCTCGAGCGTTCCGGCCAGACCACAGCACTACGCAGCGGCGACTACTGGAACTACGGCGTCGGCTTTGGTTCAGTCGTGGCCGACGGCAAGGGCGGCATCGACCGGGCGGAACTGGCTGGCTCGACGGGAGACGACCGGCTGGGGGTCAGTCGCGACAAGGCCCAGCTGACGAACGGCGAAGGCCGGCTGGTCGCGCTTTCCTTTGAAAACGTTCGCTTTGCCGGAGGCACCGGAAGCGATCTGGTCAACCTGCACGGAACCGATGGCAACGATATCTTCACGCTGGGCAAACATGGCTCCGCCGCGAATCTGGGCGGCACTGGCGTCAGCATGGTCGGGGCCGAACGGGTAAACGCCTTGGGTCGCGGAGGAACGGACTCGGTCACGCTCAACGACACTTCGGGACAGGAGACCCTGGCCGCCAATACGGCTTTCGCCTTGTTCACGGGCAATGGTTTCACCGCATTCACGACCGAAATGGAAAATGTGTTGGCGACCAGCAGCGGCGGCGAAGACTTCGCAGTTGTTTCCGGGACAGCGAATGACGACTCAGCCTGGATGAGCCCTGACGAAACGGTTCTCGTTCATTCAGTCGGCCGCACGACGATCAGCAGCTATTCACGTGTCAGCCTCGACGCCGGGTACAGTGGGACTGATTCAGTGACCCTGCTCGGAACATCCGGTGTTGACGCGGTCAGCAACGAGTCGGGCAGCTGGTCGATCATCAACAGCTGGGGCGCCCGCAACGCCGCCCAGGGCTTTGATTCGGTCACGATCGACGGCTGGGGCGGTGCCGATACGCTGATCGCCGTTGGCACCACAGGCACCGACCGGATCGCGGCGACCGGGTCGGCCATCCGGCTGGAGTTCGCTGGCGGCCAGCGAGTGCAAATTGCCAATGTCCGCGAAGTGACTTTTGACGGTGGCAACGGAGCCGACGAGGCCGTCTTTGCCGAACTGGGTGGTAGTGACTCGCTGTCAGGTTCGGGCACCGATGCGACAGCCCAGGTTGCTGGTCGCCGGATTTCGGCCCGGAACATCGACCTGCTGGAAGCCACAGCGCGAGCCGGCCATTCACCACTGCAGAGTCTGTCAGCGGTGGACTACCTGTTCATGCTCGATGGCACCTGGCGGTAGGCGGCCCCCTCCCCCCGCCGTCCCGAAAGAACGGGACGGCGGGGAGAGCGGGCGTTTGTTTGGGGTCCGCGGATGTAGTGGCCCAACCCGCGCTCAACCGACGCAAGGTCATTGGTATCTACAAACCGGCAGTCCTTGCGGCGGCCTTTGCCCGCCCGCCTGGTCGGGGCTGCGGTCGCGGTGGCGATCGCGGCGATTGCGTCGCCCGCGGCGCTGCTCCTCGCCCTCGCGCC
>JANOFL010000147.1:0-9069 GCA_031405895.1 Planctomycetota bacterium
AAACAGTCGCTGAACCCGGGCCAGGCACCCGCCAGCGGACCGGTTGCTCCGGCAACCGCCCCGAATCCGGCGCTCAGCCAGCTCCTCGCTGCGCGGCGCGCGATCGCCGCTGGCGATGTAGCCATGGCCCAGTCGATGGTCGCACAGGCCCGCGCGGGCAAAACCGACTGGACGGGCATGGCTGACTCGCCCGAAGCCGTCGACCAGGTAATCAGCCGCCAGACGGCGCTGGTGAAGCTGGCGGGCGAAGGCAAGCCAGCCGAGTTCAATTCCCAGGCCGCGATGTTCCTGATGGAACAGGCTCGCGAACTGGTGAAGTTTGGCGACGGTCAAACTGCCCGCTCGCTGATCACGCAGGCCCAGAAATTTCCGGTCAAACTCGAGGCCGAAGGCTTGCAGCCTGACGAGCTGCTGGCCCAGGCTGACCAGCTGATCGCCGCGGCCAGCAAGCCGGCAACACCGGCCGCCAGCCCGAGCGATTCTTCCGGCGAAACACCAGTGGTCGCCGCCCGGCGGTTGACGTCGATGGCCATGCTCGCCATTGACAAACGCGATTGGGTTCAGGCCCGGTCGATGGTCGACGCGGCAATGGCCCTCAACGTGGCGGACAGTGAATTCGCCAGCGGCGAAACCCGCCCCTGGCAGCTCGATCTGCGCATTCGACAGGCGCAGTCCAGCGTCGAACAGGCCGGCGAGCCCGCGACGGTCAACATGCAGTTGCCCGACAACGGTGTCCAGCAGGCCGGCTACGATCCGTCTGCCGACCCGACCATGAACATGAAAGTCGGGATGGAAGCCCCCCAGAACGTCAACGCCGCCGAGGAAATCGAGCCGGCGACGGGCGAACTGGACGCCGAACAGCTGCTCTTCCGTGAAATGCAGTCTTCGGTCTTCAAGGAACGAGCCGCGACCGAGCGGATGATGGCCGAAGAACCGCGGACAGCACTCGACCGGATGGTTGCGCTCCGCAACAAGATCTCTTCCAGCGAACTGACGCCCGAGAGCCGCAACCCGCTGCTCACGATCGTCGACCGCGACATTCGCGAAATGCAGCGCTACATCGACGAGAACCTGCCCGACATCGTCAACACGGAAACCAATGACCAGCGGCTGGAAGACCTCGATCTCTCCCGCGCCCGGCGCTATGAGGTCGAACAGCAGCTGCAGAAGCTGGTTGAGGACTTCAACAAGCTGATGGACCAGCAGCGGTACGCCGAAGCCCACGCGATCGCGCGGCAGGCCGTCGAACTCGATCCGGACAGCGAGATCGCCACGCTGCTCGACGAGAAGTCGCAGCTGGCGATCAATCTGGCCGAAATGCAGGCGATGAAAGATGCGCGTGAGCACGGCTTTTATGAGGGAATGCGCAACGTCGAGAATTCGGCACAGCCTTTCGATGACACGGTCCCCCTGCAGTACGGAGACCCCGAACTCTGGAATCGCACCAGTGACATCCGGAAAGAGCGCGCCGAGATGCGGAATTACAGTTCCGAAGCCGAGCGGCAGATCTGGAACCTGCTGAAGAACTCCCGCATCCAGGGCGAATTCCGCGGCTCGCTCGCGGAGACCATTGCCCAGATCGGGGCCCAGGCGGGCGTCAACATCGTGTTCGACTCGGTCGCCCTCCAGGGTGAAAACGTGTCGACCGAGAAGATGGTCGACATCCCGATCACCACTCCGATCTCGCTTCAGAGCGCATTGAATGTCGTGCTGCGGAACGCGAACCTCGTGTTCGTGGTCGAGAACGAAGTGATCATGATCACCAGCGAAGCGGCCCAGCGCGAGAACCTGACCACGCAACACTATTACGTGGGCGACCTCGTGTTTCCGGTCGGGATCAAACATGCCCCGGCGCAGATGAACTTCATCACGCCGAGCATGGGGATGAGCACCCAGCACACGATTCTGGGTGCCAACCAGAACCCGGCCCCGTATGCCAACGGTGGCGGGGCACCGGTCAATCCGCTCGTGCTTGCCCAGCAGATGCCCGGGCTGGGCAACCCGCTGGCCGGAGCCGCGATGGGAGCCTTGAACGACTACCGCAACAACGGCGGGCCGCAGACCGGGGTGCCGATCTACACCACCCAGGGCGCCAGCCAGCTCGGCGGGATCACGATCCAGGACTTCCAGCCGCTGATCAACCTGATCCAGCAGACGATCGCCAACGACACGTGGAGCCAGGTCGGCAACGGTGATGGAACGATCCTGCCTTTCGTGCCGAACCTCAGCCTGGTGGTTTCCAACACCCAGGAGGTTCAGGACCAGATCCAGGACCTGCTGACCCGGCTGCGGGCTCTCAACGACGTGCAGATTGTGGTGGAAGTCCGCTTTATCATTCTCCGCGACACGTTCTTCGAGAAGGTCGGCGTCGATTTCGACTTCAAGCTGAACGACAATTCCGGGCTGACGCCCGGCCAGGCCCAGGGTGACCAGCGGACGCGGAGCGTGGTGGTCGGCAACAACGGGATCGGCGGTGATTTCATTCCCTCCGCCGACCTCGACGTCGCCTTTGACCAGAACAGTTTTGCCTCGGCCCTGCCGCAGTTCCCGTCCACGTTCGACGTGAACTCGGCGGCCAATTTCGGCTTCGCGATCCTGAGCGACATCGAAGTCTTCTTCCTGCTCCAGGCGACCAAGGGCGACCAGCGCTCCAACGTCTCGCAGGCTCCGACGGTGACGATGTTCAACGGCCAGAGCGCCAGCGTGACGGACGGGGCCTCCCGCCCGTTCGTGACCTCGGTCATTCCGGTCGTCGGTGACTTCGCCGTCGCCCAGCAGCCGGTGGTTTCGCTCTTGCCCGAAGGCACGACGCTCAACGTCCAGGCGGTGGCATCCAACGACCGCCGGCATGTGACGCTGTCGCTCAATCCGTTCTTCAGCCAGGTGACGGAAGTGACCGAGTTCACGTTTGACGGCACGCGGCGGGTTCGCCGTTCGCCCGACAACCTGCTGACCAATCTGGCCAATCTGCTGGACAATGACCCCGCCAACGACGACGACGAGGAACTCGAACTCGAAGTCGAAAACCAGGGGGTCACGATCCAGCTGCCGGTGCAAAGCTTCACCCAGGTCAGCACCGTGGTCCAGGTTCCCGATGGCGGGACCGTCCTGATGGGCGGGATCAAGCGAATGAGCGAAGGCCGGACCGAACGCGGTGTGCCGTTCCTCAGCAACATCCCCTACGTCAACCGGCTGTTCAAGAATGTCGGGATCGGCCGCGAGACGAGCAATCTGATGATGATGGTCACGCCACGGATCATCATCCAGGAAGAAGAAGAACAGTTCCAGGTCGGCAACGTCGGAGGCAACTGAGCCGGGCGGCCGGTGAAACGGGCCTTGCCCGGTTCCACCTCACGCCAGGAACCAGCCTGATTCCCGACCACCGGCCCTCCACCCGCAAGGGTGCCTGACCGAACCCCCCAGACCACTGGCGCCCCGCGCCAGTGGTTTTTTTCGTAGAGCAGTTGTCCCCAACTGCTCAACAGGGAATTCCTCCCTGCCGCAAACCCGAACTGCAGCGATGGCGCGGACGAGCAGTTGGGGACAACTGCTCTACGTATTCCCGCGCCGAACCTGCGGCGGTTTCTTTTTTCCTGGCGTAGGGCACAGCTCCGCTTTGCCGCCCCTTCCCGGTCACAATCCGGTTTTCGCCGCCAGCGGGCCAAATATGTCACTAAATGGTGACATATTGCGGGTCGGCTCAACGGGCAGCGCGGCGAAACTGGGCTGAATTCCGCAGAGTGTTTGCCGGGAAGAGTCAATCGGCGCTAGGGAAGATTGACGGAAACAGGGATCCGGTTCTGGTGGGGCGTTGCGGCGCGATGTCCCATTGCCGGTTGGAAAATCTTCTGCCTCGCGTCGCCCCCTCCCCACGCGAGTTGTCTGGAAAGACCAGACAACTCGCGGAGGAGGGGGGAAGACGGATCGCGCGCTTTGATTTCTTCCCCCCTCCTCCGCAATCCCGGCGCGCCGGGAGTCTTTCCGGACAGTTGCGTGGGGAGGGGCCGGGGGCGTCCGCGCAATGAACCGTCAACGTCCTTGGGGACCACTACCGGCGCAGAAAACTCAACCGTGACCGCCTTTGGCACCGATTCCAGGCCCATTTCTCAACGGGAACGATGGCTCGTGGAATTTCCTGTCGCGATTCTCCCGTTCTGGCGAGTCTGGTTCCGAACGGACAGTCTGCGGCTGCGGCGTCCGTCGCAAAGTTTCGCCGGAACGTTTCGGCGAACTGCCCGCCACCAGCCGGATCGACAGAGGAGTTGTCATGAACACCAGTTCCACCCGCCCTTTCAGCCAAGCTCGCTCGTCGAGGACCTGGCCCGCCCGACTCGCGGCGATCGCCATGATGGCCGCCACGGCGCCAGCCTGTTTGCAGGCCCAGGTCGTCGCCTCCGCCTGGAACGGCCCGGGGAGTTTCACCTACGACATCCACTCGATGCCCGACCTCGACCAGCGGCGGGCCGGGCTCGACAACGATGGCAACATGCACTGCGTGCCGACGGCGGTCATGAACCTGTTGGCCTATTCGGCCAATCGCCATGCACCCGACATGCCTCCCTATCCGGGCGTCTGGATCGGCGTGCCCGGCCACGGCAACATGACGGGCTGGATCGAGTGGCTGGGCTGGTACATGGGGACCACCGGTGAAGACGGGACCACGGGTTCCGGCAAGACTGACGGACTCGCCAACTGGATTTACGACTCCGGCTCGCCAGTCTGCTTCGTCGCGCGTTACAAGCATGACGACTACTGGCCGATCATCGACGACGCGGCCGGGTTTGCGACGAACGGTGCCATCGTGCAGTTTTCCTACGGCCGCTACGAGTGGCAACAAGGCATGTTGGGTTTCCCGATCCTGGTCGACCGCCAAGGCGGCCATGCGGTGACGCTCAAACTGGCCTTCGCAAACAACAACAACGAGCGCGGCCCGCGGCTGATCCATTACCGGGACCCGGCCGCCGATGACGGCAACCTGAACGCCAACAGCCCCTTCAGCTCGGTCTGGCCCACGTCGGCCGGGAACATCGTCGCCGGCCTGGATCCCGATGGCGATGGACTTGGCGACTACTACACCGTGACGTCGCTGACCAATCCTCCGGCGGTTTCGGCCGACGACAACCGCTACCGGATCATGGACAGCTTTCTGGCTCTCTATCCGCCAGGCGGAACGACGGTGGGCGGCAACAGCGTTCAGGGTGTCTTCATGGGCGGGGCCAAAGGCTTCGTCCAGCAGCAGACGCCGGTCCCGCACACCGCGTCCACCGGACAGAACATCCTGGCCGCGATCCCGCATCCGGATCTCCACAGCTCGCTGGCGCTCCAGGGAGTCATTGGCAACAACGTCCGGCTGATGCAGATTCCGCACAGTGGCAATCCGGTGGCGCTGGCCACACTGTCGCCCTACGCCCGCTGCCTGACACAGGGCTTTGGACAGGACGTTTACGTCGCAGCCGGCCGGTACATTTCAAGGATCCAACTCGCCCGCGGAACCCCGGTCGCACAAGTTCAGGTCGGCGTTGCTCCCGCGGCGATCCAGTCGATGTTCTACGACGAACGGACCGACAGCCTGCTCGCCGTCTACGGTCGCCGGGCGGGTCTGCTGCAACTGCGAACCGGGCGCTGGATCGATCTCGGCAATTGCACCGGCATCGGCACGGCCACTTTTCCGTTCCGGAACATCACGATTTCCCGCAGTCAGGTGTTCGCGGCGCTGACCGACGGCAAGCTCGTCTGGGCGAGCCTCCCGTGGCGTCCGCTGGCCGGACAGGCCTTGGCGTTTCACCCCGTCACGCTGCCGGTGGCGACCAACGCCCTGGCTGTAGACTTCGACAGCAACCACCGGTTGTACGTCAGCGACGCGTCGCGCGGGCTGATGGAATATGAGTATGTCCCCAACACCGGCTGGCGGACTCCGGCGCGGTCCTGGTTCTCGGGACTGGTGCCGGTTGGCCGACGGTTTGTCGCCTTCCGCAACCGTTCCAACATCCGGCCAGGCGATCTCGATGACACGCAGTGGTACAACCTCGACCCCAGCGAAGTCGTGCCGCTTGGTCCCGAGATCCCCGACCCGGCTCCATAAGCTGGCCAGCAGTTGACAAGTCCGCATCCCACCGGGCCGGGAGTCGCAACGCGATTCCTGGCTCTTTTTTGCCGGTGCCAGTCGCAGGGATAGCCGCCGGATGAACAGGGTCAAAGAGACACGGAGGGCTGACGCCCTGCCGCGCGCCAGATTCGCAAGGATTGCGGCTGGGCGATTGGGGTTACGGCACGTTTAACCAGCAGCTCAGCGGGAACCAGGGTCTTCGGCAAGTGCCCGCTCGATTCGCCGGTCGGGTACCAGCCAGATCAAGGCGACCAGAACGTAGAGTGCGATGCCGGCGGGGGGCCAGATCAGCGACAGGCCAATACCTGCGACATACAGGGCCAAGGATGCCCAGCCCTTGACGTCCCGGCCGAGCGCGCGGGAGAGGACGGATTCACGTCCTTCCCTGGCGATGATTGCGGCCTGCAGCACGAAATAGGCAATCGCCGACAACAACAGGACCAGCCCGTACACAGCCGCCGGAACCGGTGCGAAAAAGTTCTCACCCAGCCAGCCGGTCGCAAACGGGACCAGCGACAGCCAGAACAGCAGATGCAGGTTGGCCCACATGATCGGACCGCTGATCTTTTGAACCGATTGCAGCAGGTGATGGTGGTTGTTCCAGTAGATGCCGATGTAGACAAAGCTCAGCAGGTATCCGAGGAAGACCGGCAGCATCGGGCGCAGGGCGGAAATGTCCGTGCCGTGCGGAGTCTTCAGTTCGAGGACCATGATCGTGATGATGATGGCCAGCACTCCATCACTGAAAGCTTCCAGCCGGTGCCGCGTCATCAACCCGTTCTCCGCAGGCCAAGTACTGGAAGGCCAGTCGGCCTGTACGGCAGGATTCTACTGTCATTGCGAGCCACTGCGGCGACGGGAGTTGGGCAACAAGTTGAGATTTGAGATTTGAGATTTGAGATTTGAGAGTTGAGATTGTACCGCCGTGGATTCTGGCTTGAGAACTGGAGTTGACTCATCCAGAAGCCGCAAGTCCGGAACTCGAAGTTCGCAAGGCCCGGACAGAAGCTGGAACGTCCTCATTTCGGGTAATCGATGACCAGCAGCGCCTCGGCTGGGCAGCTGGAGTCCAGCGGCTGGCGATGTTTGGTCTCCTGGATTAACCTTGAGCCGCAAAACGCGTCGGCAAGCAGAAAACAGGATCGCGTCGAGGAGATCGGCTTGACGGTTTCAGAATCAACTTGGCCCCCCGGAGTCTTCGCGAGCATCGATGCCGGGCTGGGGGTGCATCTCGAAGTCGCGGCCGAACTGGGCGTGCCGACGATTCAGCTCCACGCGCCGGCGCGGTCCAGCCGGACGGCGCAAAGAGCGCGCGAATTCCTGGAGAAGCTGAACAGCCTGGACATCCGGCTGACCGCGGTCTTTGGCGGCTTTGAAGGCGAAAGTTACGCCGATATTCCGACGGTGGAGAAAACGGTGGGACTGGTGCCCGCGGCGACGCGGGCTGCGCGGCTGGCGGAAATGCTGGCGATCTCCGACTTCGCGCGGCTGCTGGACTGCCCGGTGGTCGGATTGCATCTCGGCTTTGTGCCGCATCTGCTTTCCGACGAAGAGGCCAACGGGCTGCTGGAGGTCACCCGCCAGCTCTGCCGACATGCGGCGAACAACGGCCAGGCGGTCCACCTTGAGACGGGCCAGGAATCGGCTGCGGGGCTGATCGCATTCATGGACCAGGCAGCCTGCCCCAACCTGAACGTCAATTTTGATCCGGCCAACATGATCCTGTACGGCACGGGCGAGCCGCTCGAAGCCCTGCGACAGCTCGGGGCGCGGGTCCGCAGCGTTCACTGCAAGGACGCCTTGTGGGCGGCCCGGCCCGGCGAGGAGTGGGGCCGCGAAGTGCCGTTCGGCGACGGCGCGGTCGATGCGCGGCGGTTCCTCGCAACCTTGCGCGAGATCGGCTATGCAGGACCGCTCACGATCGAGCGCGAGATTCCCCAGGAGCCGGCCCGGCAAAAAGAGGAAATTGGCCGGGCGCTCCGCCTGATCCGGCAACTGACCGCGGAGCTTTGCAACGGAAAGTAAACCTGCCAGGCCGGTTCAGCGCTGGCTCCTGCTGGTGATCGCGCTGGCGATGGCCGGCGCGGCCGGGCTGGCGCTTGCCCTCGGCAGTGAACAGCCGGTTTGGCCGATCCTGCTGCGGACCGGCATCGCGCTGTTTCTCGTCTGGCTTGCGATTCCCGAACTGCGGCGGGTCCGGCTGTCGCAATCGTGGCCGGTGATGGCCGGCCTTGGCGGGGTCCTGCTGGTCCTTGTCGCGCGGCCGAAGCTCGCTCCGCTGGCACTCGCGGCTCTTTTCGCCGCTTGGCTGGCCAACTGGCTCTGGCGGCGCGTCGTCAGCGACCTGATTCGCCCCCGCCGGCCAGGAAACTAGACTTTCCGGCGGCCGATTTCCAGGGCTGACGGGCGGGACATTCGGGACCGGACCCAGCTTTCGATCCGGTCGAAGAGTTTTTCAAGCCGTTGCGGGTTGGCGCCGCGGAGCCGGCATTCCCGGATCGTGATGATGTGCCAGCCTTCGGCCAGCGTCAGGGCGACGACTTTTTCATCGCGCGCACGATTGCCGGAGATCTTTTTTCGCCAGAACCGGCGGTTGGTACCGGGCCAGCGAAAGAGCCGGCATTCGTGGCCGTGCCAGAAACAGCCGTGGACGTGAACCACGGTCCGGTGGCGGGTCAGAACCAGGTCGGGCCGGCCGGGCAAGTCGCCTGAACGCAGGCTGAAACGAAAGCCGCGCGCGTGAAGCTCTTTCCGGACCAGCAACTCGGGCCTTGTATTCCGGCTCCGGATTCCCGCCATCATCCGGCTGCGGGTTGGCGAATCAACAATATCGGCCATGGAAGTTATTTTTGAATTGAGCCACCTGAAGATCGCCAAGGCGAAGGAAACAGCCCTCACCCTCGCCGAACTCGGTCAACATCAAGCCGCCGAACAAACGCTACGGCAGCTAATCCAGGATCTGC
>JANOFL010000180.1:0-57109 GCA_031405895.1 Planctomycetota bacterium
GTGCCTGCTACTTTCAAACAACATCAGACCTGCGGCTCGCCGTTTGCTGGCACATCCAGGGTGGTTCCTGCACCCACGCTGTCCGCTTCGATTGGCTGTCGACTACAATCCGGGCCGCGATCCTCCTTCCATTTCGAACCACCTGGCGATGAATTCGACTCGCCCCAGCCCGCGAACCGTCCCACGCGAACCGCCGCCCGCCGGTCCCGTCATTCCGCGGCGGCAACAAGTGAATTCCATTCTTCTGCTCGCCAGTTGCCTGCTGGCAATCGGTTTCTTTGTTCTTCAGCAGCGCATCCGTCACGGTCGTCTGATCGACATCGATGATGCGTTGCGCAAGGAGCTGACGCTGACGGTCGATCTCAACTCGGCTTCCGCCGCGGAACTGGGTTCCCTTCCCGGCATCGGCCCACGGCTGGCGCGGGATATCGTGGCGGATCGAAACAGCCGCGGCCCGTTCGGTGCCGTCGACGAGCTGTTGCGGGTGCCCGGCATCGGTGAAATCAAGCTCGCCGCGCTCCGCGAACACCTCGTTTGCCGGATACAATTGACCGGTTCGGCAGTTCCCGACCCGGTTCACTGAAGATCCACGATGTTCCGTCTGGCGGCCCCTTTCCAGCCCGCGGGCGATCAGCCCCAGGCGATCGAGTCGCTCGTGCGCGGCCTGCGCGAAGGCCGTCGGCACCAGGTCCTGTTGGGCGTCACCGGCTCGGGCAAGACCTTTACGATGGCCAACGTGATCCAGGCCATGCAGCGGCCGACGATGGTCATCTCGCACAACAAGACCCTCGCCGCCCAGCTCTACAGCGAGTTCCGCGAGTTCTTTCCCACCAACGCCGTTCACTACTTCGTCAGCTACTACGACTACTACCAGCCCGAAGCCTACATCCCGCAGCGCGACATCTACATCGAGAAGGACGCCTCGATCAACGAGGAGATCGACCGGCTCCGGCTCGCCACAACCAGTTCGCTCGTCAGCCGCCGCGATGTGATCATCGTCGCCAGCGTCAGCAGCATCTACGGACTCGGCTCGCCCGAAGACTACCGCAAGATGATGGTCGCACTTCGCAAGGGCGAGACGATCGAGCGCGACCGGATGCTGGCCCAGCTGATTGACATCCAGTACCAGCGGAACGATATCGCTTTTGAACGCTCGCGTTTTCGTGTCCGCGGCGACTGCATCGAAATCTGGCCGTCCTATGAGGAATACGCCTACCGGATCGAACTGTGGGGGGATGAAATCGAACAGCTTTCGATCATCAATCCGGTTTCTGGCGAGCTGATCAGCCGCGAGGACCAGCTCTTCATTTACCCCGCCAAGCACTTTGTCACGTCAGAGCAGCGGATCAAGGAGGCCCTCGGCATCATCCGCGAGGAGCTGGCCGAACGGCTGGAAGAGTTCCGCCAACAGGGCAAGCTGCTCGAGGCCCAACGACTCTCGGCCCGCACCCGGTTCGACCTCGAGATGCTCGAACAGGTCGGCCATTGTCCGGGGATCGAAAACTACAGCCGCCCTCTATCCGGTCGCCGCGTCGGCGAAACGCCCGAAACACTCTACAGCTTTTTTCCAGACGACTTTCTGCTGATCGTCGACGAGTCGCACGTCGCGGTGCCCCAGATTCGGGCGATGTACGCCGGCGACCGCAGCCGCAAACTGACGCTGGTCGAGCACGGTTTCCGGCTGCCTTGCGCTCTCGACAACCGGCCGATGAAGTTCGAGGAATGGGAAGCCAAAGTCCACCAGGCGATCCACGTCTCGGCGACCCCCGGCGACTACGAGCTGGACAAGACCGGCGGCGAGGTCGTCGAACAGGTGATCCGGCCCACCGGGCTGCTCGACCCGGAAATCGAAGTCGTCCCCGCCCGCGGCCAGGTGACCCATCTGCTGGAGCAGATCAAGCTGCGCCGCGATCAAAGCGAGCGTGTGCTGGTGACGGCTCTCACCAAGCGTCTCGCCGAAGACCTCGCCGCCTGGCTCTCGGAGAACGGCGTGCTTTGCAAGTGGCTCCACTCGGAGCTGGATGCCTTTGAACGGGTCGATCTGCTGCGTGACCTGCGGGCCGGGCGTTTTGAAGCCCTCGTCGGCGTCAACCTGCTGCGTGAAGGTCTCGACCTGCCCGAAGTTTCTCTGGTCGCGATTCTCGACGCCGACAAGGAGGGCTTTCTCCGCAGCGAGACCTCGCTGATCCAGACGATCGGCCGCTCGGCCCGCAACGTCAATGCCAAAGTCATCCTCTACGCCGACAGAGTCACCGAGGCGATGGCCAATGCGATTGCCGAAACGGCCCGCCGCCGCAAAATCCAGCGGGAGTACAACGAGACCCACGGGATCACGCCGCAGACGGTCCAGAAACACATCCGGGCCGGAATCGAAGCCCAGCTGGAGTCCCATCGCCGGGCCAACGAAATGGTCGGCAAGAACAACGAGACGGTTTACATCACCGAAGAGTACATCAACGAGCTGCAGACCGAGATGCTGGAAGCGGCCGAGTCACTGGAGTTCGAAAAAGCCGCTGCCCTCCGCGACCGGATCGCCCGTATGCGCGACTCGATCGGTGAACCCGTCGCCGTGGCCGAAGGCAAAGCCACTTACGGCCGCGGCAAACGCGGCAAACGCGTTACTCAGAACGAGTCCGGCAGCCACTCCTACCGCGGCAAGGTCCCGCGACCGAGGAAGAAGGAGTGAAGAAAAAGTTGGGGGAACACTAATCTGCGCTAATCGACGCTAATCCGGAAACAGGCCAGAAACGCAGCTTGGGCTATCAACACAACCCGTTTTCATCCGTCTCATGAGGACGGTCTGCATTAGTGGCGATTAGCGCAGATTTGCGTTCCTGCATTCTCCCTCTTCGCCTTCCGGTTGTTCAGGTTGCCTTCTGAAGTTCCTTGCTCAGCGCTTCCACAAGCGAGTCCGTTTGCCCGCGGTCGTTGTAGAGGTGGCTCGAAACCCGGATCAGCCAGCGGTGGGCGAAACTCACAACCGGGATTTCGATCCGGTGATTCTCCCAGAGTTTCTGCTGAAGGCCGCTCCAGTCGCCAGGTGGAAGTGGCACCTCGGTCATCGACTGGTACCAGGCACTGTCGTCGGGCACCAGTGCCGCGCAGCCCGTCACTGCTTCCAGCCGCGTGCGGGCCTGTTGCGCGAGCCAGTGGGTCCGATTCCGGAACGTTTCGATGCCCAGTTCCTGAAAGAACCGGATCGCGGCCGGGATGGCCAGCCACGCGGAGGGTTCACGGGTACCGGGCCAGGTGAACTCTTCGTCCCAGCGCTGCGGCACGGCGGGCAGCAATCGCCCCCAGCTGCGGATCAGTGGCCGGATCAGATTCTGCTGCCGCGGATGGACGTACAGAAAACCGGTTCCCAGCGGCGCGCAAAGCCACTTGTGGCAGCTCGCCGTGTAAAAATCACAATCCAGACGGTCAAGTTCGACGTCCACCTCGACAAGTGCGTGCGGGCCGTCGATGCAGGCGGCCACGCCGCGTTCGCGGACCGCGCGGCAAATCGCTTCGACCGGCAAGGTGATCCCCGTCGGCGACGTGATGTGACTGACCACAACCAGTCGGGTTCGCGGCGTGATTGCCGAAACGATCGCGTCGACTACGTTGCCGGCCGTCGTGAACGGCAACGGCAAAACCGCCGTGGCCGTCTTTGCTCCGGCCTGGTCACAGGCCTCGTTCCAGATCCGGGAAACGGCACCGTATTCGTGATCGGTCAGCAGGACTTCGTCTCCCGCGCCGAGCGGAAAACTCCGCGCGACGACATTCATCGCCCAGGTCGCGTTGTCGGCAAAGACCAGGTTCCTGGTCGTCGTGCCGCAGAAGCGTGCCAGCCCGGAGCGGGCAGCTTCCAGTGCCGGCTCCAGCCAGCGCAGAAAAAAATCCATCGGCTGCTCTTCACAGCGGTCGCGCCACCAGTCGCGCGCTTCACGAACCGGACGCGGCGAAGGTCCAAACGAGCCATGATTCAGGTAGGTCGTGTCCGCCCGGATGTCCCACAACGCGGCAAGATCGGCCCAGTCGGCATCGACCTCCACCCGCCGCGACCGCCGCAGCAAATCCATCAACGCCGGGTCAAACGCCGGGCCTTCTTCGCTCTTCATTCCGTCAATCCGGTCAATGCTGTCAATCAGGTCCATCGTTCTCCCTGTCCGTTCCCCGGGTCACGTTCCCGACACCAGCCGTTTCATCTCCCGCACGGCCTCAGTCAGGCCGATGAAAATGGCCCGCGAGATAATGCTGTGACCGATATTCAGTTCGCGGATGCCGGGAATGCTGGCGACTGGCCTGACGTTGGTGTACGTCAACCCATGACCGGCATCGACCGTCAGACCTGCCTCCAGCCCGGCTTGGGCCGCCTTGAGCAGGGCGTCCAGCTGCGTGGCGGATTCGGCAGACAGAAAAGCATGGGCCCAGCCCCCCGTATGCAGCTCGATCGCCTCGGCCCGCAGGCTGGCGGCGGCTTCAACCTGTCGCAAGTCCGGGCCGATGAACAGGCTGACCGCGATCCCGCAATCCTGCAACCGCATGATCGCATCGCCCACGGCCTGCCGGTTGCCGGCGACTTCGAGTCCTCCTTCCGTCGTCACTTCTTCACGGCGTTCGGGGACGAGACAGACCTGGTGTGGCCGCGTGTCGCAGGCGATTCCGATCATTTCAGGAGCCACGGCGCACTCGAGGTTCAAGCGGACCTTGACCGTCTCACGCAGCAGTCGCACGTCGCGGTCCTGAATGTGCCGGCGGTCCTCGCGGAGATGAATTGTGATCTGGTCCGCCCCGCCCAATTCCGCCGCCGCGGCGGCCCAGACGGGATCGGGTTCAATCGTGCGGCGAGCTTGTCGCACGGTCGCCACATGGTCGATATTGACACCAAGCTTGGGCATCACTGCATGCTCCTCATGGTGACCAGGCTCCGCCCGTGGTGACCAGGCTCTGCCTGGTCAGTCCAGGGAGATACCGGTCAACCGCGTTGTCCTGTCGTCGTCAACCCGCAAACCACCCGCGCGCCTTCGTTATCAGCCGATGTCAGGATGAATCCGGCCCCTTCCAGCGCCGGCAGGGATTCGCAGGCGAGCCGTGCATGAAGCTCGACCGCGGCCGAATGATCGGGCAAGATCACGGCGACGCCTGGGCCCCATGAACTCTGGATCACACCCGGGCATCCGGCTTCCAGCACGGCCGCCACGATACGGCCAACCGCCGGACTGTGAAACTGGCCGGGCTGGACGGCAGAATACTGCCGACCGCTGAGCGTGTTGTAGTCATGCAGCGCGACAGCAAATCCTGGGTGATCACGGGCCAGCAGGGCTGGCACCAGCAGTTCGTTCCGGATCCGCTCCAGACATTCACGAACTTCCACAACTCCGGTAGCGTCGGCGAAGGCAGTGCGCTCCTCCTCCGCGTGCGAACCGTGTGGCAGTTGTGGCAGGATCAGCAGCACCGGCCAGTCGTCCGGGAACGCGAGTTGCATCGCAAGCTCCGAAAACCGTTCGCTGGAGGCCAGTCCGCAGTCGATCATGAAGCCGCCACGAAAAAATCCATGCGAACCGATTGCCGAACGTCGTCCGCGTCCCATCCCGACCGCCAGTTCCTGTGGCCCGGGAAGTTCGAGTCCGAAATGCCGGCACAACGCCGCGCCAACCGACAGAGCGAGCTGCGTTCCAGCGCCCAGCCCCATGTGGACAGGAGGCGACTCGTGAATGCAGATCGACAGAGGCAACTCCTCGACGAAGGCCTCTTCCACGCCGGCGGCACGGCCGAATGATCGATGCCAGGTTTGAACGAGGGGGAGGAGGCGGGAAGAGGGATCCAGAATCAGCGGGCTGACGCCCGCCGTTCGCCTGATATCGACTTGCAACCGGTCGCTGCTGGCGACTTCCACAACTGTCTGGGGCTGGGCCAGCATCAGCCCGGCACCGCCATAGTTGACCGGCAACGAGTCGCCAATCGAGAGCAGCCCGAAATGCAGCCGGCTGGGTGCCGAAACGAGCACCGACGGTCTCGTGTTGTCGCCGGGCAACCCGGACAGCGGTGCTTGCTGGGCGGGGCGGGTAAAGGCGGTCGTCATGATTTCGCCAGCTCCGCCAGCTTCGCGGTCAGCAGTTCCCACGCCGCCAATTCACGCGGTCCGCCTGTGCGTTCGACGATGGCTCGCAGTCCGTCAAGCTGCTGCCGGATCGATTCGGCTGGCAGGAACGCCGCGCGGCTGATCAGAACCGCCGCCTCGATCACGGCGTTGCAGGCCCGGTTGATGCCGCGAAAGGGCAACCCCAGGTGGCCGGCGACAGTCCGGCAGTGCAGTGTCGCCCGCCCGTGATTCACCAGGCAGGAAACCGGTCTGAACTCGAACGCCCGGGCAGCCGCCACGATCCGCCCGCAGCCCGCCAGGTCGGCCGGCACCAGCACCGGCCAGTCGGTCCAATGACCGGCGATTGCCTGGGCAAACAGCAGCGCATCGTCGGTCAAGTGCAGGACGCCGCTTTCCTCTCGCTGAAGATTCTGGAAAGTCTGGGCCGAAACGAAGGGCCGAAGTTCGAACTCCGTCCAGTCCTCGCCGTCCACGATCGCCCCCATCGGCGCGATGTTGTCGCTGCCGTCGGCGTTACGGGTCGAGATAATGGTTTCGATGATCATGGAGGTGGTGGAGTACGGACGGACAAAGCGGAGCTTTGTCCCCACGTCAGGCAATCAGCTCGTCCGACCTTTCGCGGCCGATCGCGGCTTCGGTGGTGATCTCCAGCGTCGGGCGCAGCCGTACAGGAATTCCGGCAGCCAGCAGGAACGCGGCCAGCAGCTCGTTGCCATGTTCGGTCAGGATCGACTCGGGATGGAACTGTAACCCGACGGCGAGGTGCTGGCGATGGTGAACGGCCATGACAGTCCCGTCAGCGGTTCTGGCCGTGACCTGCAAACAGTCGGGCAACGAATCCGGCGCGGCCACAAGGCTGTGATAGCGACCGACCCGCAGCGGGTCTGGCAACCCGGCGAACAGGGATTGGCCATCGTGCTGCACCAGGCTGGACTGGCCGTGAAGCGGACGATTCGACCGGATGATCTTTGCCCCGAGGGCCTGGCAAAGAATCTGGTGTCCCAGACAGATGCCGAGCACGGGCACCTTGCCGAGGGCCGCGCTGGCCAGTTCCAGACCAACCCCGGCCTGATCGGGTCCACATGGCCCGGGTGAGATCACGATGGCAGCCGGTTGCCAGCGCAGCAGCTCGTCCACGTCGTGCTGGTCGTTGCGGACGATCCGCGTTTCCGGCCCCAGCAGCCGCAACTGCCGCGCAAGGTTGTCGACGAAGCTGTCGTAGTTGTCGATCACCAGAATCATGCAATGGCCACCGGTTCGAGGGCTGCGATGGCATCCAGCATGCCAGCCGCCTTGCCCCACGTTTCGGCATACTCCTGGTCCGGGTCGCTGTCCGCCACAACCCCGCCCCCGACCGGCAGCTGCCACCAGCCGCGGCCCGCGGTGATCGTCCGGATCAGGATGTTGAAGTCGGCCGAGCCATCGAGGCCGATGTAGCCGGCCGTACCACAATAGGCACCACGGGCCGTCTGTTCCAGTTCGGTGATAATCTCCATCGCGCGGATTTTCGGTGCGCCGGTGACTGAACCGCCGGGAAAAACCGCCGCAAGCACGTCGGCAAAACCGGTTCCCGCGCGCAGCTTGCCGCGCACGGCCGACACCAGATGGTGAACCGTGGCAAACGACTCCAGCCCGCACCACTGCGTTACCTGAACAGAATCGTCGGTGCAGATGCGGGAAAGATCATTCCGCATCAGGTCGACGATCATGGTGTTCTCGGCGCGGTCCTTGCGGCTGGCCAGGAGCTCGCGGGCGCTGGCCGCGTCGCCCGCCGGATCGTCACCGCGTGGGCGAGTGCCCTTGATCGGACAAGTCTCGATCCAGCCGTCGCGGACTGAAAACAGGCGTTCGGGCGAGGCGCTGATGACCTGTCTGGCACCCAGGTCAAACCAGGCCGAGAAAGGGGCCGGATTCCGCACGCCCACGGACTCCAGCAGGCTCAGCCCATCGTGCCGGTCTGGCAGGAACAGCTGCTGGGCGAGGTTGATCTGAAAAGCGTCGCCGGCGCGGATCAGTTCGACGCAACGCTGAACGGCGCGGCGATACCCGTCGGGCGAAAAATTGCTTGCCAGAGGAAGTCCGCAGTCCCAACCGGTTGCCTGGGCCGAAACGTCATGCAGCGGCGGGAGGCCGCGGCCAGCTGGCCTCCCTTCGCGCCTGATATCGTCCGGCGGTGGCCGGAAGGCTAGGCTCCAACGCCGCGAACCCTCCATTCCTGTCGGGCGACGCTGGAAGCCAGTCCATGTCTGGCTCCTGTCCGCCAGGCCGGATTCCAGAAGACGGGCAATCATTTCAGCCCGAATGGCGGCCCGTTCGCGCCGGCGGGAGAGGTGCGTTTCCGGCAGACCCTGGCTGATGATCCAGGCCGACTCCCCGGCGTGATCCCACGCCACGACAAAATCGTGCAGCGAAAAGACGGCGGCTGGCATCTTGAGTGGGTCATGCGCCGCCAGTGGCAGCCGCTCGAATAGCCCACCCAGTTCGTAGCTGCACAATCCGACCCACCCGCCCTGAAACGGCGGAAGGCCCTCAACCGGCCGCGTGAAGTGACGGCGCAACACCAGATCGAGCCGCTTCAGTGGCAGTCCGCCCGCGGCCCGGGCTTTGGCCAGCCAGCGCCACGTGGGCTTCCAGCAAACGACCGGATCCGCCATCAGAAACGAATACCGCCCCCGTGGTCCGCTGCCGGGCGGACTGGACAGCAGGGCGGTCCCGCCCAGCGGCCGCAATCGACGCAGGGCCTCCAGCGGCTTGATCCCGCTGGTGATGGGAACAACGACCGGAGTGAAATCAATCTGGGGCAGGCGTTGGTCCAATCGTCAGTCCACGGAGCGTTCAGCCCTACAGTCTAACGGTTCGGGCCGCTGCGGCGCCGAATCGATGCGAAACTCGATGGCGCTGATTCGGCCCGCATTTCCCGTGCGGGACGCGAACCTGGACTGGCCCGGACAGTCTCTTGGGGCAGTTTCCCGATTCCGCATTTCCCGGCCGGGCGGTTTGGCGGATAATGAGAGTAGCTGCCGCGACTCCCAATCACATTACCAGCACGCAGCGCAAGCAAGTGATCTTCAACATCGAACGACTGGCAGGCCCGGATCACTTGCTTGCGCTGCGTGCTGGTAACACCACGTAGTGACAAACTGAGCGCGCATTCACAGATTTCGAGAGGAACCCGCCCCGAGTGCAAGAACGAAAACGAACCGACGCCGTCCGGGAAGAGATCGCCGTGCTGGTCAGGGTGATCCTGCCCGGCCAGTTTGAGGATGACGACCCGCTGCAGGAGCTGCGCGGGCTGGCGAAGACGGCGGGTGCGCTGGTCCAGGGGACGATGGTCCAGCGGCGGGAGAAGCCCGACAACACGTTCTACATCGGCAAGGGCAAGGCCGAAGAGCTTCAACGGCTGTGCGAGTTCCACGCTGCCGATGTCGTGATCTTTGACAACGACCTCTCGCCGGCCCAGACCCGCAACCTTGAAAAAGAACTCAAGGTCAAGGTGCTCGACCGGACCGAGCTGATCCTCGACATCTTTGCGACGCATGCCCAGACCGGCGAGGCCCGCTTGGCGGTCGAACTGGCCCAGCTGGAGTATTCCCTCCCGCGGCTCAAGCGGATGTGGACCCACCTGTCGCGCATCAAGATGGGCGTCGGGATGCGCGGGCCAGGGGAAAAACAGCTCGAAGTCGACCGCCGGCTGGTTGAAAAGCGGATTCACGACCTGCGGACGGAGCTGGACGAGATCGAGCGCCGCAAGGAACAGCTCGTCCGTTCGCGTGGCGGGCTGATGACGGTCTCGCTGGTCGGCTATACCAACGCTGGCAAGAGCACGCTCATGAACGCCCTGACCGGGGCCGGCGTGCTGGCCGAAGACCGGCTTTTCGCAACCCTCGACACGCGCACCCGGCGCTGGACGCTGCCCAGCTGGGGGCCGGTTCTGCTGAGCGACACGGTCGGCTTCATCCGCGACCTGCCCCACCATCTGATCGCGAGCTTCAAGGCGACGCTCGAGGAAGCCAACCAGGCCGACCTGCTGCTGCATGTCGCCGACGCGAGCAGCCCCGACGTGTGGGGCCAGATCACCGCGGTTTACGGTGTGCTGCGCGACCTCGGAATCGACGAGAAAGATACCCTCCTCGTCCTGAACAAAATCGACGCGATCAGCCAGCCGGCCGTGCTGGACGGGCTGCGAAACCGTTACCCGCAGGCGATTCCGCTCAGCGCCCGGACCTGTCAGGGTTTTGACCTGCTCCACCAGCGGGTCAGCGAGACCCTCAGTCGCGGATTCGCCGACGTGATGGTTGAGACCGGCGTCGAGAATGGCCGGCTGGTCGCGTGGCTGGCCAGCCATGGCGAAATCCTCTCGAAGCGTTATGACGAACACCGCGTCGTGGTCCACTGCCGGTTGCCGCAAAAGTACGCCGGCGCGATCAATCCGGCCGAGGCAACGGTCACACCCGCCGTAGCCGGTGCCACCAACGGCCAGTTGCCTTTGCCGTCGATTAACGGGACCGAGTCCGACCGGAACGGAGCAGGCGGCCACGGAGCCGGCCAGAAGTCCGGTTCGCTGCACGATGTGGCCTGAGCTGTCTGGATTGCCGTGAACCGAAACGGAGCACCTTTCCTTGGCCCGACGACGCATTGAAGGCTTGCGGGCGATTGTGACGGGTGCGTCCAGCGGAATTGGGCGTGACCTCGCGGCCGGGTTGGCCCGCAGAGGTGCCCGCGTGCTGGTCACGGCGCGACGCGGCGACCGGCTGGAAGAACTCGTCGCAGCGATTCATCAGGCCGGAGGTGTCGCGGTGGCCTGCCCGGGCGACATCACCTCGGCCGAGCATCGCCAGCGGCTGGTCGACGACGTCCAGCGTCAATGGGGCGGACTCGATCTGCTGGTCAATTGTGCCGGGATCGGAGCCATGGGGCGGTTTGACGGGGCGTCGCCCGACAGACTGCGGACGGTTTTCGAAGTCAATTTCTTCGCCGCGGTCGAGCTGATCCGGGCGGCCTTGCCCCTGCTTCGCACCGGCCAGCGGCCGATGATCGTCAACATCAGCAGCGTGCTGGGGCATCGCGCGGTGCCGCTCAAAAGCGAGTATTGCGCTTCCAAGTTTGCGCTGCACGGTTTTTCGGACGCCTTGCGGGCGGAACTGGCGGGGGACGGGATCGACCTGCTGCTGGTCAGCCCGAGCACAACCGACAGCGAGTTCTTTGATTCGGCGGTGGAAGACAGCGCTGGCCGCGACTGGAAAGGCCGGCGGCCGATGTCGACTGGGCGAGTGGCCGAAGTCGCAATCCGGGCCATCTGCCTCGGCCGCAACGAAGTCATCCTTTCGCTGGGTGGCAAGCTGCTGGTCTGGCTCGACCGAATCTCGCCTCCCCTCGCCAACCGGTTGATGGCCAGATTCAGCAGGTAGATGGCTGCCCGGCGTTCCACGAACACGCCGCGAAACCGCGACCAGCTTCCACAGCTAACGCGGGATTGATTCCGCACCTTCGCCAAGGGACCGACTGCGATAAAGTCCCGGGTCAATCGCCGCCAACATGGCAGCCTGATCCAATCCGGGCCAGCCAACAAATTCGGCGATGGCATCGATCAGGGATGGATCGCGGGCGACCAGCGCATGGTAGCTGACATCCAGCATCGCGACGGCAGACCGGGATCGCATCTCCTGCAGCACGGTTTCCCGCTGTCGGGAAAACGTCTGTGCGAGCAGTTCCCGGGACTTGGCTGGCGGGCGGCCCAGTTCACGCAACATTCGGTCCTGTGACTCGAGGACTTCAGCCAACGGCCGGTCCATCATCAGAATCCGGCAAGGAACGCCGCTCGGGATCGATGGCAGGAGCTGGGTGATGATCTTGACCGCTTTTCCTCGCGCCGCCGAACCCAGCCAGCTGCCGTCCCGCATCAGGCTCTTGACCGGCTCGTACTCAAAATAACCGCGGAGGTTGTTGACATCCGCGGCGCGCGATTTGTCAGTCAGGACAGGGATTCCACCTGCCGCGAGTATCTGCATCAGGAGAGACGTTCCAGTCCGCGGAAAACCGGAAACGACAATCACGTGTACTGCGGGCTCTTGAGAGAGGTTCATCGTTCACGGGCTGGTTGGACAGGGCGATGGGGGTCTCCGAGGCGCGCAAGGTTTTTTGAATCGCGAGAGAACGATTTCATCCTGGTTCTGGCAGGTTGACTTCTGTCCCGCACGATTCGCACTTTCAGCGAGTCCCATCCTGCCCCTGGGGCGGGGTCAGCACGGTGGATTTGCCTGCCCTGTTTTTCGGCAGGCGTTCGGCAATGTCCCTGAGTTGACGTTCGGCCTCCTGGTTAACGGGGTTCATGCGAAGTGAGACTTCGAGCGCGTCACGGGCCCGCTCCAGCTGTCCCTGACGCTTCAGTGCCATGGCCAGCAGGAAATGGGCACGCGGCTGATGATAAAGCACCTCGAGAGAGTGCAACGCGCAACTCAATGTCAGTTCGTCACGGCCCTGCTCGAGATGGATCGCCGCCATCCCATTCAGGGCCCGGGTGTCATCCGGGTCGATTTCCAGTGCGATCGAATAGACGCTGGCGGCATCATCGCGGCGGCCCATCTGGATATAGAGATCTCCCAAATGCACGTGAAAACCTGGCATCCGGCCCACCAATTCTTCCGCTCGCTTGAGATGCGCATGTGCCTGTTCAAGGTTGCCGAGACTCAGTTCGAGAACTCCGCGCATCAGGTCGATCTGGGGCAGCTGACGGACATCCTTTGATTCGAGGCTCTTCTCGAAACATGTTCCCTGCTCAAGGAAATCGATCAGCTTCCGGCAATCATCGAGCCGTCCAAGCCGGTGATAACAGTCGGCCAGCTGCAAGGCGACATTCAACCGGTGCGGCTGGCGGGAGTGCACCTGTTCGAGGTGTACGACGGCGTCCTCCAGACGCCGGCCTGTCATCAGCGAACGTCCGAGATTGTACTCATACTCATTCGTTGACCTGTCGATGACATCCTGGCGATTCGTGGAGAGCGGTTCAACGTAACCCAGATCAACGAGTTGCTGATAGGCGGCCTGCTCTGCGATCGGATCGACCGGCTGATTAGAATCCTGGCCGCTGGCTTGAAGCTGATTCCACGAATCGATGCGCTGGATTTCATCCGGTTTGACGAAAGCCTGTGTCAACACGCGCCCCGGCATGTCAGCTCCGGGCGGCACGCCCATCAGGGCCAGAATGGTCGGGGTCAGGTCCAAAAGTCCGGCGCCAAAAACGAGCTCGTCTTCCAGGATGCCCGGTCCTTGCATGGCCAACATTCCGAAACGGCGGTGCCAGACCGTCGGGCCTGCGTGCTCGGTTGGTGTGAGCAGCGGCCGCCGGTCTCCTGTCTGGTATCCGTGGTCGGAAACGATGATCACGGTCGTGTCATCGCCGACCAGCTTGAGGAGTCTTGAAAGCATCAAATCGTGAAAAACACAAGCCCGGTTCACCACCTCGCTAAATCTGGCAAACATCTCTTCAGGAACGGGCGTCATCCGGGGAGGATGAAAATACATGAACGTATGACAAATGTGATCCAGCGCGCTGAAATAAACTGCCGTGACGTCCCACGGCTGGGTTTCCAGAATCCAGGTCGTAACTGCCTGGCTGGTGGCACATTCGGCAAGGCTAACCGCAAGGCGCCAGGCCATTTGCTGCTGTTCCGCCGGGAGTTTGGCGAGGTCGGGGATGAAGTACTCGAGCTGTTCCCGGACGATCTCGTGGGGATGGATTCGAAGATCAGCCAGTTCCTGTGCAAAATGGGGAGGCTCGACGCTACCACCCGCCACAGGCCAGTCGTTGGCGTGCGGACCTGTGGGCCTGGAGAACAGCTCCGAGACACAAACACCATTGATTTTTTCGGCGGGATGGCTGACATACCAGCCGACCACATTCGTATGGAATCCCTGGTCCGACAGGATGTTCCAGAACGCGGGACAGCGGCGGTTGAGGCTGGAGGCCAACCGGATTCCGGTCTGCGATTCCGGATCCGGCTCGTAAAACCCGCAGATTCCGTGATCGTAAGGCGGCTTGCCGGTCGCCATCGTCGTCCACAGCATGGGCGAAATCATCGGCTCCATGCTTGCAAAGTTGCCCATCACCCCTTTTGAGATGAGCTGGTTCAAAACCGGCATCCGGCCTTGCTCAAGAAGGGGTTTGATGACCTGCCAGTCTGCACCATCCCAGCCGATAATCAGGAGTTTTTTGGCAAGACGACTCATGTCGATTCAGCCTGATGTTCCGGATGAGGGGCCGCGATTCCTGGAACGGCCTGAAAAAAAACCTGATCAGCACAGGCTGATCAGGTTTCAGGTTTTAGCTCGTTGTCGTCCATGAATGGAATAGGCGTTGAGCGCCGTCCACTCAGGCGGAACTAGGCGCGACGGCGACGAAGGCCGAGGCCGCCAACCGTGCCGAGAGCCAGCAGGGCGATCGCTGATGGCTCAGGAATCGCGGCTTCAGGACCAGAAAAGTTTCCGTAGTCAACGGTCATCGGACCAAAAAGACCGTCCGTTGTGGTCACGAAATACCCGAAGGTGTCGCCCCCGACCACGTTGAAGCTGATGTTGCCAGCCTGGGGCGAAGCAGAGTTGTCGCCCACGGTCGTGAACACGTTGTTCAGCACCCAACCGTGAAAGTCATAGGCACCACTATCCGGACTGGTCATGCTGAAATCAACGCTGACCACGCCAGCAGCGGCTGCTAACACGGTATACGTGGACACTCCGCCACCGGCTCCGTCACCGCCGACCAGCTGGAGTGTCGTGGCAGTCTGGTTGCCCGCCGTTCCGCCGCCTCCGGCGGTGAAAGTCCAGTTGGCGTGAGCGTAGGAATTGTCGAAATCGGCGTCAGCTACGCCTTGGGCACCGAAGGCAGCGGCACCGGCGGCAGCGCAGGCAGCCAGCATCTTCTTGTTGTTCAACAGGCAGGTCATCGTGGCTCTCTCCAAAGTTGCGGTAGTAAAAATGCCTTCCCACAAGGCTGCCCCTACTTTAACCAGCCGTTAACGGTTGCCAACCCTCCCCAAGACAAAAATCAGGAAAATTCCGCGAACCCGGTCTAACCCGTCAACGTACCCGCGTATCCCTGCCTATCAGCCCGATGCTTTTCTGAACGCACGCAAGCAATCAAAATGGGCTTTTCGGCCCGTTTTGGCCTCTCTTCAGCCGGCTTCCGGACTCCGCCAACCGCGCCGCCGTCTGCTGTTGTCAACGCCTTCTTCCGGCCAACCCGACTTCAACTCGCGAAAAGCGATTCCCGCTTTCGGAGGAGAAATCGGGGAGTTGCTGTCCCCGGACCGCCTAGCCGGGACAATTCATTGTTGCCAGCCTGAATCCGAATTCTGACCGCTCAACTGCCTCGACCAGGTGAAGCGTCACCGGCAGATCCCTCAATCGAATTGTGCCAGACCCCTGGAATGGCCTGTCAAAACGACGAATTCCTGTGAGCCTGAGGCGCTAGCCGATTCCCTTGGGTGTGAGTTTACGGCTGAATCAGCGTTCTCGGCTAGCGCCTCAGGCTCACTTTTTGACAGCCCACCCCTGGAACCTCTCCTTTTGCCATGGACGCCCGCCAGGTTTTTGAGATTCTCGTCCGGGAGCACGCGGACATGTTGTGGGCCTATCTCCGCGCGGGGGTCCGCGATGCGAATGCCGTGGATGACCTTTTTCAGGAGACGCTGTTGACGGCGTGGCGGCGGCTAGCGGATTTCGACCGGCTGCGACCGTTCGGACCGTGGCTGCGCGGGATCGCCGGCCGGCTGGTGCTGGCCCATTATCGCCAACAGGCACGCCAGGCCGAAGCCATTTCGCCGGCCGCGCTGGAGTGGCTGGAGTCGCGTTTCGCCCAGCTCCAGCGACTCGATGGCGACACGTTCGCGGAAAAACTGGCAGCCCTGCGCGCCTGTGTTGACGCTCTGCCAGCCAGCTTCCACGCCCCTGTCCACCTCAAGTACTTCGAAGCCCTCGGACTGGAAGAAACTGGCCGCACGCTCGGCCTCGCGCTGGAAACGGTCAAAAAGCGCCTGTTCCGCGCCCGGGCCAAGCTCGCCGATTGCCTTGAACGCAAACTGCTCGCCCTGCGGAGCTCTGCATGAACGAGCGCGAACGGCAGGATGAACTTCAGGACCGCCTGGTCGATGCCCTGCTACTGGCAGCGGCGGGTCAGCAACGGGCCGAAGTCGAAACGGGCATTGGTCAAGTCCTGCAGCGAATCGAAGCCGGCCTGGACGACTCGCCCATGACTGTTCTGTTGCCCGAAGTGGCGACGGCTGAAGTTTCCGGCTTGCCGCCACGGTTTCCCGGTCGCGTTTCCCGGCTGATTCCGTGGAGCATCGCAGCGACGGTGGTCCTGGCCCTGACGCTGAGTTACCAGGGCTGCAGCCCCGACCGGATCGCGCGGGCCGCCGTGACGCAATCGCTGGTCGCCGCCGCGCAGCCAGTGCCGCGACACTATCGCGTCACCGTGAACAGACGCGATGCGGCGGGCCGGACCAGCGAATCAGCCAACGATCTGTATGTGCTCGGCAACGATCAAGCGGTGTTGCGGCATCCCTTGGCTGGCCGGCGCGCAGGATTCGATCTCTGGCTCGGCAAGTCGGCTGACAGCGCGTGGATCGTGCCGCCCTTCGGGCCTGTGTTCAGGGGCGACGGCCCTGCTCTCGGCAAGTGGCTTGAGGCGAGCACCGAAGTCGACACGCCTTATTTGCATGTGACCACTGTGCTCGACCGGATGAAGCGCGGCTATCGGCTCCAGGAGCTGCCATCTGACACCGCACATCACGCCCCGGTCACGGACGAGAACCCGGTTTGCCGCCGTGTGATCGGGCACCGTCGCTGGCTGGCCCAGCAGAATCTGCCGTCCACGATCGAGCTCTGGACCGATCTGAAAACCGGCATGGCCCGGCGGATTGAGCTGCGCTGGCCGCCGGAAAGCGACCAGCGCGGTCGCGAACGCGTGATCGTCGAATGGGTGGGCGAAGAACCGCTCGCCGAAGACTGGTTCGAGGCCGCCGGACATTACAGCGGCAGCCGGCTGGTACTGGATCTCAGTGACCGGCGGGCGATGACGAGAGATTTTGTGGATGACATTCCAGTTGCAGATCGGGAAAACAATGAATCTGAATCTGGCGACTGACCGGCCCGCAGTGTTAGAGCCTGCCCAGGAAACGTCGGGGTCTGACCCCTTTCCTGGACGTTTCCCGGACGGGCTCGTATTGCCGCGCCCGGCGACGGTATGCTTGGCAAGGCTCGTTCTGGTTGTGGCCTCGACGATGGTTTTCGTCCGTCTCGCGACTGCCCAAAGCCCGGTTCCTGCCGGCGCGGGCGTCGACTGGTCGCGTCAGATTGCGGCGATCGTTCACGAAAAGTGCTCAAGTTGTCACCGCCCGGGGCAGGTTGGTCCGTTTTCGCTTTTGACCCACGACGATATCCGTTCGCGTGCGAAAACGGTCATCGCCGTGATCGAAAACGGCTATATGCCGCCCTGGAAGCCGGTTGGTGTCGAAGTCCGCTACGCCAACGACCGGAGCCTCTCGGCCGAACAGAAACGGCTCTTCCGCCAATGGGTCGACGCCAGCTGTCCGGAAGGCCCCCGCGACGAGGCTCCGGCACCGCCCGCGTTCGCTGATGGCTGGAGCCTCGGCCCTCCCGATCTGGTGGTGAAGATGCAGGGTGAGTTCCAGATCCCGGCCGACGGGCCAGACCTCTACCGCTCATTTGTCTTCCCGCTCGACTTGCCCGAGGACCGCTGGGTCAAGGCGATCGAGCTGCGGCCCCAAGCCCGCTCCGCGATTCACCACGCCCTGTTCTTCCTCGATTCATCCGGCTCGGCCAGGCGGATGGATGGCAGCGATGGAGTGGCTGGCATCGCCGGAATGGGATTCCTTGCCGGGCCGGATGGCAGCGACGACAGACGCCGCGGTCGAGGCAACGGTGGCGCGACCGACGACGTCGTGGAGCGGATAGACGCGCGGCTCGATGGAGGACTCGGCGGATACGTGCCGGGAGCCATGCCGACCCGGTTGCCGGGCGACCTGGCGATGGCCCTTCCCGCCAGGAGCGACATCGTGATGCAGACGCATTTCCATCCGTCAGGCAAAGCCGAAACCGAACAGGCCGAACTGGCGCTTTACTTCGCCGACCAGCCGCCGGCGCGGAAACTGGTGCCGATCCAGGTCCCGCCCATGTTCGGCTTCGGAGCCAACATTGACATTCCGGCCGGCGAGAAAAACTTCCGGATCAGCGACTCGTTCCGGTTGCCGGTTGACGTGGAAGCGGTCAGCGTCGGCGGACACGCCCACTACATCTGCCGCGCAATGGACCTGACAGCGACTTTGCCCGACGGCCAGAAGATTCCGCTGCTGCGGATCGACGACTGGGATCTCGACTGGCAGGACCGGTACCTTTTCGCCGAGCCGGTCGCGCTGCCGGCCGGGACCGAAATCAGGTCTGAGATCGTCTACGACAACTCGGCCAGCAATCCCGAGAATCCGTATTCCCCACCCCAGCGGATTCGCTGGGGCCGCCAGTCCAACGACGAAATGGGAAGCATCACGCTGCTGGTTGTGGCGGCGGACGAGAGCGAGCGGCCCGCACTGCAAACGGCGGTGCGGGAACATTTCACCACGACGATCGCCAACCGCTTTCTGCGCGGCCGGGACCTCGGCCAGATGCTGATCCAGCTCGATGAAAACCGCGACGGCAAGTTGCAACGGAGCGAGGCCCCGCCCCGTCTGGCGGGCCGCGGTTTTGCCCTGCTCGACCAGAACCGCGACGATGCGCTGGACGAAGAAGAACTGGGCCGGCTGGGCGAACTGGTCGAGCGGATGAATGGCGGCAACGCCGACCGCGAACGGTAGCCGCAACGGCCAGTCATGTGCGGGAACCCGTGAAGCAAATCTGAAATCACAGATTTGAGATTTGAGATTTGAGATTTGAGATTTGAGATTTGAGATTTGAGATTTGAGATTTGAGATTTGAGATTTTACACATCGGCTTTCCGGAGCGGCAAACGATGAACGGCGGCGTGATTCGGAGCATGGCTCAGTGGTCAAAAGCGTTCGGGTGCAGATTGATGGCGGTTTTCATTGCCGGGGCTGCGATTTGCAACTCTCCCGCCCTTCGGGCAGCGCAGGAGTCGTTGCATGCAGTCCCTTCAATCGCCGCCCGCCCGCTGCTCGTCGACCTCGACGGCAACACCTGGCACTGGCCGGAAGCCGGATCCGGCGACAAGCCGCTGGTGCTGGTTTTCGTCGCCACCGATTGCCCGATCGCGAACGGTTACCTCCCGCTGTTGCAGCGGATGGCCGACGACCGGGCGAAAGACGGCGTCTCTTTCCTGCTGGTGCATCCACGCGCCGGCGTTACGGTGGAAGCTGCCCGGGCCCATCGCGCGGAATTCGACATCCGGATTCCAGCCGTGCTCGACGGCGACCAGAACATCACCCGCGCCGCGCATGCCACCGTGACGCCCCAGGCCGCGGTCTTTATCGGCAGCTCAGTCCAGCCGGTTTACAGCGGCCGGATCGATGACCTGTACGCCGGCTTCGGGAAAAAACGGGCTGCCGCGACCAGCCACGATCTGGCCGACGCGCTCGATCTCTTGTTGGCGGGCAAGCCGGTCGCAGTCTCCACGACCGAACCGGTTGGCTGTCTGATCGAGAGCCTATCCGGGAACCGCGAAGAGAAGGGGTCAGACCCCCAATCGCTCCGAAGACTTCGCGATTCGGCGTCAGACCCCGGCGGTTCGCGGATAGGCCCTGAATGGACCGGCGGCGAGCCTGGTGTCGTGCAGCCCTACGACCCGCTCGCTCAAACCGGGGTCGCAGTTGAGTCAATGGATCTGACGGTCGCCGACGACCAGCGCGACCGCGAGATTCCACTGCGGGTTTTCATGGAAGAAGAGAGCCACGGCCCGCGCCCGGTCGTGTTTTTCAGCCATGGCCTTGGCGGTTCGCGGGAAGGCTCGGCGTTTCTCGGCCAGCACTGGGCCAGCCACGGCTACGTTGCCGTTTTTCTCCAGCATCCGGGCAGCGACGATTCGGTCTGGCGCGATGTGCCTTTGCGGCAACGGATGCAGGCGATGAAGACGGCGGCCAGTGGGCGGAATTTACTTTTGCGTGTCGGCGACATCACCGCGGTGCTCGACCAGCTGTCCGTCTGGAACGGGCAGTCTGACCACGCGCTTGCCGGCCGGATGGACCTGAGCCATGTCGGCATGTCGGGCCATTCCTTCGGTGCCCACACGACGCAAGCCGTCGCCGGGCAGACGTTCATGGGCCGCCAGGACGCGCTCGACCCGCGGATCGGTGCCGCGATCGCGATGAGCCCAAGCCCGCCCGCTCTGGGCGACGCGGAACGGGCGTTCTCGGCTGTTTCAGTTCCCTGGCTCTTGATGACTGGAACGGACGACACTTCGGTCATTTCAACGACCACCGTCAAAGACCGGCTCAAGGTGTTCTCGGCCCTGCCTGCCGGCGACAAGTACGAACTTGTCCTCGACGGCGCGGAACATTCGGCCTTCACCGAACGGCCGCTTCCGGGCGACCGGCGTGGTCGCAACTCCAACCATCACCGGGCGATCCTTGCGCTCAGCACGGCCTTCTGGGACGCGCATCTGAAGGGCGATCCGGCCGCCCGCGAGTGGCTCGATGGAACGGGTCCCCGTTCAGTCCTTGAACCCGCCGACGACTGGCAGAAAAAGTAGGGTGTTTTGCAGGCGACGCGCCTGATTCCGCGGGCATTGTTACGATCTCAAATCTCAAATCTCAAATCTGAGTTCGCTCCTTCGCCGCTACTTTTTCCCTGCCCGCCGCTGTTGCCGGAAGAACTCCGTGAGCAGGTCTCCACACGCATCGGCCAGCACGCCGCCGGTTGCGTGGACACGATGATTGAGTCGGGAGTCGGCAAGGAGCTGGTAGAGCGACTTCACGGCCCCGGCTTTGGGATCGGTCGCGCCGTAGATCACTTCGGGAATCCGGCCCAGCAGGATTGCCCCGGCACACATCGGGCAGGGCTCGAGCGTGACGTACAAGCGGCAGTTCTCCAGCCGCCAGTCGCCGATACTTTCCGCAGCCTGCGTGATCGCCAGCATTTCGGCATGGGCGGTCGGGTCGCGCAGCGTCTCGCGCTGGTTGTGGGCCGCACCGATCACGCGGCCGCCCCGGACAATCACGCAGCCGACCGGAACCTCCGCCTGGTCCCAGGCCGCGATGGCCTGATCGAGTGCCAGCCGCATGTAGTGCTCGTGCGGCAGCCAGACGGATTCAGTTTCTTCGCCGTCCATCCCGTCCCGGTCGTCCATGCCTTCGTCAGGGCAGCTCATGGCGATTCCCCATCCGCGGACAGCCGCACCAGCTGCAAGTCGCGAATCCGCGCTGTGCACTCAAACGTGGAAACGCCCATTGGCAGGTTGCGCCGGACGTCGGTGCGAACGGTGAACTCGTGGCCGGTTCGCGGCTGCCGGAAGACCTCGGCACTATCGATCGAGGCGATGATGTCATGGTCGGTGACCTCGACTTCGATCCGGTACCACTGGCCGTTGTTGAACGCCATGTTCCGGGTCGTTGGGTTGTCCGAAGCATCCGCGCCGTTGATACAGGAAAGCCCAACCACGGTTCCCGCCCAGCCGCCAACGACCAGCGAACAATGCGCTTCGCCGACGGGAAATGTGAAGCAGCAGAAAAAGTCGATGCCAGCCACCCGCTGGGCTTCCAGCGTCAGCCGGTAGCCTGTCACGGGCAGTTTTTCGCCTTGCCAGACGACGCCCGTGAGCGGCCGGCCGATGGCCAGTTCCAGTTCGCCGTCGATCACGGCGACATCTCCGTCACCGCCGAACTGGCACGCTTTCCAGCCGGTCAGGTCGCGGCCGTTGAAGAGCTGGACCGCGTCCGGCGGCCTGGCAGTCGTGGCGGGTACGGTCGGCCTGGCAAGCTTTCGGTCACAACCGGAAAGCCCACCCAACAGGACCAGCAACAGGCTGGCGGCCTGCGGGCAACTTCTCAAAGCGGTTGGCGGCCGGGGCGTGGACATGGCCCCGAAAGTATAGGCCGGTCCGCATCCGAGGGGGTCGGGAGTCGTTTTCGGGAGACGCTTTTCCCTTCAGGACAGCGTGGACGAAAACGACTCCTGACGCCTTCACTCCTGGGCCGCAGTTGGGTTGCGCGGTCGCCCCCTCACCCCCAATCGGTCACAACGTGAGCCTGAGGCGCGAGCCGAGAACGCTGATTCAGCCATCCACCCACACACCGGGGAATCGGCTAGCGCCTCAGGCTCACAAGAATTCGCCGAGGCGCGGCGGGAACTACTTCGACAGAAACTTCAGCCAGCCTTTGCGCTCTTTCTTTTCCTCGGAGGCAACCTCTTCGGCGGCTGCCGGGGCGCAGAGCCGCTCGGAGAGTTCCTGCAGCGAGACGGTCACGGCGGCCTTGGGGGCGTGGCGGATCAACGGCACGCCGTTGTTGCGCGACTCGGCGACAGCGCTGTAGTTGTTGGGAATCTTCCAGAAGATCTCCCGGCTGATGGTTTCCTCGGCGCTGGAAAAGCTGATCTGGTTCTTTTCGATCCCGACCCGGTTGACCACGATCTTGACCCGTTTGTGGACTTCGCCCAGCCGTTCCAGCGAGGTCAGAATCCGCACGACGTTGCGCAGGCAGGGCAGGTCGAGCTGGGTCAGGAGGAGGACATGATCGGCCATCTGCATGGCCTGCCGGTCGAGGCCACTGAAGCTCTTCGACAGGTCGAGGACGAGGTGCGAGAACGAAGCCTTGAGCAGGTTCATCACTTTCTTGAAGTCTTCGGCCGAGACCTGCTCCATGTCCTCGATGTTGTAGGGCCGGGGCAGGAGGTAGGTGCCCGAGACGTGCTTGGTCAGGCTCTTCCGCAGCATCGCGAGGTCGAGCCGTCCGATGTTCTTCGCCACGTCGAGAATCGTGTAGTCGGGGATCATGTCGAGGAACACGTCGGCATCACCGAGCGCGAGGTCGAGGTCGACCAGGACGACGCTGTTTTGCGGGTTGGCGGCCAGCATGCAGGCCAGGTTGACCGCCACTGTCGTCCCGCCCACACCACCCGAAGCTCCGGTTACGGCAATCACTGAACCGGACTTGGTCCGGGTGGCCCCGGAGGAAGAATGGGTGACGCGGTCGAGGGCCGCGATCAGCTCTTCGACCTGGACGGGTGTGTTGAGAAACTCGCCGGCACCGTTCCGCATCGCGCGGAGGATCAGCTGGCCATCGGAGCGGGCGCTGACGACGATCACGCCGAGGCCGGGATGGGCTGCCTTGAGCGAACCCACCAGCTGGATGGCCTTGTTCTCGTCCCCGTCGACGTCGATCACGACGGCGTCGGGGCTGGTCTGGTTGACAATCTCGCTGAAGAACTCGTAGCGCGAGCAGTCGGCTTCGAGCCAGACCTGCTCCATGCCGACGAGGTATTTCTTCAGGTTTTCCCGCGACCGCTCGTTGGGGTCGCAGATGGCCAGCCGGATTGCGTCACTCATGCCTGGATGTCCCCTGATGGCCCCCGGGTTGAGCCGGGGGCCCACAATCATTCGTGAATGAACTGTTCTGCTGGAAATCCGCTGACTATTGCCAGACAGCCGGCGCGTCAGGTGTCGGTGTTGCCCGCGGTCCAGCCGTTTCCGGTTTCGCTGCCCGTCTCACTGTTGCCGGGATATCCAAAACGACTGCCGTTGTTGATCTTGCCCGCTTCGTTATCGAAGTAGTCATCCCCGCCGCGATAGGCCGACGGCGCGAACCCGGGATTCTTGACGGCAGAGACGGGCGTGGCCTGAACGGGATCCGCGGGAACTGGTGACGCGGGCGGAACCGGAGCCGTCTCGCCGGCCGGGAGCGGCTGTTCGACCGGGGCTGCGGGGGTCATCATTTCGGGAGCCGGACCGAGCGGTGCCATCGCGCCGTTCGGATTGATGTACGGATTGTTTTCCGGGCAGTCAACCTGGCAGCGCGGCACTTCGATATGGCCGTTGATGTAGAGTTCAAAGTTCGACGGATCGGCCGAGTTGCGGCCCGGCATGTTGCCTGGCACGGTGGAGGCATCGACCGGACCGGCCATCCGCGGCGTGAGCAGGAACACCAGTTCGGTTTCGTTGCTCTGGCTGCGGACGTTCCGGAAAAGCGAGCCAAACCAGGGCTTGTCGACCAGGCCGGGTGCACCCTTGGACTCGGCCGAGTTCGTTTCGCTGTAGACTCCGGCCAGGGCCAGCGTCTGGCCGGTCCGCATCGGTACGCCCGTGTTGACGCGGCGGACGCGGAAGCCTGGCACGCCGGTATCGCCGGCCAGTTCGGGAGCCACTTCGGAGACTTCGGCCCGCACTTCCAGGGTCAGCTCGCCCTGGCCATGCACAATCGGCACCACATCGAGCTTGGTGCCGAACGAGCGGAAGGTAATCGAGTTGGTGCCGAGGCCGACGGCGACCTGGATGGGAATTTCGCCGCCGGAGAGCAGTTCGGCCGGGCGGCCGTTTTGCGAGATCAGGGTCGGCTGGCTCATCAGGCGGGCGACGTTCCGCTGTTCGAGGGCCCGCAGCACAGCCTGGATGGAACTCTCATCGTTGAACACGCTCACCGACATGTTCTGGCCGACCGTGGTCAGGTCGGTGAAGTCGGCGATCAGGTCGGAGAAGCCGGAGATGACACGGCCGTTGGGACCGTTGGCGGCCCAGTCGATGCCGAGATTGCGGAGCTTGCTGCGCGAAACTTCGTAAACCTTGACTTCGGTCGCCACGACCTGGGCCCCATCGACGCGGAGCTGGTTGACGACATTGGTCGGGAAGAAGTCGGTGGTGACCTGCATCACGTTGTTGACGTCTTCCGAGCGGGCAACATAGCCGGTCAGCAGGACGCCGGTCTGGAGCGGTGTCACGCGAATCGCGGAATCGGTGAAGAACTGCTTGAGCGTCAGCTCCAGTTTCCGCGTGTCGATCATCACGTTGACAATGATCGAGTGCAGATTGCGGTCGGGATCGCTGACCGTCAGCGTCGAGACACCGGGCTTGATCCCGGTCAGGTTGATTTGTGTCGGCGAAACGCAGGTCGCCCGGACGATTTCCGGGTTCTCGATCTGCAGTTCGGGGACCTTGAAATCGAAGGTCAGCCGGCGACTGGAGCCGGCCATCACGTCGACGCTTTCGAGGTTTTCCGAGACCTCGAAGCCGGCCACCTGGAAGGTGCTCTCTTGGGCGGACAGGGCCACCGGTGCGAGACTGGCCGTCCCCAGCAGCAGCGACAGGCTCCAGGTCAGTAAGCGCGTGCTCATCCTTGAATCCTTCGCGTTTGGGTTCGACACCGGCCGGACGAAGTCGCAGTCCCTTGCGCTTCGGGGCAGACGGTTGCGGGCCGGCTGCGACGGAAAACCGTCGCAAACCGGCCAGCCGGCAGAACAGGGCTGAGCCGTACAGCCCGCATCTGCTGTATCGAGCCTAACGAGACGGATATTGATCTTCATCCAAACGGTAGTCATCACCGTTGGATTGCCCGGAACCCTCATAACCGTCAGGGTTTGCCGCGGGGCCGGGAATCGGCTGAAGCAGCTGCGAATTCTGCTTGGGGGCCAGCGCTTCCGGATCGATCACGCGGCCCTTGCTGTCGAACCGGGTCACGACCCGTTCATCGCCGTTAAAAGTTACCTGCTCGAAAAACTCGCCCGCCCCCGATCCGTCTCCCTTGGGGATCAGGTTGCCGAGGAAGCTGGAAAGGCCGCCGCCATGGTTTTGAGCCGGATCGGCCGGAGGCGGCGTGGCTGGCTCGTAAGCCGAGCCGTTCTGGGACGCGAAGCTGGCGTTCATCTGCTCGACGAACGGCTCGACGATTTCGCTTTCTTCACTTTCCGATTCGCCCCGTGCGGCCAGTTTGAGGACGGCAACGTTTTGGGCCAGGACGAGGACTTCCGACTCCCGCTCGGTGACCAGCATCCCAACATTGGTCTTGCCCTTGACCCCGGTTGCTTCACGCGTCGGGTCGCGCTGGTAGTTGTCGCCGACCGAGAAAATCTGGATGTTCTTCAAAAACGTGCGGCTCGACGAGATTTGCCTGGTGCCCGACTGTTCCTTGAAGACGCCGATGATGTCGACCCGGTCGCCGGGCTGCAGCATGCCGTTGAAATTGTCGTCGGAGTCGAAGGGAATTGAGAGGACTTTCTTGCCGGGCGGGATCGGCAGCCGCTTGACCGCGTTGGCGTCCATCAGGTTGGACTTGAGCAGCGGCAGGCCCTTGAGAATCCGGGTCGCGATGACCATGTTCTCAAGGTCCTTGAGACTCTTGAGCGCGTCTTCGGGAACGATATTGACCGGCCATTCCTCGATCGCAACGCTTTCTTCGTTGAGCAGCGTTTCGTGGTCGATCGTCTTCCGCGCGACGAGAACCGGGCATTTCTTGACCTGGCTCTCGCCGCTGGCCCGGTTGCGGCCCATCACCTGGCTGATGCCAATGGCGGCGACCAGGCCGAAGCCCAGGGAAACGAACAGCATGATGAGTGATTTGGACTTCATCTCGATACCCTGGTCGGACTTGCCGCCGGCGGGGCTGGCAAGCCCGGCCGACCTTGACGATCAGACAGAATGTGACGATCCGGAACTGGCCGCCAGCGACGGGTGTCGCACGGCGACGTTCCCGGCATGGTCCCCGTCCATGGGTACAGATGCTGGGCTGAAGGCGGGCCATGTCCGTGGGATCGCGCTTCCTGCGGCGCCCCGGCACGGATTGCGGGCACTCATCCGCTGTTTTCGGCTTCTACGCCCCGGCGATAGCAGTTGCCACAGCGGCAGCCGGGTTTTCGGCAAAACCGCCACCACCGCAAGGCCCGGCCCGTCAAACGCAGGCAACCGGCCGGAGCCGGCTTTCGCCAGTCCCGCCCGGTTGCCGGTTGTGCGACCCGTTCTGCGAGGCTCAGACCAGCAAGCCGGTCCAGCCGAAGTACAGCACGGTGCCGATGGCGATCGGAATGCCATAGGGAAGCAACTTCATTGAACTTTTGCGTTCGGCGGCAATCGCGGCGAGGGTTTCCGGATTGCGAACCGTCATGATTTCGTTGGTGATAAAGAAGAGCTGGTTCCAGTGCTTGCGCCCCTGTCCGGCGATCACAATCATCGCGACAGCGAGCACCGCGCCGACAATGGCTGAAACGCAGAAGGCGTAGAACGTGATCGAACAGTGGACCCAGGCCCCGATCCCGGCCATCATTTTCACGTCCCCGGCACCCATTCCGCCGATCGCATAGGCCGGGAGCAGTGTCGCCAGACCGACCGCAGTCCCGGCGAGGCTCCAGCCGAGGCCCGTCAGCCAGCCGTCTCCGGCCAGTCCATAGCTGATCGCGCTGTAGAACCAGCCGGCGATGATCATCGGGTAGGTCAGCTTGTTTGGCACCCGCAGTTCCCTGCCGTCCACCCACGCGGCGACGACGACAAACAGGGTGACGAACCAGAATGGCCAGGTCTGGCCGAGATTGGCGATGAAATGATTCATGTTCCAGAAACTCCGCGGTCGTTCAGGGCAACTTCGCCGGCACTTGCGTCCGGCCGCCGGTTGCAGGGAAAGTGGCGCGGTTGACGGATTCCGCCGGACAGCCCGGGTGTCGGATTCAAGTTCCGGTCAACCTGGCAACTTTACCTCCCGAACCGGAACCTGCCGTCAGTTTCCCCGCAATTTGTCTGGATTGCCTGACCGGTGAAATCGGGTGGCCGGTCACAGTCACCCTATTGTGTGAACCGCAAGGCGCTAGCCGCGGGCCCTTCGAAGAGCCCGACACTAGCGCGTTTCGGTTCACGGATCCGACGCTGAATCCGGAGTCGACAGTCCAAGTGGCGTCACTGCCGCCAACCAAAAACCCCGGCACCGCGAATCGCGGCCCGGGGTTGGGCAATTCTGCCTTTGGCCGCGGCGGCTGCCCCCAGAGGAAGCAGCACCCGCCGCGTACCAGGCAACTAGTTGGTGAACGAGCCAGCGCTCGCACCAGCGGCATTGATGTCAGTCGCGATCGCGTCGAACGCGGCGCTGGCGTTGGTGCCGACAGCCTGAATGGCCGTCAAGCAGACGATCACAATCAGGGCCAGCATGATGGCGTATTCCACCGCGGTGGGGCCATCTTCCGACTTCAGGAAACGCTGTACCTTCGAGACGAAATTCTTCATGTCTTCCTCCGACGGATTGAAAAGACTCCCCTTTCGGGGTGCGAGCCTACATGAGCCCGCAAACCATGACGGGTCGCCCGGGTTATGGGTGTCGCCAGCCTGCGAGTCACCCGGGATTCCCAACCGAAAACCAAGGCGCCTTTCTCCGATCTGTACTCAGCAGAAAGACTGTTGGCAGGCTGGCCCCCCGCCCTTGCGGACAGGAGTGCAGTCAGCTTTCACTGACTCCACCAAAACCTATGACGCACTGGGTGCATGTCAAACTGTTTGGGCTGGGCAAGAGCTGATTTCTGGAAAAACTGCGCCCGGCCCAGAGTAGCGCGCGGCGCAGGCTTCCACCCAGTCCGGAGAACCGTTGCGATCGGGACAATTGTTCGCGGCGGCGCGGACGTCAGGCCTCGCCGGCCCGCCGTCAGTTATCCGGCTGGCTGTTCCGCAGCCGCTGGCGGTAGTACTTGAGGCCGGGAAAGAAAAAGCACCCGCCGCAGACCGCGCCAAACAGGAACAGCGCGTAGTCGGGAACAAAAGCCATCACCACGGCGGTCAGCAGCAGCACTCCTGCCTGAAAATAGAACCCGCCTGAAAAAATGCCCGCTTTCACCAGAAAGGTCATTGCCGCCACAACGCTCAAAGCCGGCGCAAGCCGCATCAGCGGCAGCCCCAGAAAATTCTCAAACGGGAACAGCAGCGCGATCGCGATCAGCGATGCCGCCCAGACATGCGCGATCTGCCGTTCGACAAAAGTCACCGGCCCCATCCGCCGGCGCCAGGACCAGAACACAACCGCCCAGGCGAAGAATCCAGTTCCCCACAACAACTCATAGACCGGCCGGCTCGTCACGCCGCGCAAGTACATCAGGTTCGTCACCACCGCTGCGACCATCACGATCAGGCTGTGCCAGATCCAGAGCAGGCCCCAGTTTTCCAGCACGATCGCGTGATGGGTCTCCCGGAACAGCCCGGCCATGAACTGCCCCAGCTGGCCGAACGAAGCCGCAACCGGCCGGTTTTCCAGCCAGGCATCCAGATCGTCGCGGAGCGCCGCGGCCGAACCATAGCGCAGATCCTGTGGCTTCTGCAGGCACCGCAGCGTGATCCGTTCGAGCCCCCGGTCGACCTTGCGATTGAGCACGCGGGGCAGGACAGGGTCCTGCTCCAGCACCATCAGCACTGTGTCCACCGGCGAGGCGCCCTGAAACGGCGGCTGCCCCGTCAGCAGGTGGTAGAGGACCGCGCCGAGGCTGTAAACATCGCTGACCGGGCCAACCTGGCCGCGCGCCCCGGCCGCCTGTTCGGGAGCCATGTAGGAAGGCGTACCGATCACGGCACCGGTCCGTGTCAAATGGGTTTTTCCGGCCGCGGACGTCGCCGCGTTCTTGGCCAGCCCGAAGTCGCAAACCCAGGGGTTGCCCTCCCCATCGATCAGGATGTTGGATGGCTTGAGGTCGCGGTGCAGGATGCCCTGACGGTGGGCGTAGTCGACCGCGTCGGCGATGTCACGCATCAATGCCGCGGCTTCCGCGGCCGGCAATGGACCAGCCTCCAGCCGCTGGGCCAGCGTCTGCCCCTCGATCAGCTGCATCGAAAACCAGGGCCGGCCGAGGTGCTCGCCGACCTCATGAATCGGAATCACACGCGGATGGTTGAGCAGCGCCGCGGCGCTGGCTTCGGCCTCGAACCGCTCGCGGTCGATCCGCGTCGCCAGCTCGCCCTTCAGCATCAGCTTGATCGCCACGATCTGCCCGTCGGCGATCCGTTCGGCGCGAAAGACAATCCCCATCCCGCCGCGGCCGATTTCTTCCCGCAGCAGGAACCGCCCCATCCGGTAGGGCAGCTCGAACAGCGGGCGCTGGGCCAGCCGCTGCGTCTCGGCCAGCGGCGGAATTCGCGGGGCATCACTGCCCACCGCCTGGGTCAGCAGAATCGTGCCCCACAGGTCGCGCAGATCGGCCGCGTAGAGACCGTGTTCACGGCAGACGCTTTCCAGCTCCAGCTGTTCGCCGCGGCTGATCCGGTCGGCCAGTTCGCCCACCAGCTCCGCCAGCCGCTGCTCGTACAGCACATCACCGTCGGTCACCGCGATTTGCTGCAGCGGATTCATGCCACATCATCCGACGCCGAAGAATCCGGTTCCTGGAGCACGGCCTTGAGCCGCCGCACGGCCCGCAGGTAGCGCATGCTCGCCGCCGGCTCGGTCAGGCTCAGCGCCTCGGCGATCTCCTGGTTGGAAAGATGCTCGTAGTGCCGCATCACAATGATCTCGTTGTCGCGCGGATCAAGCTGCGTGATCGCGCTCTCGACCCGGCGGGCCAGTTCCTGTTGCAAAGCCGCCGCCTGGGGCGTCAGGTTGTGATCGCTCAGCAGCCCAGCCAGCTGCGCCGATGACTGGTCCGCGCCGCGCGGCACGACCAGGCCCTGTTCGCGGTCAACGCTTCGCCGGGCCGAGACGCGGTGCCGGCGGTGCGCGTCGATGATCCGGTCCTGGGCGATCTGCCGCAGCCAGAGCCGGAAGGACATTACCGGATTGCGAAGATAGTCCTGCAGCCGGCGGTTGGCCTCGACCAATACATCCTGCACGACGTCGCTGACATCGATCCGCCGCAGGATTTTCTGGTCCAGCCGCATCCGCACCAGCTGCCGCAGAACTTCGCGATGCCGGTCCATCAGCTCGTTGACCGCGCTCGCGTCCCCTGCCTTGCAGTTAACCAGCAACTCGTCGGTTCGATTCTGTTCAGGCCACATCTCCCGATTATCGCGTACCCGGCCCCCCACCGCCAGCGTTGCCATCTGCCGGGACCACGAGCCGGCAGCACGAGCCGGAAGCGTCAGCGACGGGACAACCCTCCCTCTTCACCCCCCAATCCCGACTCGACAAAACCGCACGACCCGCGTTACGGCAACTGGTTGCAAGCCGTTTGGCACTCGACTAGCTTCAATCGGCGTTCCGCCCGATCCTTCCGAATTGCCGCACCCCCCACGTGGGCGGCGGCGATCCGCATCCCGAGGTCCCGGCCATGCCGTCCATCACCAGATTTTGTCTCGGTTGCTGCCTGTCCCTGGTCTTGGCGATTGCAGCGGTGCGGGCCCAGGATCCGCCCTCGATCTCACGCGAGACGTGGCAGGACAAGTTCCGTCAGCTCGAGGAGATTCTCCCCACTCCCAACGACTACCGGACGGCCAGCGGTGCCCCGGGCCGCGACTACTGGCAGCAAAACGTCGACTATCAGATCGATGTCGAGCTGGACGAGGAGCAGCGGACCATCACTGGCCACGAAACGGTCACCTACACCAACCGTTCACCCGATCCACTGGGCTACATCTGGCTGCAGCTCGATCCCAACATCCACGCCCCCAACTCCGACGCCCAGCTGACCCAGGGTGTTCGCGGCAGCGATTCGCTGTCGGTCGAACAGCTTCGCCGCCAGCTCGCCCGGCGTGAGTTCGACGGCTCGATGAAGATCGCCGCCGTCCGCGACGAGGCGACCGGCCAAACCCTGCCCTTCACACTCGTCAAGACGATGATGCGGATCGACTTGCCCGCCCCGCTCGCCACCGGCAAGGCCTTCGTCTTCAGCGTCGACTGGTCCTTCCGGATCAACGACAGCAAACTGGCCCGCGGGAGGAGCGGGTTCGAGTTCTTCGAGGAAGACGGCAACTGCATCTTTGAGATGGCCCAGTGGTATCCGCGGGCCTGCGCTTACACCGATGTCACCGGCTGGCAACACAAGCAGTTCCTCGGTGCGGGCGAGTTCACGCTCGAGTTCGGCAACTATACGGCCCGGATCACGGTTCCCGACGATCACGTCGTCGCGGCCACCGGCGAGCTGCAACAGCCTGAGACCGTCCTTGATCCGGTGTGGATGGAGCGGCTGGCCGCCGCGCGGACTTCTGCCACGCCCGTGTTCGTCGTCACGCCGGAGGAAGCCAAGGCCAACCAGGCTGAAAAATCGACGGGCAGGAAAACCTGGGAGTTTCGAGCCGAGAACGTCCGTGACTTCGCCTTCGCGACCAGCCGCAAGTTCATCTGGGACGCGCTCGGCTGCCCGCTTGGCGACCGCAATGTCCTCTGCATGTCGTTCTACCCGAACGAGGGCGAGCCGCTCTGGAGCCGCTACAGCACCCACGCCGTGGCCCACACGATCGAAGTCTATTCGCGGATGACGTTCGACTATCCCTACCCGGTCGCGATCAGTGTCAACGGCCCGGTCGGCGGGATGGAGTACCCGATGATCTGCTTCAACGGGCCACGGCCGGAGAAGGACGGCACCTATAGCGCCGGCACCAAGTACGGCCTGATCAGCGTCGTGATCCACGAAGTCGGCCACAACTGGTTCCCCATGATCGTCAACAGCGACGAACGGCAGTGGACCTGGATGGATGAAGGGCTGAACACTTTTCTCCAGTACCTCGCCGAGCAGGAGTGGGAACAGGATTATCCCTCAGACCGGGGTGAGCCGGCCCTGATCGCCGACTACATGCGAAGTGAAGACCAGGTCCCCGTCATGACCAACAGCGAATCGCTCGTCCAGTTTGGCGAAAACGCCTATGCCAAGCCTGCGACGGCTCTCAATGTGCTGCGCGAAACGGTCCTCGGCCGCGAGCTGTTCGACTTTGCCTTCCGCGAATACTCGCGGCGCTGGATGTTCAAGCGGCCGATGCCGGCTGATTTCTTCCGCACGATGGAAGACGCTTCGGGCGTCGATCTTGACTGGTTCTGGCGCGGCTGGTTCTACTCCACCGACCAGGTGGACATCGCGCTCGAAGCGGTCCGCGAAGTCCGCCTCGACACCAAGGCGGCCTACCTTGAAAAGCCTGTCCAGAAAGCCCGCGAGAACAGCGGCCCGGAAACGCTTTCCGAACAGCGGAACCGCGAACTGGCCCGGCGGACCGAGCGCTTTCCCGAGCTGCGCGATTTCTACAACGAGTACGATCCCCACCGCGTCACCGACAGCGACCGCGAGCAGTACGAGGCCCTGCTCAAAAAACTTGAAGAGGGCCAGCTGGATGTCTTCAGCAACCCGCCCCGGCTCTACCACGTCGAATTCGTCAACGTCGGCGGCGTCGTGATGCCGCTGACCGTGCGGCTCGAGTTCATTGACGGCTCGTCCGAACTGCACCACTTCCCGGCTGAAATCTGGCGGAACAACAACCAGCGGGTCACGCGGATGTTCCTGGTTGACAAGGCGATCCAGAAAGTCCAGCTCGACCCGCTGCTCGAATCGGCCGACGCCGACACGGCCAACAACGTCTTCCCGCGCGCCATCGCCGAGCAGGCGATTGAACTGACCACCGAACCCTTCGGCCGCCGCGGCGGCGGCGACGGCGGCAACCCGATGCGGGAGCAGCGGGAAGCGGATGTGAAAGCCGCAGAGCCGCCAGCCAACACCGACGGGGCGGCCAACCCGTTGCCAGCCGGCGATCAGACGGCTTCGCCAGGCCCCGACGGGGGCTGACAGCCCGTTGAAAACGACAAGGAAACTTCTTCTCAGGATGGGAATGTCATGAAAACCGCGATCGTGATTCCGGCCCGGCTGGGGTCGACCCGGCTGCCGGAGAAGATGCTGCTGGCGGAGACCGGCAAGACGCTGGTGCAACACACCTGGGAAGCGGCGGCATCGGCCAAACGGGCGGATGCCGTGATCATTGCGACCGACTCGGAAAGGATCGCGGAAGCCGCGCGAGGATTTGGCGCGACGGTCGAGATGACCGACCCGGCCCACCAGAGCGGCACCGACCGCGTGGCCGAAGTCGCCAGTCGCCATCAGGAGTTTGACTTGTGGGTCAACCTGCAGGGCGACGAGCCAGAAATGGCGGCGGCCAACATCGATCTCGCGGTCGGGAAAATCCACGCCGACGGCGCGGTGCCGGTGTCGACCGTTGCTTGCCCACTGCGCGACCGGGCGGCGCTCGACGATCCGGCCGTCGTCAAGGTGGTGCTCGACCGCAACGGCCGGGCGCTCTACTTCAGCCGCAGCCCGATTCCGCACCCGCGGCAGTTCGATCCGGCAATGCTCATGGCCGAGCCGCCTGTCTGGCTGCAACACCTTGGGCTGTACGTTTACCGCCGCGAGTTTCTGTTGGGTTTCGCCCGACTGCCGGCCAGTTCTCTGGAGAAAACCGAAGTCCTCGAACAGCTCCGTGTGCTGCAGGCCGGCTATCCGATGGCCGTCGCAGTTGCGCCAACCGGCTCGCGGGGGATCGATACACCCGCCGATTACGCGGCCTTTGTCAGCCGGATCGGCCGCTGATCAAGTGCCAGGCGGGAAACCGGAGGGTCTGACGCCTTTTTTGCAGGCTTCCGGAAAAAAACAGGGTCTGACCCTCTCTCTTCCCGGTTTCCGGTCAGCCACTAGAATCGGGTTTTCCCGCGAAGGCACCAGCGGCTTCGTTCGTACGCGTACTCAATCCGCCTCGGCGGACGGTGCTCGAATCTCGAACTGTCGAGTACGAGAACGAGTACCGTTTCACTGAGTACGGGTACGGGTCAGCTGGAGAGATGGGCGCAGTTTTGGCGGGTAGCATTCACTGGCGGATCAGGGGAGGGAGCCATGACCAAATTCATTTTCGTGACCGGGGGAGTGGTCAGTTCGCTGGGCAAGGGACTGACCAGCGCTTCGATAGGGATGTTGCTCGAACGCCATGGACTACGGGTCCGGATGCAGAAGCTCGACCCGTACATCAATGTCGATCCGGGGACGATGAGCCCGTACCAGCACGGCGAAGTCTACGTGCTGGACGATGGCAGCGAGACCGACCTCGACCTCGGCCACTATGAACGCTTCACCCATGGCCCGCTGACCCGCGACTCGAACTACACGACGGGGCAGATCTATCTCAAAGTCATCGAGAAGGAACGCCGCGGCGAGTTTCTTGGCCAAACCGTCCAGGTCATCCCGCACATCACCAACGAGATCAAGCGCTGCATTCGCAAGCTGGCCAGCGACGACGTAGACGTGGTCATTACCGAGATCGGCGGAACAGTCGGTGACATCGAGAGCCTGCCCTTCCTCGAGGCAATCCGGCAGCTCGCGCTCGACGTGGGCAAGGAAAACTGCCTCTATATCCACCTGACGCTGATCCCCTACCTCAAGGCCGCGGGTGAGCTGAAAACCAAGCCGACCCAGCATTCGGTCGGCCAGCTTCGCCAGATCGGGATTCAGCCCGACATCCTGATCTGCCGGACCGAGCGCGAATTGCCGCTGGGCGACCGTGAGAAGATCGCCCTCTTCTGCAACGTTCCGGTCCGGGCCGTGATCGAGGAACGCGACAAGGAGTTTTCGATCTACGAAGTCCCGCTTAGCCTGATGGATAACGGGCTGGACGCCCAGATCATCAAGCAGTTCGGGCTGCCCTCCCGGCCGCTCGACATGGACGACTGGCGCGAGCTGCTGCATGGGCTGCGCAACCCGGAAGCCGAAATCAGCATCGCCGTCGTCGGCAAATACGCCGGGCACAAGGACGCTTACAAGTCAATCTACGAGGCGATCGACCATGCCGGCATGAAACATCGCATACAGGTCCGGATCGGCCGGATCCAGAGCGAGGAGGTCGAACAGGAAGGCCCCGAGCGGCTACTTTCCGGCTACGACGGAATCCTCGTGCCTGGGGGCTTTGGCGAACGCGGGATCGCCGGCAAGATCGACGCGATCCGCTGGGCCCGGCAGCGGAACATTCCGTTTTTTGGCATCTGTCTGGGCATGCAGTGCGCCGCGATCGAGTTTGCCCGCAACGTCGCGGGCCTCGAAGCCGCCAACTCGAGCGAGTTCGACAAGAACACGCCGCACCCGGTCGTCTGCCTGCTCGACGAGCAGCAAAACATCATCGACAAAGGCGGCACCATGCGGCTGGGGGCCCAGACAGCCGACCTGCTCGCGGCGTCACACGCCGCGCAATGCTACGGCACAGAACAGATCCACGAGCGGCACCGCCACCGTTACGAGTTCAACAACCAGTACCGCCAGCAGTTCGCTGCCCACGGAATGATTTTTTCCGGCACCAGCCGCAACGGCTCGCTGGTCGAGATCATCGAGTTGGCCGACCACCCGTGGTTCGTCGCCGTTCAGTACCACCCCGAGTTCAAGTCCAAACCGACGGCCGCGCACCCGCTCTTCTCCGGCTTCGTCGCCGCCGCCGCCCGCCGCAGCAGCCGCGAGGCATTGGCGGAGGTGGGGTAGAGTTTTGGGGAACCGGCATGCGTGAAAACGCCGCCACACGCTTTTTCGCCCGGTCAATCCGGTCATTCAGGTCAATCTGGTCAATTGGGTCCACTCTGCCTGCTGCCCTGATCCACCATGAGCACCGACCCGTCCTCCGACGAACCCCGGATCATCGTCGACGACGACTGGAAATCCCGCGTGGCGGCCGAGAAGGCCGCTGAACGGGCCGCGACCCGTCGCGCTGCCCGCCAAGCCGAGGCTGGTGACGCCGGACCAGTATCGTCCTTTCCACCCGCTTCGTTCGAGCTCCTGCTCACGACCTACAGCACCCAGGCCCTCGTCGCGCTCGGCATCTACCCCGACCCGGCCACCGGCCAGCCAGCTCCCAACCGCGAGCTGGCCAAACTGGCGATCGACATGCTCGGCGTGATCGAGCAGTTCACCCGAAGCAACCTGTCCGTCGACCAGGCCGCGATGCTCGAGTCGATGCTGCACCAGCTGCGGATGCTCTTCGTCAACACCCCGGCCGCGGCGACCACGCCGCCCGAGACGCCAGAACCGAAGAAACCGGTTCTCGAACTGCCTTAAGTGGGCGGCTTGGTGCGTTCCGAAGACTTCACGCACCCTACTACAGAAGCAATCCCGGCCGCGGCGCACCACAATCCACTTTTCCGGCTCCCTCCCACACCGCTGCTTTGAGCGGTGCGGGGAGGGCGGGGGGTGGGGGCGTCCGCGCAATGGCACCCGTCCCCATCTGCCCCGCACGGGCCAGTCATTCACAGCCGCAGGTCCTGACCGCAACAGGATTCTGGCACGCCGACCCGCCGCGCGATAGGCTGAAAATTCCCTTTCAAGCTGGCGATTGACAGGCCGGAATCTAACAGCCGGATCCGAGCCAGGTCAGGCCTAAACAGCCCTCGCCTGACATGCTGAAAAGATTGCGGTCTACAGGAAACAGGCTGAACAGCCTAACACCAGGTTAGCTGGCCGAGATCGATCAACCGACCGAGGAGACTTCATGACGAAGCGCGGCTTTCAGCCTCTTGCTGCAATTCTGTTGTTCCTGCTTGTGGATCTTGCGGGACTATTGCCTGCGACGAAGGCACTTGCTCAGTCGGCGGACAAAAAGCCCAACATCGTCTTCGTCCTCATGGACAACCTCGGCTACGGGGAAGTCGGCTGTTACGGTGGCGGCATTCTGCGGGGCGCTCCGACGCCGCGCATTGACAGGCTCGCCACCGAAGGCACGCGCCTGCTCAACTTCAACGTCGAGTCCCAATGCACGCCGAGCCGTTCGGCCATCCTGACCGGACGCCATGCGATTCGCAGCGGCACGCACTCCGTGCCCATGCCCGGCGAAACGGATGGATTGACGCAGTGGGAAGTCACCCTCGCCGAACTGCTTTCCGGCCAGGGCTACACCACTGCCCACTTCGGCAAGTGGCATCTCGGTAGCGGCCAGACCCGGTTGCCGACCAGCCAGGGCTTCGACGAGTGGTTCGGCATCCCGCGCACTACCGATGAAGCCTTCTATCCGTCGGCGGCCGGGTTCAAGGAATCGGGCGTCGAGCCGGAATACATTATGGAAGGCAGGAAAGGCGAGCCGAGCCGCAATCTTGAAGTCTATGACTTCAAACAGCGTCGCCTCATTGATGCTGAAGTCACGCGCCGCGCGGTGGATTTCATGAAGCGCAGTGTGAAAACTGGAAAGCCGTTCTATACCTATGTCTGCATGACCCAACCGCACATTCCGGTGCTGGCGCATCCCGATTTCGCGGGCAAGACCGGCTTTGGAGAATTCCCCGATGTGCTGGCCGAGATGGACTTTCGCGTCGGCCAACTCCTCGATGCCGTGGACGAGCTGGGCGTGCGCGAAGACACCATGTTTGTCTTCACCAGCGACAATGGGCCTGACCCGACCTTTCCGGCCCAAGGCAGTTCCGGCCCGTGGCGTGGTTACTATTTCACGCACATGGAAGGCTCGTCGCGCTCACCGTTCATCATCCGCTGGCCGGGGAAAATTCCCGCCGGACGGGTGAGCAATGAGATCGTTCACGAGATGGACACCTTCACGACCTTCGCGAAGCTGGCCGGCGCTGCCGTGCCGCAAGACCGCCCGATTGACGGCGTGGATCAGACCGATTTCCTGCTGGGCAAGCAGGAGAAATCGAAGCGCGAAGGCCTCCTGCTGTTCTGCGCGGACCGCCTGCAGGCGGTGAAGTGGCGCAACTGGAAACTGCACCTTTACGACGAACAGCGCGACTGGTTCACGCCTCCGTTGAAACTCGGCACGCCGAAACTGTTCGACCTCATTCTCGATCCCAAGGAAGAATACCCGGTTACGGTCCAAAACACCTGGGCCGTCGAACCGATGACCAGGATGATGGCGGGGTTCGGGCTGAGCCTGACGAAGAATCCCCTCATCGCGCCCGGCACACCTGATCCTTACTCGCCGCCGAAGTGACGGGCGATGCCAGGGGCCAGCTAACAAACGGTTCAACCGGAGCGGTGGGTCGCGCGGTTTCTGAAGCCAATGTGGGTTGGCCGCGGCCCGGTTAACCGTGTCGTTAGCCAGGGGAGCACGCGGCTGGCGACCATTTTCCGGGACGGGCGGAAGATTGGCCGGGCTGATGACCCTGCGTCGGCAGTCATTGCGTTGAACTGGCCGAGTACAGGGAAAAACTGCCGCTTGAACGCCAAGCGCGATTTCGGGATCGGGGCGGGTCCCTGGCGGCTGCTGGGGATCAGCCACAGACCAGTTCGACGATGTCGCGGTCGGCGAGTTCGTGGTCGGGTTTGACGGAGATGGCGTCGTGGGCCTGGCCGCGCCAGATGCGGGCCGATTTGAGCGAGTCGGCGATGTCGCGGTGGATCAGTTCGGCCAGTTCAACGACCGTGCTGCCGCGTTTGAGGGCGAAGGGCTTTTCCATGTCGGCCTGCTTGAGATGCGGCTGTTTCGTGTAGACCCGCACGCAATCGCAACAGGCGAAGATCGTTGCCCGCAGCGGCTCCAGTCCGGCCCCAGACTTGCACGACACCTCGAACAACGGCAGCCCGGCGGGAAACATTTCGGCAAAGAACGCCAGCCGGTCGGGTGCTTCAGTAAGGTCCGTCTTGTTGGCGACGAGCAACGTCCGCGTCCAGGTCGTGCCGACGTCGGATTCGTCAACCGTTGTTTCAGGTCCCAGACGCGTTTTGGAGTTCGCAAAGTGGCCGAGGAGAGCTTCGAGCGCTGAGCCACCGTCGTCGTCGCCGAGATCGATCATCAACACGGCGGCGTCGGCACCGCGGACCAGCCCGACCGTGGCCGGATCGCAAACATCGGCGGTGATGGGCGGTGTGTCGATCAGCTGGACCTGCAAGTCTTCCCACGGCATCATTCCGGGCAGCGGCTCGCGAGTGGTGAAGGGGTAGTCGCCAATTTCGGGCGTGGCTTTGGTCAACGCGGCGAGCAGGCTGCTCTTGCCTGCGTTCGGGCCGCCGATGATCAGGAGCCGCCCCGCACCCTGGCGCGGGATGCGGCTGGAAGGCCGGCCAGCTCCCGCTTTCTTCTGCTTCTCGGAGTCCTCGCGGAGCCGGCTGATCTTGTGTTTCAGCTCGGCCTGCAGCTTGTCGGTCCCCTTGTGCTTGGGGATTTCGCGCAGCATCAGCTCGAGGCAAGCCAGCTCCTCCTGGGGCGTCCCCGCCTGGCGGTAGGCCTGTTCGGCCTTGTGGTACTGGGGAGTGAGATTGGCCGGCATGAGAAATGACAAAACGGAGGCGGTCCGGTCAACAGGCCGGCAAATGGGTTGCCTAAAGAATAGCGGTCGCCCAGACGCCGCTGAAGGCGGGACGGCACGGCGTGGTGAAGTTTACGACTGAAGTCTTTCTGTCCTCAATCTTTCTGCCCACCAGCCACGACGGTACACCACAGAGGGATAAAGTTTACGGCTGGTACGGCAGGCGAAGGGGCGAGGTGGGACCGACAAAGCGGAGCTTCGTCGCCACGAAAGAGGATTGACCAGGCAGGGGCCTGGTCACCACGGAAGAACTCAGAAATCTGCGCTGCGGTAGCGTTCGGTTTTGAGCGTCGCCGAGCGGATGAGCTGGCCATCGCGGAAGAAAATGGGCGCACCCCACGAGTTGCTGTTGACCGGCAGAGTAACGGTCACGGTCACGAAGTCAGTCGCTTCCGTGATCACGGCCGGACTGACGTCGACGGTGAAGTCGCGCAGACCGACGGCGCCGGCAACCTGTTCGACGACCGGCAGGGCCTCTCCGGCTTCTGCTCCGGGGATCTTGACCACGCGAGCGGCCTGATAGGCGGCCTCGGTCAGGGTCTGCTGAAGCAGATGGACGCGGGAGAACTCGAACAGGAAGAACAGGAAGGCCAGCAAGACCGGCAGGCAGATCGCCATCTCGACAGTGACGACGCCGCGACGGCTTGCGCGGCGGAAGGATGGAGGGAGGAATTGATGCATGATCGGGTCTGCCTTATTCCACCAGCAGCACGGGCAACATGTCGGCAATCCGGTTGAAGGCTGCGACAAGCTGGGCGTTGTCGCTGGCCTGGCAGGAGATTCCGCCGCCATACCCGGCGATTCCGTCAATCGTTGCAGTCGATGCGCCGGTCGCGAAGGCGATCCCGTGAATGATGATTCCGTCAGCCGCTGCGGCCTGGGCCGCCGACTGCCAGGACTGCCCGGTGTTTTGCACGCCATCGGTCATGACAATCATGACCCGCACTGCTCCGGGCCGGTGGCTGGAAGAATAGAGAAACAGGCTGTGTCCGGCCGCGATTCCTTCTCCAATTCCAGTCGCGCCATTCGGGCTGATCGCCTGAAGGCCGGATTCAGTACTGGCGTAGTCGGACGTGAAATCGGCCAGCATGCCGGCGCTGCTGCTAAAGAGCACAGTGGCAACGCGCTCGGTTTCCGGTGTCGCCTGGAGTTTGTCGAAAAACGCGCTGGCCGCCGCATTCAGGCCGTTCCAGCGGGCATTGCCGGGGATCGGCGGCGGATCGCCGACTCTCCATTCACCGGGATCCCAGCTGCCATTGCTGTTGAGGTCCGCTGCGCGGGGCTGGCCGCCTGAGCTTTCATCCGGTTCAAACGCCATCGAACCGCTCATGTCGACCACCAGACAAACGTCGAGGTTGGTCGCCGCTGCGGTGGACCAGGCTTGCGGCTCAAAACTGGTCGTGCCGAGCAGCCCGCCGAGGTAAAGGCTGACGCTTCCCGAGGGTGAGTCGGAGGTCCGGCGGGCATTGACGCGAACCGCGTTGAGCGGTGTCACGCCGGGCTGATAGTCAAAGCGGTCGGTGGCTGAACTTCGCGCCGACCGGCCAAATTCAATGTCACCGGGCGACAGCGCGACCGGGCTGCCGGCCACGCGATTGGCGGCCGCAATGGCGACGGCTGCGTTCGAGGCGCTCCCGTCGTCACCGTTGCGGGCCAGTTCCCTCGCCCCGGCTCTGGCCGCCGCGTCGCAGGCGATCCGCAGCTCAGTCTGGCAAAGCGACATGTAGCAGACGTTGATCGCGAAAGCGCTGATGACGAGCAACACCATCATCAGGATAGCGACCAGCACGATGACCGCGCCGCGGCGGGCTGCACCCCGGACGCGACCGGTTTTCCGGATCCGGCTGGGAATCGGCATCAGTCAAATTCCTTGATGAAAACGGCTTGCGACACCGTGGTTGCCGCGCCGAAGAGTCCGCCAAAGAGCACACAGTTCTCATGCCGGGGTGCGCTGACGGCAATCCGGATCTGGCTGCCCGCGGGTGCGGTTGCGAAACCAGCCGGCTCGATCGAAATCAAACCACTGTTGACGCCCCGGTCGACGAGAACGAACTGGCAGGCCGACTGGACGTCATCGCTGGACGCGGCCGGGACGACCGCGACAAGTGCCCCTTCATAGGCCGCAATCGCCAGACTCTGCCGCAGCTTGATCGCCGAGCAGATTTCGAGCGTCGAGAACATCACGAGCAGCAGGAGCGGCAACGAGATCGCCAGTTCGACGACCACGGCTCCCCGCGCAAACCGGTTTCGATGCCGAATGGACACAGGAGTCTGCCTGGACGGTTTGCCAAGAGTGCCAGCCCTTCGCGCAATGCGGGCGCGAATCTGACCAAGCGTAGGTCAGGAGGCGGACGCAGGCCGGGGAAGTTCCGGCTTCAGGAAGAGGCTGGCGGCAAGCCAAGGCCACCTTGCCCCGTGCATCTTGCCTGACCGGCCAAACCGGCAAATCCAGCGCCACCTGCAAAACCGGTCGAGGCCTGCCGGCAAGCCTGGTATCGGCGGGGCCAGCAATCCGGCTGACCGCGTTTCGGCCAGTCACACTGTTTCGGCGAAAGTGCAGTGACGGGCAGCACGCTGTCGCGCCAAAAAAAGCCGGCTCCCGCAGGGGAGCCGGCCAAACAGTCCGCAGACAATCGCCGGAGCCGGCGCTTGAAAATCAGGAGACCATGTCCTTGAGGCCCTTGAGCGGGCGAACGCGGACGGCGCGGCTTGCGGCGCGGGCCTCGGCCCAGACCATTTCGTTGGTGCCGGGCTTGCGGACCTGGCGGCGCGGCAGGGCCGGCTTGTTCTTGACCACGATTTTGCAAAGGCCGGGGATGGCGAACATGCCCGGGCCACCCTTCTTTGAGATGTTCTTGCCGATTTCGGCGGCGAGCGCATCGAACACGGCACCGATGTCCTTCTTGCTCAGTCCGGTCGCTTCGGACATGTTGTTGAGCACTTCGGTCTTGCTGGGGGCCTTGGCGGCGGAGGCTTTTTTTGCCATTAACGAAGCTCCTCTGGGTTCTGGGGAAACGGTAATTGCCTTGCGGGAACCGGCGGACCTGTCTCCGACAAGCCCGGTGACCCGCAAGACGAAACACAGCGATTCAGTGGCCGTAACGGGCTGAAACGGCGAGAATTAGAGTAGTTGAAGCCGAAATTTCAAGCGGAAACAGGGGGCAAGTCCGTCAAAGGGCCGCATTTTCGCGAAAAACGGGCCGCGAAACACAAAAAAAGGCCACTTTTTCAGCCAAAAAGACTCCCTGGATGCCCGTCCGGGAAACCATCGTAGCCGCGCTCTGACACATTCCAGACCACTTCCCGCGAACCGTGATCCGGATAACCAGCCAGCATCGCCGATGACCCAAACACCAACACGGATCGAACTCGACCTGATGCAGCGCGCGGTCGTACTGGCCCGTCGGGGAGAAGGGCGCGTCGAGCCCAACCCGATGGTCGGCTGCGTGGTCGCCCGGAATGGCGAGGCAGTTGGCGAGGGATGGCACCAGCAGTTCGGCGGACCCCATGCGGAGGTCGAAGCGATCGAAGCCGCGCGAGGCGACGTCCGCGGCGCAACGCTCGCGGTCACGCTCGAACCCTGTAACCACACCGGCAAAACGCCGCCCTGCTGTGACCTGCTGATCGAACGTGGCATCGCCCGGGTCCTGGTGGGCTGTATCGACCCCCATCCCTCAGTCAATGGCAGCGGGATTCGCCGGCTCCGCGCCGCCGGCATCGACGTTGAAGTGATTCCGGAATGCGGGCCGGCGATCGACCTGAACCGCCCATTCCAGAAGCTGCAACGAACCGGCCGGCCGTGGGTCATCGCCAAATGGGCGATGTCGCTGGACGGGAAGATCGCGACGACCAGCGGCGAGAGCCGCTGGATTACTTCTTCCGAATCGCGCGCCGCCGCGCATCGTGTCCGGGGAAAGGTCGATGCCATTCTGGTCGGCAGCGGAACTGTTCGGGCGGATGACCCGCTTTTGACGGCGCGGCCTGCCGGACCGCGAACGGCCCTCCGCGTGGTGTGCGATTCACGGTGCAGCCTGTCCAGCGAATCTGCCCTGGCGCGGACCGCGCGCGAGGTTCCGGTTCTGGTGGCTTGCACCAGCGATCACGACCAGGCCAATCGCCGGCGGCTGGAAAAATGTGCCGTCGAGTTTGTCGTTCTGAACGGGGAATCGTACACCGCGCGAATGGGCGAGCTGCTTGATCTGCTGGGCAGCCATTCCTGCACCAACCTGCTGGCCGAAGGGGGAAGCGGGGTTTTGGGCAGCCTGGCCGAACTGGGAGAGATCGACGAGGTTCATGCTTTTGTCGCGCCGTTGGTGCTGGGCGGATCGCGTGCCCCTTCTCCCGTCGGAGGAGCTGGCCGGCCACAACTGTCGGCAGGGCTGGGTTTTCGGCTTACCCAGTCGCAAGAGCTGGGGCCGGACTTCTTGCTGACCCTCCGCCGTCCGGTCAACGAGCACGAATGGTAGCCGAATGGTGCTTCCTCAACGCTGGGTTTTTGTGTGGCTTTGATGAGCCGGCACGCGCTAGCGTCCGGGTTCCTCGAAGAACCCGCGGCTAGCGCCGTCGGCTCACCCTAAAACCGGCCTGTGACGCAGCACTAGTGCCGCAGACTTCGCGGCTGGAAAAAATCCCGCTGGCCAGCCACCATGGAGCGGCGGCGAGAGTGGGGGCAATCGGCCTTGGCCCGCTGTGGGGGGACTGCGGGAAGATGAACCGGCCGATTGACGAACGCCTCGATGAAGCTTTCGGCTACATCCGCAACCAGCGCGGCCAGATCGAGCGACTGCGCGGCCAGGTGGAGCGACTGGAGAAAGTCCTCGACCTCTGCCTCGGCGACGAGGACGGTGCCTGGCTCTGGAAGAACCGCGTCGAGCGGATGGATGCGCTGGTTCCCGTTTTCGATCCGTTGCGGTCCCGGTTCCACCTTGCCCGTTATGAGTTCGCGGCCGGCTACGCGCGCGACAGGATCGTGGCCGATGTGGCTTGTGGGACCGGATATGGCTGCCGGACACTGGCCGAAAAAGGGCTCGCCCGACACGTCGAGGGATTTGACAACACTCCGGAAGCGGTCCGCTACGCGCAGCGCCGCTACGGTGCCGAACGGGTGAAGTTTTCCGTTGCCGATGCCGGACGGTTGCCGCTCGGTGATGACGCCGTCGAACTGGTGACGTCGTTCGAGACGATCGAGCACGTTCCATCCGACGTGGCCGTCATCGCCGAACTGGCAAGAATCCTGCGGCCGGGCGGCAAGCTGATCTGCTCAACGCCCAATCGCTGGCCGCTGGCGATCGCCCCTTTCCACACCAAGGAGTACGACCTCGCTTCATTCACCGGATTGCTCGACCAGTACTTCCGGACTCTGGTCGTCTACAACCAGAACTCGGGCACTGCCTGGGAATACAACCACGACCAGCCCGCCGGACTGGTTCCGACCACCGACGCCAACCGCGACCTCGCCGAATGCTACGTCGCAGTCTGCGAGCGGCTATAGTGTTTCGTCAACGTCGGGTTTTAGGGTGGCTCTGGTGAACCGAAACGCGCTAGCGTACGGGCTCCTCGAAGAGCCCGCGGCTAGCGCCGTCGGTTCACCCTAAATCTGGCCTGTGACACGGCACCAAGGCTATTCCGGTGGCGTTTCCGGTTCATCGTCTTTCTTTTCGAAGAACTGTGCGAGGTCGGAAAAGGAGCGCATTGGTTTTTCGCCGCGCAGCATTTCCTGGTCGATCGGCTTGACGAATTTTGGCTTGGCCGGCTTCCGTTCGTAGGTCCGCTGTTGCTGTTCGCCCCGGCGCTGGTCGCCGCGTCGGGGCGGGCGCGAGCCGCGTTCGAAACGGGGACGGCTGTTGTCGCCGGGAGGTCCCTGGCGCGAACCGCCGGGCTGGCCACCCGACGGACCGGAATGCGCGGCGGCGGGACGAGCGCCACCTGGTCGTCCTTCGCCGTATCGCCGGCCGGGAGCGCCATCGCGGCGCGGTGGACGTTCAACCGACCCATCCGTGGACCCTTCGCCGCCCGCTGGACCTTCGACCGAACCACCGCGCTGGCCATGGCGGTCCTGCCGGCCGCGGCCGGGGTGGCGTTCAAACCGCTGCGTGCCGGGGGGCAATGCGGAAAGCTTGACCCGCCGCCGCGCCGTGTCGATCTCGCGAACCCACGTGGTCAGAACGTCGCCGACGGCGAATGAGTGATAGAGGTCGCGAATGAACCCGCGCGACAGTTCGCTGACGTGGACGAGACAGGTATGGCCCAGACCGACGTCGACGAACACGCCGAAGTCGACGACGTTGATGACCTGGGCTGTCAGCTGCATCTCGGGCTTAAGGTCTTCGAAGCCGAGGATGCCGGAGCGGAAGACGGGGGCCGGCAGGGCCAGTCGCGGGTCGCGCCGGGGACGGCAAAGGTTGTCGATGATGTCGCGCATCATCATTTCGCCGACGCCATGCTCGTGGGCCAATGCGGCAACGTCCATCCGCGACAAGGCGCCGGTCGCTTCCGCGTCGAGCGCGAAAGCCGGCCGCGCGGGTGCGGGAGGAGCGACTGCCATCACTGGCTGGGCCGCCATCGAATGCAGAGCAGTTGTCCCTGACTGCTCGTCCGCGCCAATTGTTCCTGTCTCCCCGCCCGGAACTGTCCCTGCAGGTACGGAATCAGCCGTAACAGTCTCCAAAGTCGCGCCATCGCTCACGAGGGCCGCGTTATGAGGCGCAGGGGAATCAGGCGATTGCGGGGCGCCGGAGGGCGAAGATCCCTCGTATGCGCTTCGGGCTGGTATTGCTTCGGCAGCGACTGCTTCGGTGGATGCCGAATCAGTCGGCGCGTCGGCGAATGGTGCCGCTTCGGCCGGGGCTGGGCGTTGCCAGTTGGCCAGCGGCTGGCCAATCTGTTCCAGCAGCTTGACAGCGACCGCGTAGTACTCGGGGTGGATGCTGGTCTCGTCGAGCGGCTGGTCGCCGTTGTAGACGCGGAGGAAGCCGGCGGCCTGAACAAAGGTTGCATCGCCAATCCCCGCGACTTCGCGAATTGCCTCGCGGTTGGTGATCGGCCGCGACTGGCGGAAATCGTACAGCCGGCGGGCCGTCAGCTGGTTCAGTCCCGAAACGTGCCGCAGCAGCGAAGGGCTGGCCGTGTTGACGTTCACGCCGACATAGTTGACGCATTCGGCGACGACTTCGTCGAGCGAATCGGCGAGATGTCGGGCCTTGATGTCGTGCTCGTAGAGGCCGATCCCGAGGTGTCCCGGGCTGATCTTGACGAATTCGCTGAGCGGATCGATCAGTCGCCGGGCAATCGAAACGGCACTCCGCGTTCCGGGCGAGGCGTGAGGCAGTTCTTCCTTGCCGGTTTCGCTTGTCGAATAGATGCTCGCTCCGGCCTCATTGACCATCACGAAGCGGACGGGCAGGTCGGTCAGGTCTTTGGCGATGGCGTCGGAGACCAGCTGTTCGACTTCACGGCAAGCCGCGCCGTTGCCGATCGCGATCACGTCGATCTGGTGTTCGCGAACGAGGCGGGCCAGCTTCTGGCGGTTTTCGTCCTTGCGGGCCTGGTTGCCGACAATGAAGATCCGCTCGGCCGCGAGCAGGCTGCCGCGCGGATCGACGATGGCAATCGAGCAGCCACTTTTGTAGCCCGGATCGACGGCGAGAATCCGCTTGCCTTCGACGGGTGGCTGGAGCAAAAGGGCCCGCAGGTTGTGCGTGAAGACCTCGACCGCGTGCGATTCGGCTTTCTCGGTCAGCTCGCGGCGGACTTCGCGCTCGAGCGACGGCTGGATATGCCGGGCCATCGCTTCGCGGGCGCAGTCAGCAAGCAATTCGGCGAGCGGATGGCCGGCGGGCACGAGCTTGGCCAGCGCGATGGTCTCGACCTGCTCCTGGTTGACCCGCACGCGGGCCTTGACCAGTCCCGCCCGTTCGCCGCGGTTGATGGCGAGCACGCGGTGATCAGGCATCCGCGCGACCGGCTGCTCGAAGTTCTCGTAGTCGCGGAAAGGGTTCTCGACCGGTTTCTTCTTTTTCTTTTTGCGTTTGCGCGAAGCGTCGGGAGTGGTCGTCGCGGAGGGAGCTGGTTGAGGGATGGAAGCAACAGCATCGACGGCAGGGACGGATGCAAGTCCATCGGCCACGGCCGGTGATTCCGTGGCTGGCGAGGCTGCGGTGCCCGATTCGCTGGTTTCGTTCGCGCCGGAGGGCACTTGAGCATCAACGGTCGCGTCCCCGGAACCGGAGGCGACGGTCGCGGCGTCCTGTGCCACTACTTTATCCGGATGTTCCTCGAGTTCCGGATCAGCATCATCCGTTTCGTCGTCCGAATGGTCGGAGGCTTCGGAGTCGTCGGGGGATTCCGAGTCGTCGGGGGCTTCATCGTCGACGACGGCTTCCGCGGCGAACGCTTCGTGGGCGGCACTCGCGGCATCCGTGGGTGCGTCTGTTGGGTGGTCGTGGGCCGTTGCCGCAGCCAATTCTGATTCCACCGTGCCGGCGGCCGGTTCGGAAGGAACCGTCTCAGCGCCGGTTCCAGCGGAGTTTTCCGCGACGGGCGTTGCCGCGGCTCCTGGTGTCGGAGCGAGCTTGCAGGCCAGCGTGGCCGACTTCCAGTAGAGCTGTCGCAATTCGTGGCGCAGTCCGCCGTGGTCCGCGTACTGGTCGGTGATCAGGTGCCGTACGCCAGCCATCACGTCGTCGACCGAGTTCAGCCCGCGGTCGACACGGACCATCGCCAGAGCCAGGGCCGCGATTTCCTCCGGGCTGGACTGGCCGCCGAGGATCATCTGGGCGAGCGGTTCAAGGCCCTGTTGCCGCGCGGTCAGCGCGAGCGACTGTTTGTGGGTTTTAAACGGAAGGTAGAGGTCCTCGACGTGGCGGCTGTTGTTCGCGCCACGAATCGACTGTTCCAGCTCGGGCGTCAGCGCGCCTTGCGATTCGATCGACTTGAGCACGAAGGTCTTGCGCTCATCGAGCGCCCGCCGCGTCGCGAGCTTTTCGCGGACGGCCTGGATCTGTTCGGGGTCGAGTCCGCCGGTAAGGTCCTTGCGGAAGCGGGCGATGAAGGGAATCGTGTTCCCCGCGTCGAGCAGCTCGGCCGTGGCCCGGACCTGGGCGGGGGAAAGTTTCAGCGCGGTGGCCAGCGAAGCAAATTCGTCAGTCATTGGTTTTCTCAACCCGGCCGGTCGCCTGGCGGAATCACGGGCGTCGGACGCTGCCCGGATGGTTTCGCGTTCAGGAAAAGGCCTTGATCAGGCGGCACTCAAATCCGCGGTCTTGCCGTGCCACTTGGCGCACCCTGCCACCCGCGGTGTGACCGTGCAGGTCACCTGGAAGCCGACGGGGCGGGTGGCGGTGGAGGGCTGATGGCGATTCTGCGGATTGTAAGTGCTTTTCGGACAAAAAACAGGTCCGCCGTCGTGCGACGCCGGAATCGTGACCGAAACTTGGGCTGATCCCGCGCCAACTGCGACCCGCTTTCCAGGTCCGAATCTCCGTGATGTCACCGCCCGCCGCCTCCGCTCTCCACGGAAATGACTCCGCGCGGCGGATCGTCTCCGATGCGCTGGTCAGCGGATTGATCTTCGCAATTGTCCTCACGGTCATGCAACGGATGCTCGGGGCGGTTCGCGGAATCCTGTTCTGTCGGCTGATGACGGAGCAGGAACTGGGCCAGTTCTCGATGATTCACGGTTTCCTCATGATGCTCGCCCCGCTGGCGGTGCTGGGGTTGCCGGGCTGCTTTGGCCGCTATGTCGAGGACTACAGCCAGTCGCGGCAGCTGGGTGCGTTCCTGAAGCACATTGGTCGCGTCTGCACGCTGACAACGGGACTGCTTGCGGTCGCGATCGTGGTCTTTCCCGGCTTCTTCAGCCAGCAGATTCTGGGCCAGCCGGGCCAGTGGCCGCTGATGTACGCGATGGCCGGGGCCCTGGTTCTGGTCACGCTGAACAATTATCTCACGACGCTGGTCGAAGCCTTGCGGCAGATTCGCCTTGCGAGCCGGATGCGATTTGTCTCGGGCGTGACCTTTACGCTGCTGGCGGTCGTGTTCCTGCTAGTCCGAAATGACGCGCTGGCGGCGCTGGCGGGATTCGGATTGAGCTGTCTGATTGGCGCAGTGCCGGCGCTGGGCTATCTCCGGCACCGGCGGGGCGAGATCGCGGCTCACGACCAGCCGCTTTCGCCCGGGCAGATGGCATTGCGGGTGGCCCCCTTTGCCGCCTGGTGGTGGGTCTCGAACATCGTCCACAACGCTTTCGAGCTGGTCGACCGCTACATGCTGGTCCACTGCAGCAACCTCAGTGTGTTTGAGGTCCAGGGCGCTCTCGGCCAGTACCACAGCAGCCGGGTCGTGCCGCTCCTGATGGTCAGCGTGGCGACGATGCTGAGCGGGCTGCTGCTGCCCTACGTCACGGCGGCGTGGCTCGCGGGAGACCTGTCCAAAGCCCGCCGGCAGATGAACATGACGATCAAGCTCTCCTCGCTCGGCATGCTGGCCGGCAACGCCCTGTTGCTGGCGGCCGGTCCGCTGATCTTCAACGTGGTCCTGCAAGGCAAGTACGACGACGGCCTGGCGATTCTGCCACTGACGCTTGCCTACTGCGCGTGGTTCAGCCTGCAGACCGTTTCCCAGGACTACCTCTGGGTCAGCGAACGAGGCAAGTTCGCGGTAATGGCGATGGCGATCGGCCTGGCCGGCAACATCGGGCTGAACGCCGTGCTGATTCCGGTCTGGGGGCTTTGGGGTGCCGTCATCGCGACGGCGGCGGGGAACCTGATGGGCGTGACGGCAATGTTTGTCGTCAACTGGCGGATGGGCTGTCCTCCGGATGCCGGGTGCTGGATCGGGCTGCTCTTTCCGTTCGCCCTGCTGGCGGGGCCGGCGTGGGCATTGGTCCTGGCGGGTGCAGTCACAGGGCTTGCTTTGCTGACGCCCATCTATTTTTCGGCCATTGAGATGGCGCAGCTGCGGGAACTGTTGACCGCACGACTGGGCAGATTCTGGCGACGCGGCGCGTGATCGCGATCGGCTCCCCATCTTTATGAGCCTGAGGCGCTAGCCGATTCCCCTGGCTGCAAGTCAACGGTTGATTCAGCGTTTTCGGCTAGCGCCTCAGGCTCATTCTTTGTCAGCCCGCTTCCGGCCCCAGTGCTTCTTCATTCGACAACCGTCCGGCAACCCGTATAATCCCGGTTCAGTTCGGTGAGAGATGAGCGCAACGGGAATCCGTCGCGCGGCGTGGCTGGAGCCCGCTCCTGCCGACGTCAGTTGGGTGCATCCGCGGCGCAAGGTCCCGTTCAGTTGACGGGCGTCCGGCGGGAGCGCGGGTCTTGTGAAAGCCGGAGAAGAGTCATGAAAGCACTGGTGGGCGTATTGGCCGCGGCGGCCGTGATTGGCCTTGTCGTGTTCTACGGTTGTGGACCGCGTGGCGCAGTCGCCAAAGACAAGATCGTGGCGCAGATCGACAAACTGCTGGGCGAGCTGGACGTCAAGAAAAAGAAAATCGAGCAGGACTACGCAGCACTCCGGACCGACATGGAAGATGTCCGCGAGAAGCGGATCAATACCGAAGTCAGGCTGGAGCAGCTCAATCTCAAGAAAACCAATGCTGAGGCCAAGGTTGCAGAAATCAAAGGAAAGATGGAGTCCCTGCAGGCCCTTCTGACTCAGGCCAAGGACTCGGGATCGGTCGAGAAGAACGGCAAGAGCTGGACAGCGGACGAACTCAATCAGGCCGCGCAGGAACTGATCGGTGCCTACAACAGTGCCAAAACAGAACTGGAAACCAATCTCAAGACCAGCATCGACGCGATGAGCCGTGCACTGGACTTCCTGAAAAAGCAGGAGACCGCCGGCAAGGACATGATCACCCAGATTGAGACCAAAATGCAGGAGATTGACAGCCGCAAGGTCGCGATGGACGCGGTCAAGAATGCGACGGACCTGGCCGGCAATGAAACCTCGATCACCGAAAAGTACGCCTCATTGAGCAAGGAGATCGAGGGCCTCTTTGTCGATGTGGAAACGGCGATGCGAAAAGAGGAAGAGAACCTCAGAGACCTGCAGTCCAACACCTCGATTGCCGACGAACTGCTGGCCGAGCCGGCCGACCTCAATTCGACCCTCAACCAGCTCGATGCGATTCTCGGCAAGTCCGGGAGTTGACCCTTGCCTACAACCTGAACTGTCAGCGCAGCCGGCCGGCTCTCCGGCTGGCTGCTTTTTTCTGAACCGGAATCGAGGCCATGTCACCCCGCCTGTTGGCAGTTCTCGCAACATTGTGCTTCGGCATTCTGATCGCCTACGTCGCCTGGGACCTCAACTGGGGATCGCCGCCAGCCGCGCCGGCTGATCCCAACCGGCTGCCGCGAACCGAGAAAGAGTTCCGCGACCGGCTCGCCGCGTTGCGAATGGACCAGGACAAAGTCCGCCGCGGCATCGCCCGGCTGGAAAGCAAGAAGCAGGAGACGGTCGACTACCTGAAGACGAGCGGCGTCTCCTCGACGGCCGACATCCGCGGCAAGCCCGATCTGGAATACGCCGTGCGGAATCTGGAGGGCTGGAACACGGAAATCGCCCGGCTCCAGGCCGATGTCGGCAAGTACGACAAGGCGATCGCCGGCATCACCACGATGCTGGACGAAATCGAACGCAAACGGATCAGCGACTCGGTCGCCGTCTCCGACGAAGACTGGGTCCGCATGCAGTCGATCGTGGTCGACCTCGACGAGAAACTCGGGATGGAAGACAACGACATCTTCAAGGACGACGAGTTGAACGCCATGCTGGAACGCGACCTCGGCGCACCTGCGTCAGACGGCCAGAAACCGGGCGGATAGGCAACTCGGTCCTACTTGGTTCAAGGCTCCCGCCTTGGATCGCACTGACCAAAGGCTCCGCCTTGACCGCATGGGGCTGTTCGGGGATTCCCAGGACCGGGTCCGGCAACCAGGCATCGCGGAAGGCAGAGCCTTTGGTCAGTGCATTCCCGGGCGGGAGCCCGGGAACGAGTTCAACCTGGCACGACCAGCCAGTCCACCTCCACAACCGGCGGTGCCTCCAGCGTCCGGTGGACCACGCAGTAGCGCTGGGTCAACTCGATCAGTTTGGCCAGCTGGTCGGCGGGAGCCGTCGAGGCCAGATCGAACGACAGCCGGATCGCCGTCAATCCGACCGGGGCTTCCCGATCAACCGCCAGCGTGCCGCGAAAGTCGAGGTCGCCCTCAACCGTGACGGTCGCCGCGTTTATCTCCAGTCGCATCGAGGTGGCGACGGCTGCCAGTGTGACCCCGGCGCAAGTCACCAGCCCGGCCAGAAAAATTTCCACCGGGCAGCCAAACGTTCCATCGCCACCGCCAGCCGGGTGCAGGCCAGCCGGATCGAACAGTTTCGGCTCGTCGATCCGCACAGCGAGGTTGGCAAAGTCCACGGTCCCGCGCGCGACAAGCGTCTGGCGGGCCCGTTCCGGCTCTGCCTTGTAAACGCCCTTGAGCCGGGCCTGGTTGTCTTTGAGCAACGTGAGCTTCATATTGCCGCGAAGTGAATTGCCGACTGATGAGCGCTGAACAGGCCGCCACGAGCGGATTGTAGTCGCTGAACCGCTCTCACCCACGAACTGGATACCATGCCACTGATCGCGGGAGTTGATGAAGCGGGCTACGGACCCAATCTCGGACCGCTGGTCGTAGCGGGCACGAGCTGGGAAACGCCAGCCGCCAAGTGCGATTTCGACCATGATCTGAAAACCGTCGTCAGCCGCAATTCAGTTCCGGGCCGGCTGCAAGTCTGCGATTCCAAACGGGTCAGCGGCGGGCTGGCCGGACTCGAGGCCACGGTCCTGGCAGCACTTGCCTGCACCTTGAAAACGGACACGCCTCCCCGATCCTGGAACGAACTGCAAGCCTGGTTTCTGAAACTGCCCGAACAACTGCCGGTCGAGCCGGCTGCCAACCCGGAGCAGTTGCCACTCACCTGGCGAATCGACGAACCGGAAACCGCGATTTTGGATCATCGGCCAGACGGGAGCCTGGCCCCACGAGCGGGTGAAACGCCGGTCAACGACTGGGTGGCGAAAGGTCCGCTTGTTTTGCCGGTCGCGGTAGCTCACGCGGCGATTGGGGATGCAGCTGCATCCCTGCGCGGCGGGCTGGCAGGCGCCGGGTACCGGCTTCACCGGATCGCCGCCGCGGTAATCTATCCGCGTAAGTTCAACGAACTGCTGGACCGGCATGGCAACAAAAGCCGGCTGCTCGGCGCGGTGACCATGCAGCTGGTCCGCAAACTGGTCGAGAATGTCCGCAGGGTGGACGACTCCGTCACCATGATCTGCGACCGGCAGGGCGGGCGGCAGCGATACGCGCCCCTGTTGCGCAGCCACTGGCCCAATCACAAATGCGAAATCACCAGCGAGTCACCAGCGATCAGCCAGTATCGGCTGATCCATGATGGGCCGCCTGATGAATCGCCACGCAAGTTGGACATCAGCTTTCGCGTGGGCGGCGAAGGGAGCCTTCCCGTCGCCCTGGCCTCGATGACGGCCAAGTACTTCCGCGAGCTGGCGATGCTGCAGTGGAACTCGCACTGGCAGGCGCGGATCGCCGGAATCCGTCCGACCGCCGGCTATCCGGTCGACGCAATACGCTTTCGCAACGACCTGCGGAAGCATGTGGGCGTTGCCGAGTTGCCCGATGAAGAGTTCTGGCGGGCCCGCTGAAAGGCCCTCCACGTCAAAACCGGTCGTCGGGTGGAGCGGGTGGGCTTTGGGGCGTGGTGCCGCCAGATGTGTTGGACTGGCCGACCGCAGCCGCCGCGCCGGAAGTAGTTGCCGGGACCGTTCCCGCTGCCGGTGGCATCGAAAGTTCAGTTCCAGGTGCAGGAGCCGGAGACTGCACCACTTGCCCCTCGGCAGCGATCGGTCCGCTCGGGCCAACCACGGCCGGCGGCACCGTTTCGACGGGCTGGGGCAGCGCGTCGTCGGGCTGCCAGTTGGCGGGTGTCGTTTCGACCGGCTGGGCCGGTTCGGGCGGTGTCATCACACAGAACGCTTCACCGAGCAGGAAATCGCACTGGTCGCGGAGTTCCAGCCGCAGCCGCTGAACGGTCCGTTCAAACTGCCGGTCGGGCTTGGCCTGGCTGGCCGTGACCGAGCCCGGAGTGCCTTCGGCCGAACCGGCCTGGACGTCATCGCGCGAACAGCGAACGTAGAGGTCTGGAGAAATTGCGGGCCAGAGGTTCTCTCCTGCGATCGCGTCTTCGATGGATTTGACCAGGCTTGCTTCAAAGCCCTGCCGGTCGCGCCGCACGCCGATCAGCATCACCATTTCGCTGCCGCCCGCTCCGCCCAGCACCACCGAATCCTCTGTGGGTCTGGGCCAGTAAAGCCGCTCGTCGCGTCCATCGCCCACGGGTGTGGTTTCCAGCGCCAGTTCGCCACTCTCCGGAGAAAAGACTTCAACTTTTCGTCCGCTGTCGATCCAGACGACATACCAGTTCAAATCAGCGGGAACGACAGCGGAAACCGAAACGGCGCGGCCAGTCTCGAGCGGCAACATCTGGCTGATGCCCACCCGCCGGCTGTCGTCCGACTGGAGCAGACCGGGAATCGGACCCGGCGGCGATGAGGGCTCAGCCGCGGGGCGACTGTTCCACCAGAGATAACTGATTACCGCGGCGAGCAACGCGAGACCCGCGACCAGTGCAAGGACCCACGTCGACGAACCGCGCGACCTGGCCACGGGCCAGCTGGTGGTGAGCGCCTCGGCGAAAAGCCTGCCGGTCGCGAACCGACGGGCCGGATCACTGGCGAGGCTCTGTTCAACGACACTTTTCAGCCGCGTCATGGCCCGGTTTTCGGTCCAGGTTTCGCCAGGCCGTTTGCCCGTCACCAGCTCCAGCAGCATCGCGCCGAGGGCGTAGACGTCCGAAGAAGTCTGGACCAGCCCCGCCTGGCCGTTGGCCTGCTCGGGTGCCATGTAACCCGGCGTCCCGCCATCGACTTCGTCGCCCTGCCCCAGCTCCCAGGCGTCGCGGATGCGGGCCATCCCGAAATCGATCAGCTTGATGTCGCCCCGTTCGTCGACCAGCACATTTTCGGGCTTGAGATCGCCGTGGACGATCCCCTGGGCATGGGCTTCGCCCACGGCCTGGCCGATTCGCGACATCAGCTCGACCGCGCGGGCTGGATCGTTGGCATACTCCTGCCAGCACTGGCGGAGGTTGCGTGCCCGGACATACTCCATGACGACGAACGGACCGATGCCATCGGCGAAGCCCACGTCGTAGACGCGTGCGATGTTGCGGCTGTCGGACAGCCTGGCCAACGTCGCGGCTTCCTGGCGCAGGAGGGCTTCTTTCTGCCACAGTCCTGCCTTGCCACGCAGAGTGTCTTCGTCCAGCCGGCAGATTTTTGCCGCCAGCACAATCTCCAGTTCCGGATGCGTAACAAGGTAGACTTCGGAAAGCCCGCCGCGGCCGAGAAACTGCCGGATTGGATACTTGCCCAGCCGCTGACCGGGACGCAGCCGGACCTGTTCGTCAGGACGAGCGGATTTGGGCTTCGCGTTCGCTTCCCGGGGCTTCTCCGCAGGAGCGGCAGCGGACCGAATCTGCCCGCTCCGCGGAATGGTCCCGGAAACCGAGTCAAGGTTGGCGCGGACGACCGGGTCGAGCAGCCGGTAAAGGGCCTGCTGTCCGCGCCGCATCTGCTCGACTTCGCCGCGACAGACGACGCAGGTCGCAAGGTGGGCGCTGGTGCGGGCACTGGTCGGACGACTTTCGGGCGGGGCCGAAGCGAGGGCGAGAATCTCGCCTTCGTCGAGGCACTCCTGGTCAGTCATCGTCATCGAGTTCCTCCATATAGCTGGCGCACAGTTCCCGGAGCTTTTGCATCAGCCGGGCGGCGTTGACATAGACCGAGTTTTCAGACTTGCCGATCCGGGCGGCCACATCGCGG